>CAVHXL010000026.1:707-15774 GCA_963639885.1 bacterium | reverse complement strand
CCCCGAGTAGCTGCACAGAGCCGTGTAATCGCTGTTGGCGGGCACGCCGGAGTAAATGCGCGCGAGCCATACCGCCTCGAGCACCGACTCCATCGAGCAGCCCGTCCACGAACCCAAAAGCCCGCAGGGGTTCGCGCGCACGGTTTCGTCAGCCGAAACGCCCTGATCCATGAACACGCTGCCTTTGCTGACATCGGTCGTCGACCCGATGACCGAGAAGACGCTGCCCGCGGAGGTGTCGATATTGGGCGACTGCTGGTTCCACGGCAGGATCGAGTACGGGCTGAGCGGGTTACACGTGTTCATCTGCGCGACGACGGACGCCTTCACCTGGCTGGCCGAATAACTTCCCGATGCGGAGACGATCAGGTACGGGAAAGCGTCCGAGCCAAGGCCGTCGCCCTGGTTGGCGTTGCCCGAGGCGCCCTTCGAGTCCTCGGTGCTCAAAAGCACCTGGTCGACACAGCGGGAAAGCTGGGGCGACGCCGTGTTGTTCAGGAAGAAGTCCTTGTTGTAGTAGGCACCCCTGAAGATGCCGTAGATCATGGCCGTCGCCGTCTTCGAGCTGTTGAGCTGCACCTTGCCCGAGCTCGCGGCACGATCCCACACGCCCGCCGACTGCGCCCAGAACGACAGGGGCGATGCCGTCGAGCCGTTCGCGAACAGGATGCCGCTTTCCGTGTCGAGCTGGTAGGCCCCGTTGCTGTACCCGATGCCCTGCACGTAGGAGGTGCCGATGGCGGTGTAGACGTGGGTGGTCTTGTACGACGATACCGGGCACGAGTTGTACGAGGAAAGCAGGCGCGTGTCGCTGCTGGTGGTCTCCATCGCAAGCGAGCCGCCGTTGGAGCCGGAGGCGGCCAAGACCAGATCGCTCACGCGCTGCCAGTAAGCCTCGGCGTTCGCGCTGGCATCCTGGGAGGCCGTCGCGCTTGAGGAGAGCACCTTCCCGATGACGTTCGCCGCGTCGAGCATGCCCTGCACCGAGCTGAAGTCGATGGGGATGTAGGTGATGCCGGCGCGGTCCAAAACGGATAGCGCCTCGGCGCTGAACTGGGACTCCAGTTCGCCCTTGCCCTGATCGTACACGATGACGCCATCCGTCCCGCATGCCTTGGCCAGAGCCTCGGCGTCGGTGAGGCTCTCAGGCGCGGTACCGTCGCCCGACCATAGAAGCGCCGTCGCCTCGAAATCGTCGGCAAGCTCGTCGCCGAAAACGTCCTTGAAGCTTGAGGCCGTCGAACCCGTGCCGTGATAAGTGCTCGCGTCCATCGCCGCCAAGGCCCCGCCGCCGCCGAGCGCCTCCACCATGACGGCGGCCTGCCCGCACGCGGCTATCTTGTCAGCTTGAGGCGGTTCGGAAAACGCGTTGTTGGGGTCGTATATCTTGCGGGGACCATCGTAGCCGCCCGACTTCCCGTCGGTGCCGTCGTCACCCGAATCGGTGCCGTCGTTCGCTTCGCCATCACCTGTGCCCGAGGCTTCGCTGGCCTGCTTCTCGCCCTGCTGCCGCGCCGCCTCGCCCTCAAGCTGGCTTCGCTGCTGCGGGGACAGGTCGCTCTCGGTGGGGTTTTCCGGGTCGTCCTCGGAAACGCTCGACGAGGTGGTGAAATCGAGCTGCACCGCATCGCTTGACTGCACGCCCAAAAAGCGCGGGTTCAGCGAGAACAGCGAGCGGTACCCCATGAGATCGGTGGTCGGATCGCTCGAATAGGTGACGACGTTCTGGACCTCGACCGACTGGCTGGCATCGTCGGACCAATCGAGCGCCGATAGCTGATCGGAGGTTTGCTCGGCATCCGGGGAATTGATGACGGTGCGCTGCGGGTTGTCCTCGTCAACCTGGTCGGCGAACGGCGAGATGATGACCTCGGTGAAGAAGTCGGTCGGACGACATGAGCACAGAAGCGAGGCGCAGCTCGCCGCCAGGGCGCACGCGAGAACCAGACGCGCGGCGCGGGGGACGAGATGAACGGGACGGGCGCCGGGCTTGCGGTCTTGACGGCCGTGAGCCCTTAATCTGTCGAGCAACCGGGCCATATGCTATTTGCACCTGCGCAGAACCGGGGCCGCCGCCGCGCACAGCACGCCGATCGTGGCCAGAAACGGGACGCTCGCCGTGAGAGGCGCGGCCTCCCGCATGATCGCGCGGGCTGCCGAGGAATCGTCGTCGGTGTCCGAAGCGCCCTCGGCACCGCCGCTTGCCACGAGATCGCTTGCGGACGTGGCGGATGCGGTGTCAACCGCCACGGAAGAGGCGCCGCGGGTGCCGACGGCGTAATCAGAGCTGTTGTTGTAGGTTTCGATGGCGGTGCGCGCCGCGGCCTGCGTGGTCGCGGTTGCGGTCGTGGCGCCATCATTCGAGGAATCGCCCGATGCCGCGTCGCCGGTGCCGGAGGAGCCGTCCTTGCCCCCGTCGTCGTCGCCGTCGTCGTCGCCGTTGTCGTCGTTGCCGTCGTCGTTGCCGTCGCTGCCGCCATCGCCCGAATCGTCGTCGGTCTTGTCCCCATCGCGCGAGGGGCGCTTGATGTCGATGCCCGCATATTCGTCAACCGCGCTCGTGAGCGTGGCCATGACGTTCGCGAACACGCCGTCCGATTCCCAAAGGGCCCCGAACGCCGAGCCGGTCCATTCCGACGAGGACAGGCTCGCGGCGCACGCATCGCCACCACGCCCGGCAAGCAGCACCGTCGCCACCTCGCCCGATTTCGCATGCAGATACTCGGCGGCAAGCTTCGCGTCGGCGGTGCTGAGCACGGTGATCGTGATCCCCTTTTCATGACCTGCGAAAATAAGCGCCGCAGCCACATCGGCGGGCTGGACGGAGTCGACGATGGCCACCGAGCTCGCGTTGGCCACGCCGCGCGCGATAAGGTCATCCGCAACGGCGATCGAGAACGCCCCAGCGGTATCGGAGGCCCCTTCAAGGCGCGCGAGGCCCACCTGATCCCCAAGAGATGCGGCAAGCGCATCGTAGTCATCGGCCGGCAAAGCAGTCTCGGACCCCATAACCTCCACGTTCGAGAACTTGCTCAAGCACGAAAGCGTGTCCTCGGAAACCGACCCGTCGTCGTTCGTGAAGAACACCGGCGCCTGCATCGCGTAAGCCCAGCTCGCGGCTGCGGCATAATACTGCTCGTAAAGCGAGGGCACCAGCACGGCGGTGCTTGACCACGGGTATGAGCTCGCCGAGGCGCCCAAACTCGCCCGACGGCTCTCGAACGCCCGATAGCACATCACCGCGTACTCGGCCGGCTCGATGGCCCCGTCCGAATCGGTGCGGGAGAACACCGTCGAGGAAACCTTGGGGTTCGCCTGCCCGTCGGCCGCGCTTGACGGGTTGATGGTGAAGCCGTAGCTCGCCGAAGCGGAATCGTCCGCGTTCACCGCTCCCCCGACCAGGCCGGCGTAGCCCGCCGCGATAAGCGCACCGGCGCCGTCGGCGGCGCCCACGGTGACCGAGTAGGGTTTGCCCGCAAAATCCAGCGAGCTGGTCTGGGAATACACATGCCGCGCGGCGTTCGCCGTGCCCGAGACCTTGTCGGAGAAGCCCGACACCACCTTCCCCACGCGAGTTTTCACGAGGATCCATTCCTCAAGCTCGCCGGTGTAGGCGCTGCCGTCCCGGGGCGCGATGCACACCAGGTAAGCGCCGGTGCCCATCGCGGGCGACGATTCCACCAGCGCGCCCGTGTCGGCATCGTAGGTTTTGTACGTGATCGTGCAATCGTCTTCGGAAAGCACCGTGCCGTCGGCCGCCTGCACGACGAAGGGATCCAGGAAGCCGCCGGTCGACGCGTCGTAGCTGTACCACGGATCCTGCTCGCCGGATAGCGCCTCGATGCGATAGGAGGTTCCCGCGGTATAGCGGGCGATGTCGAACGCGCAGTCGCCTTGATCGGAGCGGCTCAGATTGCGGTCGCACGCCAGGTACAGCGCCGTCTGAGCTGCCGCATCCAGGCGCCCGGCGGAAAGGTCGTTACGGTTGACCAGGTACGCCTTGCACGAATCGGTCAGAGCGGCGCGCCGGGACTGCGTGTCGGTGAGCTTCCATACCCAATCCCCCTCGCCAAGCCCCGCCTCGACGGCGACCTGCCGCGCATCGGGAATAACGCCATCCGAATCGGTGATCGCGTACAGGCTGCGATCGACGGTGGCGTCGGCAAGCGAAGCGTCGCCGGAGGATATGGCGGAGATGGCGGTGCCGGCGGCATATTCCACCCGAGCCAGGCGCCCGGAACCATCGACGTCGGCCGCCGCGGCATCGTCTGCCGTCGCGTAGTAGTCGACGGCGTAATAGCGCGCGGGCACGTTCGCGAGCACCTTGTCGCCCGTCGAGCTATCGGTCCACACATCGACGAAAGCGCCGTTCTTCATCGACGCGGAAGGATTTCCCCAATACGACTGCGCGCCCTCGAACACGAGCGACTCGAGCTTGTCGCATCCCGCGAAGATGGTCGAGATGCCCTCCCAATAGGCAAACGCTCCGTTGGGGTTTCCCGTCGCGAACGTGACCGAGCGCAAATTCGAGCAGCCTCGGAAAGCGGAGTCGTTGATGCCTCCGCGGGCGACCGGGCCCTTGGCATTGTGCCAGTACGCATCGAAACCGGAGTAGAACATGTCGGTCGTCCCGATGGTCTGATTCGAGCCCGGATTGTACTCGCTGAACGTGTGGTAGGCGTCGCCCTTGCGCGTGGCGCTTTCGATGGCCGGGATGGTGAGGGAGGCAAGCGACACGCAGTCGGCGAACGCGCTGTCGCCAATGGCGTAGGAGGAAACGCCCGTCGCAACGCCGATTCTCGTCCCATGAGCGAACTCGACGCTGACGAGCGAGGTGCACGACGCGAACGCGTTCGAGCCTATCCCGCCCGCGAACGAGGTATGCTGCGTGCCGGCCGCATCGTAGGCGACGGCGTCGCCGACAAGGTTGCCAGCAAAGGAAACGCTGGTCAGCGAAGCGTTTCCGTAGGCAGCATACGGTACGACGGTATGCACCGTGGCGGGCACCTCAAGCGTGGGTGAATCCGATTTGGCATGCGGATAGCACAAAAGCGCGGCGGGCAGCCCCGAGGGACCCTTCGCGTAAAGCACGCCATCTATGCTCATCAGGGCCGGGCATCCGTCCTCAACCTTGACGGAGGCAAGCGCCGTGCAACCGTAAAAGCACGTATCGATCTTGCCGGTGATGAAGCTGTTCAGGAAGCGATAGCTTTCGATGGTTGCCGGAAGCGACAGCTCGGAAAGCGACGCGCAGTTCAGAAACGCGCCGAACTCGAGCGAGGTCACGCGATAGACGCGGCCAGTCGTCGGCGAGGTGACGGACGCGGGAACGGCAAGCGTGCCGGCGACCTGCTTCGCGACGCGCGTCAACGTCACGGTGCCCGCATCGGCGCCGGTGGAGACGGAGGTCACCTGGTAGGTAAGGTTATCGACCTCGAACGTGTCGCCTTCGGCGTCGGAAGCGTCGTCGGCGAAGGCCAATCCCGCGATGGCGGAGGCGCCAGCCGGGGAGAGGTCGGCGACGGCGGGCGCGTCGGCGCTGGCGGCGGCGTCGGCAGGCGGGTTCGCGGGAGTGGCGACGCGCAAGGCGCCAGCAGCGGCAGAGGCAACCAGCATCGCGCACGCGACAGCTGCGACGATAGCGCAACGCGGCTTCGTCAATACCCCTGTTCGTCTGTTTCCCCCGGTGTTGCGCATATTCCCCCTTCTGCGCGCGCTACCTCGTGCTCGTCGAAGCGGATCCGCTCGTTGCGGAGGCGCTTGCCGAGGTGCCGCTCGAGCTTCCGGAAGCGCTTGCCGCGGCAGAACCCGAGGCGGTCGCGCTCGCCGAATCGCTGGACGACGAGACGGCGATCGGAATGTTGTAGCTCGCGTTCGCGGGCATCGGATAGTAGGTGACCTGCCCGTTCATAAGCAAGTTGGAAAGGTACGCCGCGCACTGGCTTTGCCACAACGTCTCGCTTGCCTGGTCCTTCACCAGCGTCCACAGGCTCTCGGGCACATCGGAGGCCTTAAGCGACGAGATATCGCTTGAGCTGGGGAACGTGTAGGACGTATCGCAATACAGGATGACCGTTGCCGCTTCCGCGGAAACGCTTTCGACCTCGGAAAGCTCGCCCACCGAAAGCGAGCTGGCAACCTCTGAAAGATCGGTATCCGAGGAAAGCTCGACGGCCCAAGCGTACGAGCCGCCCGTCTGGGCGACGTCGCTTTCGTCGGAGATCTCGCGAGCCTTCTGCGAGAACGTCTCGGTCGAGAGGGTGCCGCCATCGCGCATGCTCACGAGCTCGGCGCGGGCGGCATGGGCGCGCGCGGAGGCGTCATCGCCGGTGAACATGATGCGGTAGAAGTGCTTCTGGGTGACGCCGGCAAGCTGGCTTTGCGCGTAGGAAAGCGCATCGGCGTCCGAAGCCGTGCCTCGTTCAACCTCGGCCTCGTAGAGCGCCTGCTTCTCAAGGCCGATGCGCACCTGATCGCGCAGGGCCTCCTCGGTCATGCCGTACTGCTCGAGCGTCTGCTGCCAGATCTCGTCGCTGCCGAACGACATGCCGCTTTTCATGGAGTCGTATTTCGCGTTGATCTCGTCGTCGGTGGGCACCAGCCCCAGCTCCTTCGCGCGGGCGTCGACGAGAATGGCCGTGGCCTTGTCGTCGATGATCTTCCTGCGGAAGCTGTTGGCGTCATAGCCCTGCTGCGCGAGGGCGCTGGCGAAGGTCGTGTTGTCCGTCAGGCCGTAGGAGGCGCGGTACTGGTCGATGGACGTCGCGACGTCCGCCTCGGTGACGTAGGTATCGCCCACCTTCGCCGCGCTGCCCTCGGGCACCAACGACGTGCGCCACAGCCCGAAGCCGACAGCCGCCGCGATAACGAAAACGATGGTGGTGACGAGGAAGAACTTCTCGCGGCCGGTCCACAACGACGGTATGCGCTCACTCATGCTGGATAACCAATTCTCATGCAGACGGGCGGCCGACGGGGCCGTCCGCAACCAATATCGATCTCATTGTAGCATCACGCGCGAATAATACGCGATCAAGGCTGATTTCAGGCAAGTTTCAGGAAAGGGGATGCGGCGGGCGCAGGATGGGTCGGGCGGAACTCCGGGCGAGACGGGGCGGGACGCCGGGCACGGGACGCGGTTCCGGGCCACCGGGCGCAACACCGGCGCGGGTCACCGGGCGCGGGGCGCGGCGTTCCACCTTGATGCAAGCCGACGAGCAGGCCGGCCGCGCTTTAGCCTTCGCTTGCCTGCTCTTCCTTGCTTTCGACCATGTAGTAGTTGCCGTCCTCGTCGACGAACACCTTGCCGTATTCGGACAGGCCGTACTGCGAGAGCTCCGGCGAGTTGGCATCGGAATCGATATCCAGATCCTGCGTCTTGTCGGCCAGCTGCACGTCGGCGCGGATATCGGCCATGTCAAGCTGCCAGGCGCTCACCAGCGCGAGCATGAGCCCGACCGCCATGACCAGCATCGCGTCGGCCAGATTGCCCAGCGAGCTCATCGGGTCGATTTCCTCCTCGGCAACGCTCGAGCGTCGCGACAGCCTACGCGCGCCCAGCACGGCCGGCCTCCTCTTCGAGCACCAGTTCCTCAAGCGCCTCGAGCATGGTCATGTAGTTGCGATACCACCGCTTGCGCGCGGTCGAGACCAGCAGCGCCAGGGCGGCGGCCACCAAACCGGTAACCGTCGTGTCGAACGCGATGAGCAACGAGGCTGAAAGCGTCTGCGTGTCGCCTTGCCCCAGCGCGATGAGACCCGGGCCGAGCGGGATGAGCGTACCCATCAATCCGAACATCGGAGCGAGCTTAGAGAGCGTGTTCGTCCAGGTCACACGCAGGTCATAGCGTGCCTGCTCCTGCTCGAGCAAGCGAACCGCCAACGCCTCGCGCTCGCGCTCGTTGAACTCAGGGTGCTCGGTCAGGCTCACCAGGACGCGTTTCTGCGCGTCGAGCAAGCCGCTGCGGTTGATGCGGGCGCGCAGGTCGGCCGAATCGGCGGCGCCCTTCAGGTCGTCCATGAGCGCGGGCATGTTCACGCGCAGATGCCGGCCCTCGACGAGCCATTCAACCAGCGCGATGCCGACGAACACCACCGAGATGGCCAGCATCGCGAGCAGCACCACGATGACGGGCGTCTGCAGGACGCTCACGATCTGCCGCATGGCGTCGCTGAGTACCTGTGAATTCATGTGTCGTTCTCCTTGTCTCGAATCTTTCCGTCGCCTTTATCGAACGTCGTTTCGCGAATCCGCGCTGCTGCTGCCGCCCGCGCCGCCGCTGCTGCCGCCCGCGATGCCGTCGTCGTCGCGCCTGCGGCCCGCCAGGGCCCACCGATAGCGCGCATACTTGGTCAAGGCGCCAAGGGCAACAAGGCCGACCAGCAGCAACAGCCACGGCAGCACGTTGACCGCCGCCTGCGCGACGGGAGCGGCCGCATCCTCGGCCTCGTCGAGGACCCGACGCAGCGACAACGACCGGTCGTGCATGGCGGCGACGCTCTCGGACGAGATCGCCGTCGCATCGGCCTGAAGCGAAGCTTGCGCCGCAGAGGCGGCCGGGGCCGAGTTCGCCGCGAGCGTCGTCTGGGTCGACTCGGCGGCGCTGGAGTTGCCGCCCGCGTTCCCGCTGTCGGCGGGACCCCTCGTCGTGCCGTCCGCGTTCGGGTCGGTGCCCGCGCCGTTCGGATCGGTGCCGTTCTTGTCGCTGTCACCGCCGGCATCATCGCCCGGGTCGGTCTTGCCGCCGCCCCCGCCGCCGTCAGGCTTGTCGCCGCCGCCGGGCTTGTCTCCCCCGCCGCCGTCGGGCTTGTCGTCGTCGGTCCTGCCGTCATCGGGCGGGACGTAGTCCTTCTTCGTCGGGATCCAGGTCAAAAAGCCATCACCCTGATACTGCGTCACCGGCTTTCCCGAGGTCAAGGTTCCAAAAACGTTCTCAGTGTAGGTAACCGGCTTGGTGTAGGTGGCGTTGTCGCCCGGATAGTACACCGTGGCCGTCACGTTCGAGAAGCTACCCTCGTTCTTGTTCGGGTCGCCGTCGCCGTAGCTCGGCGGCAGATGACCCGACTCGTAACCCAGGTACGGCGCGTTGCCGGTGAAGTAGATGAGCTTCAGATTCGAGCACTCCTGGAACGCGCGCGCATCGATGACGGCCAGCAAAGGCGGGAACGTGATCGCCGCGATCGAGGTACCGCGAAATGCCTGGGTGCCGATGGAGGTCAGGTTCGACGGGAGCTCGATGGACGTCAAGCCCGAATAGCGGAAAGCCCGCGAGCCGATGGATCCGACCTTGTTCGGCAACGTCAACGTCTCAAGCGCATAGCAGTACTCGAACGTGCTCGAGGGGATGGCCTCGATGGAGGTGGACAGCCTGATCGACGAGAGCTTCGTGCAATTGCTGAACAGGCCCGAGCCGATTTCGAGCACGTTGTCGCCCATGGTGACGCTCTGCAGGTTCGAGCACGCCTCGAACGCCTTCGACCCGATGGTGACCACCGAATCGGGGATATCGATGTCGGAGAGGTTCCCGCAGCCTGAGAAGCATTGCGCCGGCAAAGACGTCAGCGATGCGGGCAGATGCACCGAGGAGATGGCCGAGCCCTGGAAAACGCCCACGGAGGTGCCCGTGGAAAGCGTCGCCGTGCCCAAGGAGGTCACGGAATCGGGGATCACCACCGCAGTGAGCTTCGAGCAATACGCGAACGCCCCGCCGCCGATGGTCACAAGCCCCTCGGGCAGCGACACCGATGTGATCCCCGAGCCCTCGAAGGTGCGGTCCCAGATGAACTTCACGCTTGAAGGAACGGTGAAGCGGCTCAGAGACGAGCATTCGCCAAACGCCAGCTTGCCGATGGAGGTCACGCCCGAGGGGATGTCGACGCGGTAGAGCGACCGGCAGCCCCGGTACAGCTCATCGGCAACGGAGGCCAGCGTCGAGGGCAGCGACGATGCCAAAAGGCTCGGGCAATCGGCGAAGGCGGCGGCGCCCACGGAGGTGACGCCCTCGGGCACGACCGCCTGCGCAAGCGCGCTGCAGCCGCGAAACGCCGACGCGCCTATGGTGCGCAGCGTGTCGGGCAGGCTGATCTTCGTGATGAAGCTCTCGCCGGCAAACGCGCCGGCGCCGATGGCCGCAACGGTCTTCCCGCCGATCATCGCCGGGATGCGCAGGTTCGCGAAATGCGACTTCTGGGCATCGGGCAAATCGTTGAGCCCCGTGATGGTCAGCGTGCCGTCGGCAGCCTCCGAGTAGGTGAACATGCTCGCGCCGCAACGCGTGCATGTCCCCTCGGAATCGAACGAATGCCCGAGCGCCGGCTCGGTATGGTCCTCGCAAAAGTCGCAGATGGTGCAGGTCCAACGCACGATTCCCTCATGCGTGCAATCAGCTTCCTGAATGCGCGTGTAGACGTAGTCGTGATCGTGCCCATAACCCGTCCAGTAAATGTTGTAGCCGCCGTAGCTGCTTTGCGCGGCTTCGTCCCACGTGCTCGAGATGAGCGGGTAATGCACGGTGAGGTCATGCAAGGATGAGAGCGCATCGGAGGAGAACTTGGGCGTCTTGCCCATGAAGATGATGTCGCGCAGCGCCGGGCAGTTGCAAAAAGCGTTGTTGAACTCGCGCAGGCTCGCCGGGATGGTCACGCTCGCCAACGACACGCAATCGGCGAACGACGAGGCGACCAGCAACGTGAGCGCCTTCGACAGGCGCACGTTCTCGAGCTTCGAGCAGCCCATGAAGGCCTGATAGCGGATCTCGGTCACGGTGTCGGGCAGGGACACGTTCACCAGGCTGCTGCATTCGAGGAACGTGTAGGCTCCGATGATCTGGCACCCGTCGGGAATGGTCACCTCGGCAAGCGCGGAACAGCGCGCGAAGGTGCCCTCGGCAAGCGTCCGCAACGACTGGGGGAAATCGATGTAGGTGATGGACGAGCAGGCGTTGAACATGAACGGCGCCGTTTGCTCGATGCCCTCGGAAAGCGTCACGCGAACAAGCTTCCCGCAACGCGCGAACACGCTCTCGCCGATCTCGCTCACGCCGCCCGGAACCGTGATGGCCTCAAGCCCCGCCTCGTAAAACGCCGAGGCGCCGATCGATTCCAACCCCTCCGGCAGGGTGATGCCCGCAAGCGCGCTGCAGCCGCGAAACGCCCCCTCGCCGATCATCTCGACGCTGGCGGGCAGGGGCACCGAGGAGAGCGCCTCGCACCCGCGAAACGCCCCCTCGCCGATGCTCACGGGGGCGGCCCCGTTGGCGAAGGCGACCGACTCCAAGCCCTTGCAATCGCGGAACGCGGATGAGGGAACCTCCTTGAGCGCCGCCGGCAGCTCGATGGTGCGCAGGGCATAGCAGTCGCTGAAGGCGGAAGAACCCATCTGCGCAAGCGTGCTCGGAAGCTTGATCGAGGCGAGGTTCCTCGCGTAGTAGAACGCGGTGCCGCCGATGGAGGTCAAGCCCTCGTTGAGCTCGACCGCGGTAAGCCCCGGGCAGCGCGCGAAGGCCTGGGCGCCGATCTCCTTCAACGTCGACGGCGTCTTGATCGATGTCAGGCCGGATTCCAAAAACGCGCTTTCGGCGATGCGCTCAAGGTGCTCCGGCAGGAAGATCTGCTCGAGCGCTGCGCACTGGTAGAACGCGAACGGGGAGATTTCCGCCAGCTGCGCAGGCAGCGTGACGTCGGCGACGCCCGAGCCCCTGAAGATGCCATCGCCGAGCTTGGCCACGCTGTCGGGAACGACGATCTTGGAAAGCGCCGTGCAGTCGCGGAACATCTCATCGCCGAGCTTGGTCACGCCCGGCGCGATCTCCACCTGGGCAAGCGCGGTGCAGCCCTGGAAGACGCCGCTGTCGATGCGGGTCAGCGTCGAGGGCACGCGCACCTTCTCAAGCGCGGTGCATCCGCGGAACATGTCCCAGCTCAGATAGGTGAGGCCCTCGGGCAGGCTGACCTCGGCAAGCGACGTGCAGCCCTGGAAGATACCCGAGCTGTCGTGCACGCGCACGGTGTCGTTTTGGGTGTAGTGGTAGATCTCGGTCGATTTCGCGAACGACGACGGCAGGGACACCTTGGCAAGCGCGGTGCAGCCCTCGAACGCGAGCGCCCCTATGGAGGAGATGGTTTCCGCAAGCTCGACATCGGCAAGCGCGGTGCAGCCCGAGAACATCGACTCCCCCACCTGCGTCGTGCCCTCGGCGAACGTCACCGACGTCAACGCGGTGTCGTTCTTGAAGATGGATTTGCCGAGGTTTTGAATGGAGGCGGGTATGACCACGCCGGTGATCTTGTCGTTGTTGGCCAGGGCGAAGTCGGAGATGGTCGACACCGTGTGCACGCCGATGGTGGCCGGGATCTTGACCACGCCCTCGTAGTACGCGGATATGCCGTCGATGGAGACGGTCCCGTTGGGAAGCTTCGACCAGCTCAGGAAATACGACCCGCAGCGCGAGCAGGCGCCGTTGTCGTCGAAGTCGTGCCCCAGCGCCAGCACGATGTCGGTCTTCGTATCGGTGCAGCCATCGTGCGTGCAGCGATACACCGCCTTGCCGGCCTGCGTGCACGTGGGCTCCTCGATCATGTCGGCGACGACCCAATCGTGCAGATGATCGTAGGGGATCCAGTTCGTGTAGCCGAGCACGGCGACGGCGTCCCACGTCACGTCGTTTGCGGGATAGTAGTACAGAAGCGTCGGGTTGGCCGCGGTGCTTCCCGGCACCGCGCCGGAGAACGTGGGCATGTGGCCCTCGAAGCGAACGGAGGTCAGCGCGCTGCAGCGGGAGAAGGCCGAGATGGCGAAGTCCGTCACCGATGCGGGGATGACGATGGTCGCGAGGTTCCAGTCGTCGTAGAACAGCTGGGCGGGCAGGCTCGTCAGCTTCTCGGAGAGCTTGATGCCAACCAGGTTGTAGCATTCGGAGAACGCCGCGGTTCCCACCGAGACCAGCGAATCGGGCAGCTCGACGTAGTTGAACGCCTCGGCCTCGCACGCCTGGAACGCCCCGTCGCCGATGGTGACCACGCCGCCCAGATCGATGCTCTCAAGCTGCCGGCAGCCCATGAACGCCTCGTTGCCGATCGTGCGCATGCTCTGCGGGAGCGTGACGGTTTCAAGGGTCGTGCCCTTGAAGGCCCCGTCGCCGATGGTCTCAACGCCCTCGGGGATGACCAAAGCGGTGATCACGGTGCCGATCATGGACGAGGCGCCGATGGTCTTGAGCGACGCCGGCCAGTTGATCGTGGCGATCCGGCAGCCGTTGAAGGCTTTCTCGGGGATGGTCTCCAGGCTGTCGGGCAGCTTCGCCTCCATCAGGTTGTAGCAGCTCGAGAACACCCCGACGCCAAGCTCGGTGTTCCCCTCGACGACCACCTTGCATATCTGCTTGTTGTCGCCGAAGGCGTAATCGCCGGCCCGCTTGAGGGATGCGGGGATCGTCAGAACGAACGTCTTGTTGCCGTTGGCGGAGTAGCTGCCCGTCCCATAGAAGGCATACGCGCCAACCTCCTCAAGGCTTTCGGGGAACGAATACGCGGCGATGAGCTTGCAATCGCGGAAAGCGCCCTCGCCGACGACGCGAAGCCCTTCGGCAAGGCTGATCGATTCGAGGCCGGCGGCGCCTTTGAAGGCGTTCGCGCCGAACGAGGCGATCGTCGAGGGCACGGCAACCGCCTTGAGGCCGGTGCAGTTCTCGAACATGGACTCGCCGAGAGCGGAAAGCCCCTCGGGAAGCGTGAGCGACGCGATCCCCGTGCAGCCCTTGAAGGCGCCCGCGCCGATAGCGGTAAGCGAGGCGGGCAGCGCAAGCGACGTGATGCCCGTGCAGTTCTCGAAGGCGGACTCGCCGAGGACGGAAAGCCCCTCGGGCAGCATGAGCGACGTGATCCCCGTGCAGCCCTTGAAGGCGCCCGCGCCGTAGGAGGTCAGCGTTTTCGGGAGCGTGAGCGAGGTGATGCCGGTGCAGTTCTCGAACATCGATTGGCCGACGGCGGAGAGGCCCTCGGCAAGCGTGACGGATGCGATAGCCGTGCAGTTGTTGAACGCCGAAGCGCCGATGGAGGTGATGGAGGCGGGGATGCTCACCGCGGAAAGCGCGATGCAGCCCTGGAACATGGTCTGGCCGATGGCCGTCGACCCCGGAGCGAAGGTGACCGACCGCAGCGAGATGCAGTTCTGAAACGCCGCCGTGCCGACGGAGGTGACGGAACCCGGCACGTACGCCGCCTCAAGCGCACGGCAACCCTCGAACGCGAAGCCGCCGATGCTTTGGAGCCCCTCGGCGAGCTCGACCTTCGCAAGCGACGTGCAGCCCTGGAAGGCCGCCATGCCGATGGAGGAGACGCTCGCGGGCACCGTCACCTGCGTGATGCCGGCGCAGGAGCGAAACGCCGCGGCCTTGATGGCCGCGACCGGGGCGCCCTCGATTTCGGCGGGGATGTCGACCGGGCCCGTGTAACCTGCGGCCACGCCCGTGATGGTGACGGTTCCGGCATCGGTCAGCTCGTACTTGAGATAGCTCGCGCCGCAACGGGTGCAAACGCCGTCGACGATGTCATGCCCAAGCGCGGGCAGCACCTCGTCATAGGTGTTCGTGCAGCCCTCGTGCGTGCACGCATGGTGGCTCATGCCGGGCTCGAGGCAGGTCGGCTGCGTGGTTATCGTCCCCTCGTCCCACGTATCGACATGGGAGATGGGGTCCCACGTGATGTCGTAGGAGCCGAACCAGCCGCCGTTTTCCTGCTTTTTGACGGTCGCCTCATCCCAGCCGGCGCGCTCGAGCGAATAGGTGACCGTCGCCCACAGCTTTTCGAAAGCGGCCTGGGAGAACTCCGGCGCATCGCCCTCGAACAGCACATGTCCGCGCTCGGCGATCTTGTAGAAGGCGCGATCGCCCACCTGCGCGAGCTTGGCGTGGAAGGTGAGGTTGTCAAGGCGGTTGCAGCCCGAGAAGGCCTCCTCCCCCAAGGTTTCAAGCGAGGCCGGCATGTCGATGGCGGTCAGGCGCACGCAATCGAGGAAGGTGCCCTTCGCTATCTCGGTGATCGAATCGGGCAGATCAACCGAGGTCAGGCG
>CAVHXL010000026.1:0-697 GCA_963639885.1 bacterium | reverse complement strand
CTCCTCGCCCGTGCAGGTGGCGCCGTCGGCGAAGCTTGCGCGCTCAAGGGCGGCGCAGGCGTCGAAGATGCGCGCGCCCCAGCTGCGGACCGTGGAGGGCAGCTCGATGTCGCACAGGGCGAGGCAGGAGTAGAACGCATGCTCGCCGATGGAGGTCAGACCCTCCGGCAAGCTCACCTTCGACAGCGACAGGCACGCGTAGAAGGAATCCTTGCCGATGGAGGTGACGCCCGCGGGAAGCGTGAGGGAGGTGATGCCCGTGCGGCGGAAGGCCCCGTCACCGACGGCGGTGACGGCCTTGCCGTCGATGGTCGCGGGAATGGTAAGCGATCCGGCCAGGTCGAAGGCGTGCCCGGTGATGGTGACGGTGCCGTCATCGTTGACGACGTAGTTAAGGCCGGTGGCATCGTCGGTTTGCTCTTCGGAGGCGGACGCGGCGGCGCGGGCGGGCGAAACGCCGGCGGAGATCGCCGCGGCGGCGGCCTCATCGGATGCGGCTGCCGCGGCGGCGACGATGGCGTCGGTCGAGGCTGCGCGCCCGGTTTGAGCCAGGGCATCGGCGTCGGTGGCGGACGAGGCGTCGCCAGCAGCCGTCGCCGCATCCGATGCGTCTTCGCTTTCGGCGGATGATGCGCTCGCAGCCGATGAGGCTACCGCGCCCGCCGATCCATCGGCGGTGGTCGCAGCCTCGCCTTGC
>CAVHXL010000025.1:0-16277 GCA_963639885.1 bacterium | reverse complement strand
GGTTGGTGCTGCGTGGCTTTGGCATGTGCAAACTACTGAACAGCAAGGATATGAAGCAATGCTTGTTGAAGCATTGCAGCAGATAAACGAGGCCGATAATGTCGTTATGAAGTTGGACGAAATCATGAACGATCCATTCTCGAGCGACAGCAAGGCAGTACGCGCAAAGGTTACCGAGGGGATGTCTCACGCTCAAGAGGTGTTGAGCGCAGCAGAGGAAACGGCAAAGATTCCCTCCGAAAATTTATTCGACGGACAAGCAAGAAAAGCTGCTAATGAGTGCATCTCGTCAATCAATGCCCGCCAGGTAATGCTGACGAAAGGGGCGGAGCTTCTTGCGGCGTCGCAAGAAGCAATTGACGGGACCAGTGATTACAGTGCGGCTTGGCAAGCGGTATTAGAGGCGGATTCCTTGGTGAAGGACGCCTCGAAACTCACTTCGTCGGATGAGGTTGAGGAATCGAAGAGCAAATACGAGGACTCGTTGACTCGGTTTAAAAATGCGCGCTCGAAAATGGAGCAAGTGCAGGTTGATCACCCTCAAGTTCAATTGACTGACGTTTTGGCCTATATAGATAAGCGCATGGAATCGATGGGGTATGCGATCGATTCGAACAATGCATTGCTGGACAAGGACAAGGAAGAGGCGATCGCGAAGAATGATGCCTACAACGCATCTGAAACGCAAGCGGCGGAGTTGGCGTTAAAGTTGCCGGCGTATCCAGCGGAAATGTATCAGACGGCGTTCAGCGAGGATAACGCCGTCACCATCAACGCTTATAAAGCAGCACGATCGCAGGCAGGATCAAGCGATACGGTGATTCGTGCGTATTTGGGGGCAGGCGAATAAATAGCGTATACTTCAAGAATGTATGCCTTGCTGCAGAGATAGAAACGAAAGGCAAAAGTATGCCGGACATAAAAGAGCATATCGAATACCTATCGCAAGATATAGGGCCGCATCCGTCAGGTACTGAGGAAGAGCAAAAAGCTGCTCTCTACATTACCGAGCAGTTCCAGAAGGAGGCAGGGCTTCCTGCTGCGATAGAGGACATCGAGGGAATCGTTGATCCTGAAATTCCCCGAATGATTTATGGCGGCATTGCGGCGTTGTTTGCCCTTCTTGCGCTCATAATTCCAGGACTTGGAGCAGTTTGGTTTGTCGGCGCACTTGTGGGCGCTGGCTTGCTGGTGGCCGACGTTCTCGGTCATCCGCTTTTAGCTAGCGTGCTTGGAAAAGGCGTGAGTCAAAATGTGGTGGCGAAGTACGAACCCGGTTCCGACCAGGAAGGCGCCGCACGCAAGCGCAAGGTGGTCGTGATCGCCCACTACGACACCGGAAAGGTGCGCCAAGAGCTCGTTTCTCCATTCGTGCAATTTATGCCCGTGGTCATCAAGGCCGTATCGGCTGCAATAGTTGCCATGCCGTTTTTGCTGCTGATCAAGAATGCGCTTGGAACCTCGGGCGGGTTTCTGGCAAGCTTCTTCACGATTCTGGTTGTAATCGCATTGATTTTAAGCGCCGTGCCGGTTGCTCTGGGGGCGCTTCATAGGTCAGCGGCGTATAGCGAGGGTGCAAACGCGAACTCTTCAGGTGTTGCTGCGTTGCTGGATGTCGCAAGCCGAGTTGGGCGTGGCCGTATGAGTGAAGCTGAGCTTCTTGAGTATGAAGAGGCTCGCATGCATGGCGAGCAAGAGGCTATCGATTCCGGATTGGTGCCTGAAGGTGCGGAATTCGTCTACTCGTCTGGTTCTGAAGAGGATCTTAATGCCGCGAAGGCTGCCATAGCTGCTCTTTCGGGGAAGCCTGTCAGCGGGATGTCGCCTGAAGAGGTGGAACGAAACCTCGAGGTGCTGAATGCTCGTGCGGAGGAAGAGGCCCGAAAGGCAAAGGCTGCTGAGGAAAGCAACGCCTATGAATTCAGCGAGTCCTTTGTCAACGAAGAACCGTCGGAGCTTTCCCATGAAGATATTGTCCTGCCAGGGCTGGCGGATGACGAAGCGGAGATGGAGTCAGCGGCCGCTGCGGCGGAGCTGGTAGAGAAAGAGGAGACCGTCTCTCCTGCTGCCGAATCGAAGCCGTCAGCCGCGGTTCCCGATTGGTTCAAGAAAGCTCAGGAGAAAGCGAAAAAGTCGACCAAAAGAGAGAAGCCTGCGCAACGCTCGCAATATGCGGCTGCATTCGAGGCTGTGGAGGCCGAGGGTTCTGACATGTTCGCTCAAGCAGCGGCAGATGCGGAACGTGAGGTTAGAGCCGTGGCTCGAGCAGCTCAGGGGAATCAAGCTGCCCGCAACGCTACGTATGAGGTGCATGCGCCGCAGTGGAATATCGCCGAAGCGGAAGATGCGTCCCAAAAGACCCAGAATGAGCAGCTGTCTGAGAGCATAGACGCTGAGGTTCGCGGCGATGCTGCCGAACGGAGGGAGCAGCAAGGGACGGAAGCTCGGTTGAACGAGGAGACTGCAGTTATGTCTCCCGTGGAAGTGCCCGAAAGCATTTCGCCGGAGGAAGAGCAGGCGGGAACGGCGGACAATGCCTCTAGGATGACTCTAAGCGGGGGGCAAACCGCGCATACGTTCGAGGGCCATGCAGCTATGCAGGCAAGTGCGGGCTTTGGCCAACCGGCCGGTGAACCAGAAGCCTTAAGCACGCCTAAGGGCCCAGAGGGTCGCTCTGAGGAGACCTCCGCAAATGCACAATCCATGCGGACGGTGTCCGCTGCTTCCGTTTCCGCAGATCCGTCAGCAACGATGGCGACTCCCCCGATCGACGTTTCTCAATTCCGTCTGGATGCGGAGCCCGACACGCCGAGCATCCCGATGCCCTCATTCCTGGATCCGCGCAAAGTGCAAGCTGAGAAAGTGGCCAACAACCCGATTACGCACAGGACCGGGAACCGTGTTGACGCGACAGATGCCCGTATCACCAGCCTGGGTGTTGTTGACCAGCGAACGCTCGTTTCAGAAGATGTCGCGGATGATGCCGTCGCGCAAGAGGCGGTGCAGCAGCCGGCAGTAACGGAGATCTCGCCCGAAGTCCCCTTCTCCACCGGTAAGGTAAACGATGGACAGGTTGGTCTCGGTGGTCAGGGCGCCTCTAAACGCCCGATTCTGCTTCCCAGCATCGCTGATGACGGAGAGAAGCAGCCGGTTATAGCCAAGGCTAAGCAACGTGCTCCTCTTGCAGATGTTGAGACTGCTGGAAAAACGGCTGCAAAAAGCTTGCTGAGAACGCTTCCCACCATCGGATCGGCGGACATAGCCGCAGGCGAGTCTTCGCAGGTTGCATCTTCTGAAGCCGAGGCGAAAACCGAAGTTGAGCGCTCGAAGAATTCTTCCCTGCTTGTGACGCTTCCTTCTTTGTCGGGTGCTATCAAGGCCGCCGATACCGTGCAAGATCAGGCTTCCTCTGCCGCGCAGTCCGCGCTCGGTACCGCCGGCGCGACTGGAGCGTTTGCTCCCGTGACCGATGAGCTGGTCAGAAGCGCCTCGCTTGACGACGACTCGGAAGATTTGTACGTCGACGACGTAGATGATTCGGAATACGATACCGATTTCACGCAGACGGGAGCTATTGCGGGGCCCGGCTACGTGGAGATGCCGAAATCGCGCTTCAGGAGGTTCCTCGATAAATTCCGTCACGACAAGGCGGAAGAAGAAGTGTCGGCGAAGGATTGGCTGGATGTCGACGATGAGTTCGATCCCCGCGCCGTCGGACGCGCTCGTGGCGGTTGGGAGAGCTTCCAGGATGGCTCCTATGATCGAGGGAGCTATGATGATGGTGCGGCTTATGACGAGAGCTCGTCCCGTGAGTCTGAAGGCGGCTCTGAGACCGCAGTCTACGCAGGGGCCACCCAGGCATTCCCTCCCTATAGCCAAATCGATGGGGATGATTATCAGGGGTTTGATGCCCATATGGGTGAATTCGACGAAGCACAGGACGGCTATCGCTCCGTTGATGATGCTGATGATGTTCAGGTCAATCGTCCGATGCGTCAATGGCATGGCGGAGCGTTTTCGTTGCGTCGCATGGAGAACGGGGATTTGAACTCCGAGGAAATCTCCGCGGTTGCTGCTGCGTCGGCGGAAGGCGACGCCGTGGTCGACGAAGAGCTCGAGCAGATATACAAGTTCCGCAACCCTGAGATCAAAACAGAGGTATGGTTTGTCGCTCTTGGCTCTGAGCTGTCTGGAAATGCCGGTATCAAGACGTTCTTGGCGCAGCATGAGCATGAGCTCAAGGGGGCGTTTATCGTCGAGGTCGATTCGCTTGGCGGTGGCGATCTTACGCTGGTCGATGCTGAGGGCGATCTGAAGCCCTCGAAGCCTTCCTCACGTATGAAGCGTTATCTGCGTAAGGCGTCTCAGGCAACGGGCGTTAAATTGGCCTCTGCTCCCATTCTGTGGCAGGAAAGCGCGGCTTCTTATGCGACTAAGCGCGGATACCAGGCAGTTCATCTAGTGGGAATGGTGAGTGGAAAACCTGCTGGCTACGCTGAGGCGAGCGACACCGTCGATAACGTTGATATGCGGAAAGTCGAAAAGAACTCCGACTTCTTAATGGAGCTCCTTAAAAATATCTAGCACTGAAACCGAAGCGTAATAACAGGTTGTTAGGGTTAAGGTATAATCGACTGCACGCGACTGCAAGATGAAACGGCCATACGTTTGAGAATGGTCGAGTTAAAATTAGAGAGGTTAAAGATGGCTATCGAAGCTTATTGCGTCAAGTGCAAGGAAAAGAAGGTTATGAAGGATCCCGTTGAGGGCGTGACCAAGAACGGCAAGCCGATCACGAAGGGCAAGTGCCCTGATTGCGGCACGACCATTTGCCGCATCGGTGCGGCTAAATAATGCTGTTTGCCTGACTTTGATAAATGCCCGCCCCTGTGCGGGCATTTCTGTTTCTAAACAGCGCGTTTGGCGAGAAAGAGCGTTTAAGGCGTAGTGAATGGAGGGTATTAAGTCCACCGCTGCGACTGCGACGCGAATGCGTTTTGATGGGCCTTTGGATTAGGCCGCTGAGGCGGCGGAAAGGAAGCATGAT
Organism: bacterium; assembly: GCA_963639885.1. Lineage (GTDB taxonomy): Bacteria > Actinomycetota > Coriobacteriia > Coriobacteriales > Eggerthellaceae > Senegalimassilia. Next base: position 11,230 of record CAVHXL010000025.1, on the reverse strand, counting down.
GACGAGCAGCGATATGATCGACCTGTATGAGAGCTTCAAGAAAATCAACGCCATCGATGCCTCGAAATACAAGCAGTATGACGTCAAACGCGGTCTGAGGAACGCTGATGGTACCGGTGTCCTGGCGGGTTTGACCGGCATATCCAATGTTCATGGCTATGTGATGAGCGATGGGGAAAAGCGCCCCGATAAAGGTGAGCTGCGTCTTCGCGGGTATGACCTGTATGATCTGTTGGGAACCGATACGGCTGACAGGCGGTTCAATTACGAGGAAGTCTCCTATCTGCTGCTTATGGGCGAGCTTCCGACGCAAAGTCAGCTTGATCACTATATTGGGGCAATCGATGAGCAAAGGGAGCTTCCTGACGGCTTCACGGCTTCCATGATCATGCGCGACACGCCTCCCGATATCATGAATGTGATTGCCCGTACCATTCTTTTGCTGTACGCATATGATTCCCAGGCCGAGGATCGTTCGATCGAGCATGAGATATCGACGGCTATTTCCATGATTTCCCGCCTGCCGCGCATTTCTGTGCTGACGTATTACGCAATTCAGTCGCGTTATCATGGCGGATCGATGATCATGCATCGCTTTATCCCGGGGCAGTCCACGGCTGAGACCATTCTTTCCATGCTGCGCCCTGATCGGCAGTTCACTCCGGAAGAGGCGCGCATGCTCGATATCATGCTCTGCCTTCATGCGGAGCATGGTGGTGGCAACAATTCGTCCTTTACCACGCATGTGCTTACTTCTGCTGACACGGATCCCTATTCGACCTACGCGGCGGCGGTGAGCTCGCTCAAGGGCCGCAAGCACGGCGGCGCGAATCACCAGGTTCTCGCCATGCAGAAAGAAATCAAGGCCAACATCAAGGATTGGTCGAACGATGACGAAGTGGCGGATTATCTTGCGAAAATCGTCAATAAGCAGGCATATGACAAGACAGGTCTGATTTACGGTATGGGTCATGCGGTGTATACGGTTTCCGACCCGCGCGCGGTTATCTGCAAGCGTTTTGCTGAAAAGCTGGCGAAAGGCACCGAATTCGAGGCCGAGTATCGCTTGCTGGAGGCTATCGAGCGACTTGCACCCGAGGTGATCCTGCGGGAAAAGGGCACGAAGAAAGATATGTGCGCCAATGTGGATATGTATTCCGGTTTCGTATACTCGATGCTTGGAATTCCGGAAGACCTTTTCACTCCCCTATTCGCATGTGCGCGTATCTCTGGTTGGGCGGCGCACCGTTTCGAGGAGATCGTGTCCGGGAAGAGGATCATTCGACCGGCGTACAAGTCGATTTACAGCGAGAAACGTCAGTACATTTCGATGGATGAGCGATAGAGTGCGTATTACCTTTTGGGCTAGTGATTTGTTGCGGGGATAAAATCTCTGAGCGTATCTAGGAAGAGGGATGGTCAAGCTGGTTCCCCCCGATGCTTGCCATAGCTGTCCATTGCTCATGAATCGGGTTATCTTCTTTGCTACAGAGATGCACCTATCTCGTTTGAGGCATTGGGAATGGACGAATCGGGCATTCCCCCGTTCTGCGGGCCGGTTCGAATCGTTCGTTCCTCGCTCAAAATGAAAAACGTCCGGGCTTCGGGCGTGTGTTGACTGGCGGAGGAAGTAGGATTCGCGTATTCGCTCAGCGAATCCGCACCCCTCCTTCGCAGGCTCAGTCGGGCGAAATCCTAAAAACGTGCCGCCGGCACGTTTTCTTGACGGATTTCCACCTCATCGGTTCGAATCGTCCATACCACGCTCAAAATGAAAAACGCCCGGGCTTCGGGCGTGTGTTGACTGGCGGAGGAAGTAGGATTCGAACCCACGGAACCTTGCGGCTCAACAGTTTTCAAGACTGCCGCCTTCAACCACTCGGCCATTCCTCCTTGAACGTTGGTAGGATACCATATAATGGAAATCATGAACGATGAAGAATACATGCGGATGGCCTTGGACGAGGCTCATCGCGCGTACGAGCTGGGCGAGGTGCCTATTGGGGCTGTGGTTGTCTATCGTCCCATCGATCCTGCGACGCGCCGATATCTTGCTGAGCCGAAAGTGATAGCAAGAGCGTGCAATGTTCGCGAAACGCAGCAGGATCCAGCAGGGCATGCCGAATTCGTGGCAATGAAGATGGCAGCGCAAGAACTTGGCGTATGGAGACTGACCGGATGCACAGTCTATGTGACGCTCGAGCCATGCGTGATGTGCGCTGGATTGATGCACCAGGCTCGAGTCAGCCGTTGCGTATACGGCGCATCCGACCCGAAGGCAGGAGCTTTAGGTACCCTGTACAGCATCAACGAGGATACCCGTTTGAACCATACCTTTGAAGTGTCGGCGGGCGTGTACGAACAGGAATGCGCTGCGCTCCTGAAACAGTTCTTTTCTGAGCGCAGAAAGAAAGGGCGGAAGAATAATGCCTGATGAGAAGAGTGCTCAACAAGATGTTTCACGTGAAACATCGCCGTGGAACAATGTCGATATGCTTGATGTTGCACGCGTTGCGCAGAAAGTTGATGAGCGAGATTTCCTTGGCGGTGGATCTATCAAGCTGATTGCCCCCGCCAAGGTGAACCTCTTCCTGCACGTGAAGGGGCGCCGGGACGATGGATACCACTTGGTTGACACGACGATGCATGCGCTGCTGCTGCACGACGTATTGCGGATGAAACTTGAGCATGTCGACGGGTTGCCTATCCGTTTGACAACGCGAGCGTTCGAAGGTCTTCCAGAACTGGACGTAGCTCCGGGGAAGAACATCGTCTACAAAGCGATTGATCGCCTTGCGACGGCAACCGGTCGCGTGCTCGGTGAAGGCGAGACGGTTCGCGTCCATATCGAGAAGCATATTCCCGCGCAAGCTGGCCTAGGTGGCGGTTCGTCCGATGCTGCAGCAGCCCTATTGGGTGCTGCAAGGCTATGGGACTTAGAACAAGATGATCCGCGTATTGAAGAGGTGGCGGCAACGCTTGGAGCTGACGTGCCGTTCTTCCTGCGCGGAGGCTGTGCGGAATACGACGGCGTTGGTGAACATTTCGTACGCGCATTGCGGCCAATGAGGGACTTCGCAGTGTTGGTTAAACCGGCTGGTGGCGTTTCGACAGCGGAATCGTATCGTCTGTTCGACGAGAACCCCATTGCAATATCTGCACAGGATTGCGAAGCCGTAAGCAGGGCTGACTCGGCATCGGGCGTTCCTCTGCGCAACAATATGGCGGCGGCGTCTGAGGAACTCTTGCCTGCCATCAGGGATGTCCGTGCATTCCTTTCGGCGCAAGAAGGCGTGCGGACAGCGATGATGTCGGGAAGTGGAGCTGCGGTATTCGCGGTGTGCGACTCATTCGCGGCCGCGTCGCGCATTGCGAGCGAGTCTCAGGCGAGGGGTTGGTGGGCTCGCACCACTACCTTCAGCACCCTGCGTGCGGCCATCGCGCCGAATCGATAAGAAGGTGGTGGCGCAATGATCGTCCGTCTTGTACGTGCCCTGCCTCTTTTAATCGCCCTGGTGCTAATAGCGGGCGTTATTTATATCGTTGCGTCTTGGCGCTACTCCCCCGCTCGGGCGAAGGAGTTGCTCATCAAAGCATTCACAGTGCTGAACGGCGCGCTCTGCATATTCTTTGGCATTGCGACGCTATATGCGCTCGGTGAGGCCAATACGGACGTTATGGAACTTACGGGATCGTTTTTGGCGGTTGCCGCCATTGCACTTATCATCACGCGCATCTGCCGCGCCGTGTTCCTGAAGCATAACCCTTCGTATAGGGCGAAACCGATGAAGGCGAAGAAGCTGCATCGCTGGCCTTGGGAGAGGAAGTAAGGGCAAAAGAAAACCCCTGCCGAAGCAGGGGTTGAAGCGCCGTGGCGGAGAAGTAGGGATTCGAACCCTAGATACGCTTGTGGCGTATACTCACTTAGCAGGCGAGCACCTTCGGCCTCTCGGTCACTTCTCCACGTTATAATAGGTGCGGTTTGCTATGATACCGTGACTGGTCCGAACTTGCAAGGAGCTTTTCACCGTGTTGCACATGAGCCCACATAATCCTTCCATCGAAGCTGTTGGGAAAAGCATCGACGCTCGTCATGTTGCTGCTGTTGTTGGTGCCGCATTTGTCCTTCTCGGCGCGCTATTGCTTGTTCTCGTGTCTCCCCATAAGGCTGATGCGAAGTCCTACGCCATGCCGAAAGTTGACATTCAGGCTCAGCTTGAGACGGACGGCTCGCTGCACGTGATTGAGCAGCGGACCTTTGAATTTGACGGCGATTATTCAAAACTGCGCTGGTCGTTCGCCCAATTGCCAAGCAGCGCCGAAGTAAAAGCGAATGGCGTTCGCATCATCGATCTCGATGAGTTTGATGCACTGCAGGCAGGATCGGGTGAGTCGGAAGGGGCCAATGAAGAGGTTCAAGCCGAGATTGAATCCTTGACGAACAGTGTTTCCGCAGACGGGATCATTGCCGGCGAAACCGAGGGCAACAGCGCGACCGCCGCAAATTTGGAAGGCGTCACGACAACCTTGGAGCAAAGGGCGTTTGACCTTTCGTGGCGTGATGATGTGGTTCCGAATGCTGACTGCTATTCGTTAGACTCGCCGCAAAAATCCATCTACGTGTTCTTCAAGGAAACGCCGCATCGAATTGTCGTCGAGCTGGACTACACCATTACGGAAATGGCGCAGGTCTACGATGACGTTGCCGAAATCTATTGGCAGTACCTGAATTCAGGCTGGAGCCAACCGACCGAAAACCTTACTTGTAAACTCGAATTGCCGCTGCCGAAGGGGACGACGGTGACCGAGGGCGACAACGTGAAAGTTTGGGGACACGGTCCCTCTGACGGAACGGTGGATACCTCCGAATCCGGGCTGATCACAGCTATGATACCAAACGCGAAAGCTGGTGAATACGCCGAGCTTCGTGTTCTGGTCCCAAAAACTTGGCTTACCAACTTATCCACGAAGGCAACCAAACAGCATTCGGGAACCCTCCGCAGCGACACGGTTTCAAAAGAGGAAAGCTCATGGACGGATAAGTCGAAATCCCAATACGTGCAGAGGCTGTATTGGGAAATAACGGTTATCGCAATCTGCGTGCTGCTTATCATCGTCGCAGTCGTTCTCTATCGTCGTTTCGGCGTTGAATTCGAACCTGATTACAAGGAAGAATATTATCGTGAGATTCCCGCTCCGGAATTGCATCCCGTCATAATCGGGCGTCTTTGGCGCTGGAATAAGCGCAAGGCAAGTGACCTGACGGCGGCAATCATGCACCTTGCGCAAATCGGATGCATACGTATAGAGCGAAAACCCGAGAATAAAAGGACGCAGTCGGACTATTTGCTTACGCGTGCGGTCGAGCTTGATGAAGTGGAAGGCGATATCGACAAAGCGACTATGAAGCTGCTTTTCGCGGTGATCGCTAGGGATGGGGCCACTCTGAGCCTTGAGGAGATTCGTGATTCCGCGAAAAGACATTCGACGAGCTTGAAGGAAGAGATGAAGGCTTGGCACTTGATGCTAAGGGAAGAGGTCGATAAGGAAGACCTGTTTGACTCTAAAAGCAAGTCGGTGTCGTTGCTGATCGCGGGCGCTGCAGCGTTCATGGCTGCCCTGTTCATCGTCTGCGTATGTTTCGGCTACGATGATTCCCTGGTCACATTATGCCTGATAGCAACGTCGGCTTGTCTAGGTGCAATCGCGTATTTCACGCGCCGCCGAACGCGCAAGGGTAACAACATCGCGGCGAGATGCAAGGCGCTTCGGAACTGGTTGAGGGATTTCAGCGCGCTGGATGATTCGGTGCCGAATGACCCTAACACCTGGGGCGAATTCATGGTTTACGCCTATCAATTCGACGTGGCGAAGAAGGTGCTGCAACAGCTAAGCGTCACCCAACCCGATCTGCTGAAGGCGGGTTCGGGTGCCGGGGCGATATCCTCAGCGGCGCCTTGGTGGCTTGTCACCATTGATGGCACGAGCGGATCCTTCGATGGCTCGTTTGTGGGGGACGTATTGAACTCCTCAATCGAAGGAGTCTGCTCCGATATATTCAGCGCGAGCGCTAAAGATGACGGCGGATACTTTGGCGGCGACCGCAGCGGCGACGATTGCGAAGGCGGCGACCGCAGCGACGACCACAGCAGCGACCGCGGCGTCGCTGATCGTGGCGGCGACGACGATCGCGGAGGCTGCGGCCACAGCAGCGACCGTGGTGGCGTTGAATGCGGAGGCAGCGGAAGTGACTAGGCTTGAGCCGCCGCGCAAGCGCGAGCTCCCCCCTGTTTTCTACAAGGTTGCAATCGTTCTTGCAACGGTGATCTGGGGATACGCATTCGTTGGCATGAAGGATATGGTCGAGGTGCTTCCGCCTGCTTGGCTTATCGGCTTTCGTTTCCTGATTGCCGGGGCGGTTCTTTCGCTGATTATCCACCGCCGCATGGTACGTTTCATTTCCCGTAAAGCGGTGCTGATGGGCGTCGTCCTGGCTGCTGCGGATTTTTCGGCGTTCTGGACGCAGACGGTGGGGTTGGTGTACACGACGCCCGGAATCAATGCGTTCCTAACAGCGACGTACTGCGTCATCGTTCCCTTTTTGTGGTGGGTAATCGCGCGCCGTCGACCCACGGTGTTCAATATCGTGGCTGCTGTGATCGCCTTGGCGGGCATTTGGCTCGTTTCGGGCGGATCCAGCACGCTCACCATCGGTTTTGGGGAGGGTATGACGCTCGCGTGCGCCGTCCTGTTCGCGTTGCATATCGTGCTGGTGTCGAAGTTCTCGCGATTCGCCGATGCGTTGACCATGACCGCAGTGCAGTTTCTTGCCGAGGGGGTGATGGGCTGTGCGGTGGGCGCTCTGTTCGAAACCTTTCCCGGCTTCGACGTTTTCACCCCCTCATCGGTTGCGCAGTTGCTTTTCCTCGCGATTTTCGCCACGGTTGTGGCCTTCGGCATTCAGAACGTGTCGTTGGCGCATGTTCCGCCTGCTCAGGTTTCACTGTTCCTGAGCTTGGAATCGGTATTCGGCGTAGTGTTCGGTGTGTTGATCTACGGGGAATCGCTCACGTTGCGGCTGCTAGCGGGCTTCGGGCTTATTTTCGTCGCTATCCTGATTAGCGAGATGCTTCCTTTGAAGAAGAATCTCATGCGCGGCAGGCCAAGCGGCGGCCAGTGATACAATCCTGCAAAACGACCGCATCAGGGAGGATGCCATGGCTGAGAAGAACAATATCGTGCTGATCGGAATGCCCGGAGCTGGCAAATCGACGCTCGGAATCGTTTTGGCGAAAATCGTGAACAAGGATTTTATCGACGCCGACATCGTGATCCAGAATCAGTGCGACAAGACGCTGCAGAAGATCATCGACGCTTGCGGTCCTGAAGGGTTTATCGAGGTTGAGAACCAGATTTTGAGCGACCTCAAGGCCGAGAACAGCATCATTGCAACGGGCGGCTCGGCGATCTACTCGGACGAGGCGATGGCTCACCTCGCGGAAATCGGGACCGTGGTGTACCTGAAGATTTCTTACGATCAGCTGGTTTCGCGTTTGTCCGACCTTCAAGCGCGCGGTGTGGTGCTCAAGGGCGGCATTGGGATGAGCTTGCGAGAGTTGTTTGACGAGCGACGCCCGCTGTACGAGAAGTTCGCCGAGATCACCGTCGACGTGAACGACCTTACGATCACCGCTGCCGCACGCAAGGTTGCGGATGCTCTCGTGAAAGCCGGAGCGGTCGATTCAGAGGTGTTATAGCACGAGGCGCGATGCTGATTTCGCATCGCGCCTCGCTTCTTGATCTGCGCTAACCATGCGCTAATCTGATCGAAAGGCACGGGCGCCCCGCTCGTGCCTTTCTTTCGTTACGCTTTCGCACCCAGGCTTTCGGTGAGACTGTCGATGGGCGGCGTGGCTTCGTGGTCTGCATGCGGCTCCATCTTGCTCTCGTCTCCGTTTGCGTCCTTCAGGCGACGGAAGAAGTCCTTCGTCTCGCGCGTGACCACGCCGGAAAGCACGATCAGCGCGATCATGTTCGGGATGGCCATGCAGGCATTGAAGATGTCGGCAATGGTCCAAACAGCGGAAACGGTCATGTATGGGCCGATGAACACCGCGGCGATGTAGAGCCAGCGGTATACCATAACGGCCTTCTGCGATCCGTTGCTGAAGTATTCAAGGCAGCGCTCTCCGTAGTAGTCCCAGCCCAGAATGGTGGTGAAGCCAAACAGCGCCAAGCAGGCCATGACGACGAAGGATACAAGCTCGCTTGGGAGGAACGGCAGGCCAGCCTGGAATGCGGCGGTGGTGACGGCCGCGCCTTCGAGGCCGGGCAGCTGATAGGCTCCGGTCATCACAAGTGCGAGACCGGTCATCGAGCAGACGATGATGGTGTCGAGGAACGTTCCGGTCATGGAAACGAGACCCTGGCGAACCGGTTCCTTCGTCTGAGCTGCGGCAGCGGCAATGGGGGCGGAGCCGAGGCCGGCCTCGTTGGAGAAGATGCCGCGTGCGATGCCCTTCTGCATGGCGATGATGATGGCGCCAAGCGCGCCACCGGCAGCCGCACGAAGTCCGAATGCGCTCTCGAAGATAACGACGAACGCCCCGGGAATCTTATCGACATTGGTGATAATCAAAATGAGGGAGAACCCGACGTAGAGCACCACCATGAGGGGGATGACGTGCTCGGAAACGCTCGCGATGCGCTTGATGCCCCCGATGACGACCAGGCCGACAAATACGGCGACAACGAGACCGCCGATGACGGTTGCCCAGGAGTAATCCATGCCCAGGATGTTCACCGTTGCCGTCTTGTCTGGGTCAAAGAATCCGGTTACGGCGCTGGAAATAGAGTTGACCTGCGTAAACGTTCCGATGCCAAACAGTCCTACGCACATTCCGAAAAACGCGAATATCTTGGCGAGCCACTTCCAGCTGATCTGAGGCAGGCGTTTGCCCATGCCGCGCTCGATGTAGTAGAACGGGCCGCCGAGCACATGCCCGGTTTTCTCGTCGACGCTGCGGTATTTGACGGCAAGCAGACCCTCGGAATACTTCGTTGCCATGCCGAACAGCGCTGCCACCCACATCCAGAACATGGCGCCCGGTCCCCCTGCGACGATGGCGGTTGCGACGCCCACGATGTTGCCCGTTCCGATGGTGGCTGAAAGCGCGGTGCACAGCGCGCCGAAGCTGGTAACCTCGCCGGTGCCGTCCTCTTCATTCTTCACCATGTAGCGAAGCGCGCGGGGCAGCTGCCTGAACTGCAGGCCTGCCAGGCGTACTGTTAAAAGGATGCCGCCGAATAGGATCAGGACCATCAACGGCACGCCCCACATGAAGTCGTCGATGGCCGTCAACATGTTGTTGGCGGCGTCGAAAAACCCTTCCATTTGCTGTGAACCTTCTTTCAATCGTCTTATGAGCTGCAATCCCATAAACGAACGACGAGAAAAGGCATTGCGCGTTTTGCCTGGTGAGGGGTCATCTGGAATATTCAACTAAAGGGATAGGGAAAAGCGTTCATCGAAGCTGCAGCATTCGATAAAAGTAGCAAGCTCTGTCCTTTTGCCTGAGAGTTTCGGCGAATCGGTTCAGCGCCTATGCGCTTCGGTTGAAACCTGCGATCGCCTTGCCCCTTCGGCACCCTTGTTGGGATTCTCCAGAGGCCCCTGCTTGCCCTGTTCCTTGCGGTCCAGGACACATCAACGGGGTTCGCTATGAAATTGTGTGGCTGATGCTAACAGGCTCGCAACGGTTTGTAAACACCTAATTTACGGGGACGTACTAGATATTGAGTCCTGAAGAGCAAAATGCGTAGCCGAACTTTGCGGGTGAGCGTTTTCAGCCTGCCTGTTTTCGTCTTCCTCCCTGTATTCGCGAACCGTTACAATTGCCTTGCCTTTACTGCTGTATCGCCGCCGCTGTCGCGTTGCTGCTGGCGTCGCCGCTCGGTCGCTGTTGGCGCTGCTGGCGTTTGGCCGCCGCTTGGTCGCCGTTGGCGTTGCGGCTGCTGAAGCCGTGCCGCTGGCGTTGCGGCTGCTCTGGACTGGCGTTAGGCCGCCGCTCGGTCGCCGCTGCCGAGCCGTTGCCGTCGCTCGGCCGCCACCGCCGGCGGCAGTTCGAGGCTTGCTGGGCGTTCCATTGCGGGTGGGCCGCGTGCGCGTTAACCGGGTAAACGGGGTTGGAGGACGAATGAAATTCACCGTTATTGCTGTCGGGAAGCTCAAAGAACGCTTTTGGTCGGACGCGTGCGCTGAGTACCTCAAGCGTTTGCAGCCCTATGCGAAAACCCAGGTGCGCGAAATCCCCGATGTTGATCCGCGCAAGGCCGGCGGTGTCGATGGCGCGAGAACCAAGGAAGGCGACGCCATATGCGCCGAACTCTCGAAGCTCGGTCCCGATACGCATGTGGTTCTGCTGGCGATAGACGGCAAGGAGCGTTCCAGCGAAGGCCTGTCCAAACGGTTGGACTCATTGATGCTGCAGGGTGTTAGCAGCTTCGCGTTCATCATCGGCGGATCGGACGGCGTAAGCGACAAGGTCCGAATGCGCGCCGATGACCTGCTTTCATTCGGCCCCATCACGCTTCCCCACAATCTTGCACGCGTGGTTCTGCTTGAGCAACTGTATCGCGCGCAGAAGATTTCCAAGGGCGAGCCTTATCACAAGTAGCTGATTCCCGATCGTGCTTCGGTTTGATGCTCAACAGTAAAAGTTAGCTTTACCTGCGATTATTTTAATTTCAGAATAGTTAGCTCATTGCTACGCAGCTAACGCCGATTCGCCATAGATTCAAGCAATCTGTGGCTAACTTTGTGTACAGAGAATGTTTTCTCAAGCAAACACAATTGATCCAGCAAACTGTCAGGTGACATTTGTTACCTCATTCATACAATACATGTTACGTTCGCCTTACTTGGTTTTCGGGCCAACTATGAAGCGACTCATGTGAATGGGCGCGAAAATGCGCTTGAGAGGACAAAGCAAAGGAAGAAAGGAATGCGTATGATCGAACGCAATGCAGTGCGCTTGCAGCTGCAGCATGCCGGCAACGTTGCCTCCAAGGGCATGCTCGCCGCAGCGCTGACGCTGTCGCTGAACCCGGCGCTTGCGCTGGCGCAGCAAAACGAAGGAGCAGCCGGCTCCGATGCTACCAACACTGAAACGGCTGCCCCCCAGACGAGCGAAGGTACGGAAACCTCCAGCTCAGCTGCTCAGTATACGCT
>CAVHXL010000024.1:0-16636 GCA_963639885.1 bacterium | reverse complement strand
GCTCACGGGCGACCCGGTGCGCATGTACCTGAAGGAAATCGGCCGCGTCTCCCTGCTGACCGCCGCCGAGGAAATCGACCTTGCCATGAAGATCGAGGCCGGCGTGGCCGCCACCGCCGAGCTTGATGCGGCCGAGGAAGAGGGTCGTGAGCTCGATCGCCGCGAGAAGCGTCGCCTGGGACGTATCGAGCAGGTGGGCCTAGATGCGAAGCAGCAGCTCATCGAGGCGAACCTTCGTCTGGTCGTGTCCATTGCGAAGCGCTACGTCGGTCGCGGCATGCTGTTCCTCGACCTTATCCAGGAGGGCAACCTCGGCCTTATCCGCGCCGTCGAGAAGTTCGACTACACCAAGGGCTTCAAGTTCTCCACGTACGCAACCTGGTGGATTCGCCAGGCCATCACGCGAGCCATCGCCGACCAGGCCCGCACCATCCGCATCCCCGTGCACATGGTCGAGACCATCAACAAGCTGGTGCGCATCCAGCGTCAGCTTCTTCAGGAGCTTGGCCGTGAGCCAACGCCGGAGGAGATCGGCGAGCAGATGGGTCTCCCAGCCGAACGCGTCCGCGAGATCCAGAAGATCAGCCAGGAACCCGTTTCGCTCGAAACGCCTATCGGCGAGGAGGAGGACTCCCAGCTCGGCGACTTCATCGAGGATGACGCCGCCGTGGTGCCGCCCGATGCCGCTTCTTTCAGCATGCTGCAAGAGCAGCTTGCCAAGGTTCTCGACGGCTTGGCTGAGCGCGAGCGAAAGGTCATCAGCCTGCGCTTCGGCCTCGAGGACGGGCACCCGCGTACGCTCGAGGAGGTCGGCCGCGAATTCGGCGTCACGCGCGAGCGCATCCGCCAGATCGAGAGCAAAACGCTGGCGAAGCTCCGCCATCCCTCGCGTTCAAGCAAGTTGAAAGATTATCTGGAAGATTAACTTTATGACGCGGGCCGTATGGCCCGCGTTTCGTTTCGGCGACGATATGCGGGCTTCATCAGGGCTCGCTTCGTAGAAAGGGCCCTCGCATGCATACCCACGAAGAGCCTCGGTTCGAATTTTTCGCCAGCTGTCTGGCCGGTCTTGAGCAGCTTCTTGCCGCGGAGCTGAAGCGCCTGCGCGCCCAGCGTGTGCGTCCGCTCGGCGGCGGCGTGGCGTTTTTCGGGTCGGCTGCGACGGCGCAGCGCGTGTGCCTGTGGTCGCGGCTCGCATCTCGCGTGACACTTGTCGTGGGACGCGTGAACGCGGGCGATGCGTATCTGCTGTACGAGGGCATCCGCCGCTTGCCGTGGCACGAGATCATAGCGCCTCGGGCGAGCATCGCCGTGCATGCGCACGGTACCAACGAGGAGCTGCGCAACTCGCATTTCACCGAGTTGAAGGTCAAGGACGGCGTTTGCGACGCCGTGCGAGAGCGCACCGGTGAACGGCCGAGCGTCGACGCGGCTTCCCCCGATTGCTCAATCGATGTGCGCATTCGCGACAATCGCGCCACCATCTCGCTCGATTTGTCGGGTGCGTCGCTGTATCAGCGCTTCTATCTTGAGCCCGACGCGGGCCAGGATGCGCCGCTCGAGTGCGCTATCGCAGCCGGTATGCTGGCGATGGCCGAATGGGAGGGGATGTGCGCGCATGCGGCATTGGTCGATGCGGCCTGTGGAGACGGCTTGGTTGTCATTGAGGCCGCATCGGTTGCCTGCGATCTCGCGCCCGGCTTGGCGCGCGATGCGTGGGGCTTCAAGGGTTGGGCCGCTTTCGATGAGGAGGCATGGAATGCCGCGCTCGACGATGCTGATGCTCGCTTCGAGGCCGGTCTTGCCCGTGTGGCGGGCGAGGGAGCCGTGGAGGCAGCGGCCTCCACGCGTCCCGATCTTGATCGCGTGCGCATCGTCGGCGCCACGACCTCAAGTCCCGCCATCGCTTGCGCCCGCAACCGTGCCAAACGCGCGGGCTTGCGCCTTGCGGTGAGCATCGAGCAGGGCGACGCTTCCAATGTGGCCCAGGCGGCCGCTCGTGCGCAGGCAGCTTCGCGCGGCGCCCTCGCGGCTGCCCAGGCGTCGACCGGTGACATTCTCTGCCCATGCTTGGTGGCCAGCGTCATGCCATTCGGCGATCGCATCCAGTCTGAAGCCCGCGCGGCCGCTGAGGCGTCGGCGTTCGTCCGCGCGGCGCACGCCGCGGCGCCTGAGAGCGTTTTCATTGTGGCGGGCGGGCAAGGCGTCGAGGGACGCTTTGGCGTCGATGCGGCCGATACCGTGCGCTTTGGCCGTGGGCGCGTCTCGTGCGAGGTTCGCCTTTTCATGCGTCCTCCTGCCCAGATGCATCATGCTATCGTTCCCGACAACGCTGGCGGTACCGAGCGCGTCGTTGAGGTGTATGAGGAATCCTCGCAGCAGTTCGTCGATCGCTTGCGCAAGGTCGCCAAGGAGCGACGCAAGTGGGCTCGCCGCGAAGGTGTCAGCTGCTATCGCATCTATGACGCTGACCTTCCCGATTATTCCTGCGCGATAGATTTATATACGGGCGCTGACCAGGCGCAGGGGAACACCTATCTGCATATTGCGGAATACGCGGCCCCGAAATCCATCGACCCGGACAAGGCGCGTCGGCGCTTCGATGACATTTTGGCGTTGGCGCCGGTGGTGCTCGACGTTCGTCCCGATCACGTGTTCTCCAAGATGCGCGTGCGCGAGGCTGGCGGCGGCCAGTATCGTCAGGCCGGTAAGCGCAATTATGTGACCTGCGTGGAAGAGGCGGGTTGCTTGTTGGAGGTTGATCTTGCGGGGTATCTGGACACCGGGATCTTCCTTGACCATCGTGATACTCGGGCGCGTGTTCGCGAGCTTGCCGCCGGCAAGCGCTTCCTTAACTTGTTCGCGTATACCGGCACGGCAACGGTGCAGGCGGCGGCTGGCGGGGCGACGGAGACGGTGACGGTCGATTTATCCCAAACGTATCTGGAATGGGCTCAGCGCAACATGGAGCGCAACGGTTTCACCGGCTCGGAGCATATGTTCGAGCGCGGCGATGTTATGAAGTGGATCACCGATTGCCGCCGCAGCGCGCGCCGTTTCGATTTGATCTTCGTCGATCCGCCTACGTTCAGCAACTCGAAGGCAATGGGCAAGCGCACCTGGGATGTGCAGCGCGACCACGTTGAGCTGCTCGTCGGGGTATCGCGCCTGCTTACCAAGGGTGGTCAGGCGATATTCAGCTGCAATCTGCGCACGTTCAAACCCGACCTGGAGCAGTTGGGGAAGTATGGCGTCAGGCTTGAGGACATCACCGAGCGCACGATCCCGCACGATTTCGAGCGTAACAAACGCATCCACAAGTGCTACATCGCGACGCGCGTGTAGGGGGGCTGATCGGCTGCGGGCACCCGAGGCCGGCCGGTTTGCGCCGGGTAGGCCCTCGGGTTTCCCGCAAGCTACGCGATATCTGCTTCGGCAGCTTTCGCAGGGGAGTCGACCTGGCTTTTCGTGTTCGCGGTCCTCTTCGCTCGCATGGGGATCGCCGGGCGAGCGCCGCCCATGTGCTTGACGAAGAAGTTCACCACGAACCCGGTGATGAAAGCGGCGGCAACGGTTCCCTCGCGCACGCCGATAATGCTGCCGGTGAGTGCGAGGGAGGTTACGCAGGCGAACGCCACGCAGGACACGTCGAAGCCGACCTTGGTATGGCCGAAGTTCCATCCCGTTTTCGATGTGATGGCCGCAACAAGCGCCTCGCCGCAGTTCAGCGCCACATTCGCGACGACCGTGCATGCGACGCCGAGCGCCAGGACGCAGATGCCGAGAGCCAGAAGCCCCAGCGAGGCGAAGTAGTTCGCGGGCACCATGAAGGATAGCAGATGGGCGAAGCCGTCGATTCCAAGGCTGAACAGAACCGATATGGGGATCTGCACGAGCGAGGATGCGTGGAAGCGCTTTCGCAGAATGACGATTTGCAACAGGAGCAGGAATACGTTCCAGCCGAACATGAACACGCCGTAGGAAATGTCGGGGAAGGCGACGCTGAGCACGTAACCGGTCGACGAGATGGGCGTGTTGCCGGTGGCGGATTTCGTGACGATGACGATGCCCGCGGCCATGACGATGATGCCAATAGCCATAAGGCACCAACGCGCAATGTGGTGCTTCATCTGAACTCTTTCTGTTGGAGGGTGGAGAGCTGCGCGGCGCAATCGATGAGTCGGTCTATCGTCACAAACTCTTATGTAAGTGTAGGCATACCGGACATTCCGCGCAACAGGCATGGGAAAAACTACAAACTCCCAGATGGTTGGATGTTCGCGGTTGGGGAATCGGGCGAGAAGGAGCGAGCTGAAGAGTCATCCGTGAAGCCCCTGATCCAGATGGCTATACCTCCTTCTCGGAAGTTGTTCTCAAAAATTGGGAAATTGGGACTTGCGTGGCGTGAAGTGTTCCTGTAATATCTATCGAGCACTTCGGATGAAGTTGCAATTCGGTCGCTTGGCTCAGCGGGAGAGCATCGCCTTCACACGGCGGGGGTCACAGGTTCAAATCCTGTAGCGACCACCATTAATTACAGGTCGGACAGCTGTCCGACCTTTTTTTGTTTATTCGACCGGGTATCGCCCCGTGTTCGACCGGGTATCGCCCCGTGCTTTTTGGGTCTGGCCTGGCTTGCGTCTATTCGTGATAACTGCGAGGCCGCGCGTGGATCGGACTCGCTTCGCGATTGCGTGCCGTAACGCGACCGTGTGTCACGGCACGGTTCGTGTTGTGGCTGCACGCAACGCCCCACGGCAGCATGCGGCGTCGGGCAGCCGCACGCGTCGCCCCACGGCAGCATGAGTCGCTCCGCATGCAAGGGCAATCTGTCGAAAACGTGCGCGCAATGTACGCGTCAGGGCTTGGAAACGTCCCTGCAACAGTGCCTGATATAATTCCCGGAAGAAGGCGTAATGGCGCCTTGCCTGATATATCCGCGGAAGCGCGGCTTCGCCGCCTCCGCGCCCGACGCTTCTCGCGCAGGCGTCGGCTGCTCAACGCTAGGAGGGCCTGCCCATGGCTTCGAATCCCGAAGAGGATTTCGTCCTGAAAACCATCAAGAGCCGCGATGTGCACTTCGTACGTTTCTGGTTCACCGATGTGCTCGGCAACATGAAATCGTTCGCCGTCATTCCCAGCGAGCTCGATGACGCGTTCGCCGACGGCATGGGCTTTGATGGCAGCTGCATCGAGGGTTTCTGCCGCACCGAGGAATCGGACATGCTGGCCTTTCCCGACGCCTCGACGTTCCAGGTGCTTCCGTGGCGCCCCGAGTCGAACGCCGTTGCGCGCATGTTCTGCAACGTGCGCACGCCCGACGGTGCGCCGTTCGAGGGCGACCCGCGCTACGTGCTCGCGCGCGTGGTCGGCAAGGCCCAGGAGATGGGCTACATCTTCAACGTGGGGCCCGAGCTTGAGTTCTACTACTTCAAAGACCCCGACTCGGCTGAGATTCTCGACCGCGGCGGCTACTTCGACCTGACCAGCCTCGATTACGCCTCCGACCTGCGCCGCGACACGGTCCTCACCCTTGAGAAGATGGGTATTCCCGTCGAATACTCCCATCACGAGAACGGCCCCTCGCAGCACGAGATCGACCTGCGCTTCACCGATGCGCTCACCATGGCCGACGCCGTGATGACCTACAAGCTGGTGGTGAAGGAAATCGCCATGAAGCATGGGGTGTACGCGTCGTTCATGCCCAAGCCCCTCGCGGACGCTCCGGGCAGCGGTATGCATGTGCATCAGAGCTTGTTCGATTTCGAGGGCAACAACGTGTTCTTCGATCCGAGCGACCCCCAAGGCTACAACCTTTCCGCCACCGCGAAGAGCTACCTTGCCGGCATCCTGAAATACGCCCCCGAGTTCTGCCTGATCACAAATCAGTACGTGAACTCCTACAAGCGTCTTCTGGCCGGCGGCGAGGCTCCCATCTACTTGACGTGGGCTCGTGCGAACCGAAGCACCCTCGTGCGCGTGCCGGGTTATCGCCCCAACCGCGAGGAGGCGTGCCGCCTGGAGCTGCGCAGTCCCGATCCGGGCGCTAATCCTTACCTCGCGTTCGCCGTCATGCTGGCCGCGGGCCTTGCCGGTATCGAGGAGGGCTTGCAGCCGCCCGATCCCATCGAGGACCGCGATCTGTTCACCCAGTCGCGTCAGGATCTGCGCAAACAGGGCTTCCGCACCTTGCCGGAAAGCCTTGGCGAGGCGGTTGAGCTGTTCGCGGAGTCGAAGCTCATGCATGAGACGCTCGGCGACCACATTTGCGACTACCTGGTTGAGACGAAGCGCGCCGAGTGGGATGAGTATCAGTCGAACGTTTCCGAATGGGAGCGCGATCGTTACCTGGCGGTCCTGTAATGGGCAGGCGTCGGACGCTGCGCGCGCATCTTGCGCGCGGACGTTTTCAGGTTCGTGCCGCAAGCGGCAATAGGGAAGAAGGGCGATAAACATGAGGAAAACGGTTATCTTTATTGCGGACAGCCTCGACAACGCCCATAAGTTCCAGCAGGTGCTCTCCGGTCTTGACGTGGACGTTGCCGCGGGTTCGTCGGTGCAGTTCAAGAAGCTCCTCGCGCAGCATCCGTCCTACGACCTGGTTATTTACGAGGCTCGCAGCGACGCGCTTGCCAATGTCGCGCAGGTGGAGTCGGTTCTGCTCGAGGACGGCAGCGCGAGCCTGCTCGTCATCGTCGGCGAGGAGCAGCTGAGCGAGTTCCGTCTTCCCGTGCAGGTGAAAAGCGATTTCGTGGTGCATGGCGCCTCCAACGACGAGTGCGCCGCCCGTATTCGCCAGCTTTTGTGGCCGGGCAATGAAAGCTCCACCTCGGACTTCATCTCCGTCGACAACATGACCATCAATCTGGCCACCTATCAGGTAACCGTCGCGGGCGAGCCGCTCGACTTCACGTATCTCGAGTATGCGTTGCTGGCATTTCTGGTCACGCACCCTGGTCGAACCTACAGCCGCGACGCGCTGTTGCGGCGCGTGTGGGGCTTCGACTACTACGGTGGCAGCCGCACCGTCGACGTGCATGTGCGACGCGTCCGAGCCAAGCTCGGCCCCGAGCTCGCGGTGCACCTGGAGACGGTGCGCGGCGTGGGCTACCTCTGGTCCGCCTAGCGGCCCTCGCCGGCGGGCTGGGCGGGCCGGGCCTGTGCAGGCTCGGCTTCGATCTGCCCCGACCTGCCCGACCGCGTCCCCGCTTGCGGCCTGGGCGGGCTGCCTGCTGCCTTCGCCTTCGTCGGCGACCTGCGCAGGCCTACCCGATTTCGCTCGCGTTGTCGACCGTTCGCCGCTGTCCCCGCCTGCTTCCGCGCCCCAGCGTTTTCCTCTCGAGTCCTGCGCCGTGCATTGCGTGGGACTCGTTTCGTTCGGGGGCATCTTGAGGGCATATTGCGATACACTTGCTTCTCGAACTATAGCTTTCGGAAGGTTTGCCCATGCCCGAGAAGAAGATAGCCGTTATCGACGGCAATTCGCTGATGCACCGCGCCTACCATGCGGTGCCCCCCACCATGAACGCCCCCGATGGCACGCCCACCAACGCCTGCTTCGGCTTCATGTCCATGCTCCTGAAGTTCATCGACCTTTCGCATCCCGACGCTATCATCTGCGCGTTCGATGCTGGGCGCCCGGCGTTTCGCATGGAGGCGCTTGCGCAGTACAAAGGGCAGCGTCCACCCATGGACGACGAGCTCAAAGCGCAGTTCCCCGTAATGGAGAGCCTGCTTGAATCAATGAACATCCCGGTGGTGCGCGTGAAGGGCTGGGAGGGCGATGACATCCTGGGCACCATCGCCACCCGCGATGAGCAGCTGGGCTATCGTACGCTGCTCGTTTCCGGCGACAAGGACGTCTATCAGCTGTGCACCGATCTGACGCACGTCGTCACCACGAAGAAGGGTATCTCCGATGTCGCCATTTACGGTCCTTGCGAAGTCAAGGATCGCTACGGCGTCACGCCCGAGCAGTTCCCCGATTTTCTGGGGCTCAAGGGCGACTCCTCCGACAACATTCCCGGCGTGCCCGGCGTTGGCGACAAAACGGCGGCGAAGCTGCTTTCGGCCTATGGGAACCTCGAGGGCATTTACGAGCATGTCGATGAGCTTAAAGGCAAGCAGAAGGAACGCATGGTCGACAACCGCGAGGCGGCTTTCGTGAGCCGCAAGGTGGCGACCATCGTGCGCGATGTCGATTTCGAGCTCGATCTCGAGGCGGCGGCGTTTCCCGCATTCGACGTGGCCCGGGTCACCGAGGCGTTTTCGAGCATTCGCTTCAACGCGCATCTGAACCGCGTCCTCAAGCTGGTGGGGGAGAGTGCCGTGCGCGAGGAGGTTGAGGTTTCCTATAAGCCCATCGTTCGGGATGAGGCGTTCGGGGGTGCCTCCATTGCCCCCGATGCTGCGCGTGCGGCGGACGCGTTGATCGATGCCGCTATCTCGGGAGGCGAAACCATCGGCGTCGCCGTTGTCGAGCCTGAGCAGGCCTCCTTGTTCGGCGCCGGTCTTTACGCGGCCTTCTCCTGCGAGGCGGGCACGGCGCTTTACGACGGCGAAGCCGCTGTGCGCAAGCTCGCCGACGTCGTCTCCCGCGGCTTGTGCGCGGTTTTGGACTCGAAGGCTATCTTACACCGACTTGCACCGGTTGCTCCGCCTGTTGCGAGCGGGGATGCTGGCTCGTCCTCGTCCGCTTATGCGCTCGGCGACGGTGCCTTCGACCTCTCGTCGCTCGATCCTGCGCGCATCTTCGACCTGGGGCTTGCCGCTTATGTGCTGAACTCGTCCGTTTCCGCCTACACGCTCGAGGCGCTGACGGAGAAGTATCTCGGCGGCGTTGTCGAGCAGGGCAAATCCGACGAAGAGGTCGTCTGCCTTGAGGCCGCCTGCGCCCGTGCGCTTTCCGGTCCTCTGCGCGATGCGCTCGAGGCCGATGGCAGCTGGCGCGTCTACCGGGACATAGACGCGCCGCTTGTGCGCGTGCTCGTCGCGATGGAGTGCGTTGGCGCCCCTCTTGACGCCGAACATTTGCGTCAGATCGGGGATTCCACGCAGGTCGATATCGACGCGCTGCGCACGAGCATCATCGCCGCGGCCGGCGAGGATTTCAACGTCGACTCGCCCAAGCAGCTCGGGCATATCCTGTTCGAGGTTTTGGGCCTGCCTCCGAAGAAGAAGACCCAGCGCGGGTACTCAACCGACGCGAAGGTGCTTCAAGAGCTCTCCGAGATCCATGAGCTGCCGGGGCTCGTGCTGCGCTATCGCGAGCTCGCGAAGATCAAGTCGACGTATATAGATGCGCTTCCGCGTTTGGTCGATGCTTCGGGGCGCGTTCATACGACGTTCAACGAGACGGTGACCGCGACCGGGCGTCTGTCGTCATCCGACCCGAACCTGCAGAACATCCCGGTTCGCACCGAGTTCGGCCGCCATATTCGCGAATGCTTCGTTCCGACGGATGGGTCGGCTCGCGAGCGTTCCGTTTGCGAGGATTGGTCGTTCATCTCGGCCGACTACTCGCAAATCGAGCTGAGGTTGCTCGCGCATCTTTCCGGCGATGAGGGCCTTATCGAGGCGTTCAACTCAGGTGCGGATTTCCACGCCTCCACCGCGAGCCGCGTTTTCGGCATCCCGGTCGAGCTGGTCACCCCCGAGCTGCGCAGCCGCGCGAAGGCGGTGAACTTCGGCATCGTCTACGGGCAGCAGGCATACGGCTTGGCGCAGAGCCTGCATATCCCGTTCGGCGAGGCCAAGGAGATGATCGAGCGATATTTCGAGGTGCATCCCGGCGTGCGCGCGTATTTGGACGCGACGGTTGCCGAGGCGCGCGAGAAGGGCTATGCGGAAACGATGTTCGGCCGCAAACGCCATATCCCCGAGCTGGCGGCGCGCAACGCGATGCAGCGCGGGTTCGGCGAGCGCACGGCGATGAACCACCCGATGCAGGGTAGCGCCGCCGACATCATCAAGCTTGCGATGATCGAGGTCGCACGCCGTCTGCGCGAAGAGGGCTTCGCCGCGAAGCTGCTTATCCAGGTACACGACGAGCTTGACTTCGGATGCCCTGCGTGCGAGGTCGAGCGCCTGTCGAGCATGGTGCGCGAGTCGATGGAGGGCGTTGTATCCCTGAAGGTGCCGCTTCTCGTGGACGTTTCGGCGGGGAGGAACTGGGCCGAGGCGCACTAGGGTGGCGAGACGCCGGTCCGCGGGCCGCAAGGCGGGGACGTGCCGGGCTGCCTTGCGATCGGCCGGCCCGCGCGACGCGGTCTGGCGACTTGCGGCCTGTGGTCCGCGGCCCGGCGCGGGGCACGCCCCTGCGCCCCGCGATCGGCCGGCGCGCGCGGCTCGATCCTCGGCCCCTCGCCTCGCCGCCGTTTTGCCCCCCGGCATCGTCGTGGCCCGCTCCGTGGTGGCCGCATGACCTTCCGGCGCCGCAGTTCGTGAAGCATTGGTGGAGTACCCTCGTATTCCCCGAATAGCTGTGGAAACAAGCGGCGGGCTCTGGTAATCTATGAATGTTGCGCCCAAAAGGACGTAACGGAAATTAGTGCGATGATACGCGGAGACGGTGCATTCGAACCCGAAAGGGCCTTGCGACGGTCACGCAAACAAGTTATCGCCTGCGTTAATTTCGAGTAGGAGAAAACATGTACGCAATCGTGAAAACGGGCGGCAAGCAGTACAAGGTTGCCGTCGGGGACAAGCTGAACATCGAGAAGCTCGATGCTGAGGTCGGCGCAACGGTCGAGCTCCCCGTCATCTGCTTCGTCGATGGCAAGACGGTCGAGGCCGATCCGGCCAAGGCTGCCGCCAAGAAGTGCACCGCCGAGGTCGTTGAGCAGTTCAAGGGCCCCAAGCAGCTGGTGTTCAAGTTCAAGAAGCGCAAGAACTACAAGAAGCTGCGCGGCCATCGCCAGCAGCTCACGCGCGTTGAGATCAAGTCCATCGATTAGTAAGAGGGAGGGAACACCATGGCTCATAAGAAAGGTCTCGGTTCTACCCGTAACGGCCGCGATTCCCGCGCTCAGCGTTTGGGCGTGAAGATGTTCGGCGGCCAGAAGGTCAAGACGGGCAACGTCATCGTCCGTCAGCGCGGCACCCACTTCCATCCCGGCGACAACGTCGGTCGTGGCAAGGACGACACGCTGTTCGCGCTGTGCGACGGCACGCTGGAGTTCACGCGCGGCCAGAAGCGCCGTGTTCATGTGCGTCCGGAGGCCTAAAGCCCCCGCGCCTGCGTGACATCTATGCAATCGCGAAGCCCCCTGCACGTCAGGGGGCTTTTTTCTTATACAATCCAACCAAAAGATCGTAAAGGTTAAGAAAGGGAGCGCATCGTGTTCATCGACAAGGTACGCATTCACGTCAAGGGCGGCGACGGCGGCGCTGGCTGCATGTCGTTTCGCCGCGAGGCGCATGTGCCCAAGGGCGGTCCGGACGGCGGCGACGGCGGGCATGGCGGCAACGTCGTGCTTGAGGCCGATGCGAGCGTTTCGTCCCT
This sequence comes from bacterium, assembly GCA_963639885.1. Classification (GTDB taxonomy): domain Bacteria; phylum Actinomycetota; class Coriobacteriia; order Coriobacteriales; family Eggerthellaceae; genus Senegalimassilia. Next base: position 5,133 of record CAVHXL010000024.1, on the reverse strand, counting down.
TATCGACTATCGTTTCAAGCATCACTTCAAGGCCGAGCGTGGAACGCATGGCAAGGGAAGCCGCATGCATGGCTCCACAGGCGAGGATCTCATCCTGAAGGTTCCGGTGGGCACCGTCGTTCACGAGTATTTCGAGGAGACGAAGGAAACCGGTGAGCTGATGGCCGACCTCACGCACGACGGTGAGCGCATCACCGTCGCCGATGGCGGCATGGGCGGGCGCGGCAACATCCATTTCGTCACCTCGACGCGCCGCGCCCCGGCTTTTGCCGAGCTGGGCGAGCCGGCAAGCGAGCGATGGATCGAGCTTGAGATGAAGCTTATGGCCGATGCGGCGCTTGTGGGCATGCCGTCGGCCGGCAAGTCCTCGCTCATCTCCAAGATCTCGGCCGCGCGTCCGAAGATCGCCGACTACCCGTTTACCACGCTTGTTCCGAACCTGGGCGTCGCGCGCTCGGGGGATCTTTCCTTCGTGGCGGCGGATATCCCCGGCCTGATCGAGGGCGCGCACGAAGGGCGCGGGCTGGGGCACGAGTTTCTGCGCCACATCGAGCGAACGGCCCTTATCGTGCACGTGGTCGACTTGACCGGCGATTGGGAAGGGCGCGATCCGCTTGATGATTACCGCATCATCAATGAGGAGCTTTCCCTGTATGCCGATGAGCTTGCTGCGCGTCCGCGTATCGTCGTGGCGAACAAGATCGACGTCGATGGCACGCAGGAGGCCTGCGAGAAGCTTGCCGCGCGCCTCAAGGAGGATTCCATCGCGGCCGCCGGCGGCGACGAGTTCGCCGCAAGCCCCATCGATCCGAAGCTTTACTGCATCAGCGCCCTTACCGGTGAGGGCGTGGAAGGCTTGAAGGCCGCCATCGCGAACAAGGTTCACGAGCTGCGCGAGCAGGCGCGCTCTGAAGCCGGCGAGGTGCAGGAGTACGAGCATGTTTGGGAGCTCAAGCGCGAGCAGCGCGACAAGCGCTTCGACGTTAAGAAGCTCTCCGATGGCATCTTCCGCGTCTCCGGTGTTCAGGTCGAGCGCATGGTCGTGCAGTGCGACTGGGAGAACGAGGAGGCCATCGTCTTCTTGCAGCATAGGCTTAAGCGCATCGGCGTTGAGGAGGCGCTCGAGCGCGCGGGCGCTGTCGATGGCGATGAGATCCGCATCGTCGGGCGCGCCTTCCAGTTCGAGTCGGTCAAGACGGCGGGCGAGGATATGTTCGAGGAGCTTGATATCTGATGGTTGCCCAATCTCCGACCGCCCAAACGTGCGCTTTGAAGGCCGATCGCCGGGTCGTCATCAAGATCGGCTCCTCGACGCTTACCACGTCCGAGTCGTCCATCGATTACGAATACCTCTCGGATCTCGCTGATCAGGTGACACGGGTGCGTCTCGCGGGCTGGAAGCCCGTCATCGTCACGTCGGCGGCTATCGCTTGCGGGCTTGAGGCCTTGGGCATGTCCAAACGCCCCTCCGATATGCCCAGCCTGCAGGCTGCGGCATCGGTGGGGCAAAGCGCGCTGGCGACGGCGTATGCCGAAACGTTCGCGCGTCATGGCATCATCACCTCAACCGTGCTTTTGACCAGGCGGGATACTGCTGATCGCTCAGCGTATCTGCATGCGCGCAACACGTTGGGGCGCTTGCTTGAGCTTGATGTGGTGCCCATCATCAACGAGAACGACACCATTACGGTCGAGCAGATCCGCTTCGGCGATAACGATACGCTTGCCGCGGTGGCAGCCTGCTTGGTCGATGCCGATCTGGTGGTTATCCTCTCCGATATCGACGGACTTTACGACGCCAACCCCAACGACGACCCGAACGCCCGCCTTATCGATCATGTTGAGCGCATCACGCCGGAGATTCTCGCCGCGGCGGGCGGGTCCGGCTCATCTGTCGGCTCGGGGGGCATGGTCACCAAGCTCAAGGCTGCGCGCGTTTTGGCGGTAGCCGGCATCCCGATGATCATCTGCGCAGGCCGTCGGCCGCATGTGGTGGAAGACGCCGCGGCGGGTCGGTCGGTGGGAACCCTGTTCGCTGCAAGCGAGAAGCCCCATGAGATCACGGCGCGCAAGCTTTGGATCGCGCTCGGTGATGCCGCGCGCGGCTGCGTCGTGGTTGACGGAGGGGCGAAGGCGGCGCTCATCGGGCGGGGCAGCTCGCTTTTGGCGGTCGGCGTCAGCGAGGTTTCAGGTCATTTCGAACCGGGCGACATCATCGATATCAAGGACGGCTTCGGGCATCTGTTCGCTCGTGGACGCACGGCCTTCTCGGCGGACGAGATCGATCTGGCCTGCGGGAAATCGCGCGATGAGATCGAGGCTAACCGCCTGTTGGCCCCTTTGGCCGAGAAGCCTATCGTTCATCGTGATGAACTGGTCGTTTTCGAATAGCCGCTCTGTTTTCGCCGTCGCTTTCGGGTGGGGCGAATCGGTCCTGCGCGGATGGGAGGAATAAGATGAATCTTGAAGAGGAAGTTCGCCTGGTGGCCCAAGCGGCCAAAGATGCGTCCGTCGCGCTCGCGCGCAAGAGCGCCGAGGCGCGCGATGCGGCGCTTGCCGCCATGGCCGAGGCGCTGCGATCCAATGCCGATAGCATTCTTTCCGCCAACGAGCGGGATATGCAAGCGGCGCGTGAGCGGAAAACGAAGGAAAGCCTGCTTGATCGACTGCTGCTCGATGAGGCGCGCGTCGAGGCGATGGCCTGTGCGCTTGAGGATCTCATATCGCTGCGCGACCCGCTCGGCATCGTGCAGGAATCGCGTACGCTTGAGTCGGGCATTAAGCTCGAGCGCGTGAGCGTGCCGCTCGGCGTCGTCGCCGTCATCTACGAGGCGCGTCCGAACGTGACGGTCGATGCCGCCGGCATTTGCCTGAAGTCGGGTAATGCGGTCGTGTTGCGCGCCGGCTCCCTTGCCGCGCGTTCGTGCTCGTGCATCGTCGATGTGCTTCATGAGGCCGCCGTCGGCGCCGGCATGCCGCAAGGATGCATCGACATCGTCGATTCGACCGATCATGCGGCTGCCGATGCCCTTATGAGCCTGCATGGCGTCATCGACGTGCTCGTTCCGCGCGGCGGAGCGGGGCTCATCAAGCATTGCGTGGAGTGTGCGAAAGTGCCCGTTATCGAAACCGGCACGGGCAACTGCCATGTATACGTGCATGAGACGGCTGATCTGGACTGCGCGCGGCAGATCATCGTGAATGCCAAGACGCGTCGATACGGCGTATGCAACGCGGCCGAGACTCTATTGGTGGATGCTTCGGTAGCCGATGCGTTCCTGCCCGATACGTTCGCCGAGCTCGCGGATGCCGGTGTCCGCCTGCATTGTGACGCGCAGGCGTGCAAGGCGGCATTGGTCGCCGGTGAAAAACGGTCACCGCTTGATAAGGCCCTTCAGGTCGACCGTGCCGACGAAAGCGATTGGGAAACCGAGTATCTGGCTCCCGACCTGGCGGTTCGCTGCGTTTCAGGGGTGGGGGAGGCTATCGCCCACATCAACCGGTACGGCACGCGTCACTCCGAGGCCATCGTCGCCGACGTGAACGACGCCGCCGGGGCGGCCGCCGCGCAGCGCTTCGTCGACGAGGTTGACGCCGCCGCGGTTTACATCAACGCCTCGACCGCCTTCACCGACGGCGGCATGTTCGGGCTTGGCGCGGAGATAGGCATCTCCACGCAAAAGCTCCATGTGCGCGGCCCCTTCGCGCTCGAAGGTCTGACTAGCTGCAAATATGTTCTTCGCGGCACGGGGCAGGTGCGTCCGTGATGTCGCCTGGGTCCATGCCGTTTGCCGAGCTGGGCGCTGATGGGCGCCCCTGCAGGCTCGGCATCTTGGGCGGCACGTTCGATCCCGTGCATGTGGCTCATCTCGCATTCGCCGAGCAAGCGCGCGAGGGCGCGCGTCTCGACGCGGTGCTGCTCATCCCGGCGGGCAGACCGGTGTTCAAGCTCGATCGGGACATCGCCTCGGGCGCCGATAGGCTTGCCATGTGCCGTCTGGCCATCGCGTCGAACCCGCATTTCGAGGTGTGCGCCATCGAGGTCGAGCGCGAGGGCCTGACCTACACGGTCGATACCTTGCGCGAGCTGCGTGCCGCTTATCCGCAAAACGTCGAGCTGTGCTTGATCGCGGGCTCGGATACGGCTGCGAGCATCTTGAAGTGGCGCGAGGCGGCTGCCCTCGCCGAGCTCTGCGAGCTTGTCGTGGGGCAGCGGCCTGGCGCGCGACTGTCCGCGGGAGAGGTTTCGCGCATTGAGCGGGCCGGCTTCAAGGTGACCCTGGTTGATGTGAGCGCGCTCGACGTCTCCTCGTCTGACTTGCGTTCACGCATTTGTGCTGGAAAATCGCCGCGTTATTTGACGCTCGACGCGGTGGTCGACTATATTCATGCACACGGATTGTATCGAAGTGACGCAAAGGGGGAGAAAGCTCGGTGAGCAAGGCGAATGCCGCGACCGCTATGGATGCCTCGGTCCGTGGCGCACCCGATGGCGGCGCCGCCGACGTCGACGTGCTCTCGGAGGCTTTCTTCGAAGCGCGCAAAGCCGATTTGGCGGGCCGCGTCAAGCCCAAGCGCTTCAGGCACTCCCTCGGCGTGGCGGATACCGCGGCAAGGATGGCGCAGGTCTACGGCGTGGATGCTCGCTTGGCGCGCCTTGCGGGCCTTCTGCACGATTGGGACAAAGGCTATGACGACGAGGGCGCGCGAGCGCGTGTGGATGAGTTGGGGCTGACCGACAAGCTTGCCACCTATCGCAGCATGCCGCATTTGCTGCATGGCCCTACCGCCGCCGTGGCCCTTGGGCGCGACTTCCCCTCGTTGCCCCCCGAGCTTTTGCGTGCCATCGAGCTGCATACCACCGGCGCCGCCGACATGACCGATCTCGACATGATCGTCTACGTTGCCGACGCCATCGAGCCGTCGCGCGATTACGAGGGCGTCGACGAGCTTCGTCGCTCGGTGGGCGAGGTCAGCTTGGAGGAGCTGTTCCTCTCCACGTTCGAGCACGTGCTCGACAATTTGGTTTCTCGTCGCAAACGTATACATCCCGACACCGTCGTCGTTTGGAATCATTACGTCGAACGCGCAAGGTCGCGCGCAAGACGCTGAGGAAGAAAGGGAGCTCATGAC
>CAVHXL010000023.1:3022-16662 GCA_963639885.1 bacterium | reverse complement strand
ACGGTCAGCGGGAAGAAGTCGTAGTTCTTCTCCTCTTTCGAGATGACGGCCGTGAGAAGCACCGTGGTCTCGCCCTGCGTCACCAGCACAGCGCCCGTAGCCTGCTTGGCAAGCTCACCGGTTTCAAAACGATACGTTTTGCCGTACAGATCGAAGGACTCGACGATCTTTTCCATGTTATCTGTCTTTCTCTTAACCTTGATCACCCTGTGCGATCAAGCTTCTTCGGCTTGCGGTACTTTTGTTCCCGCACGCCACGAGCGACGAGGCCGCATGCTTCGTCGACCGTGTATGCAAAAGCCCGCGTAAAGCGGGCTTTCGATTCCTAGATGTTGTCGCGGATGCCGAGCCTCTTGATGAGTGAACGATAACGCTCGATATCGCGCTCCTTGATGTAGCTGAGCAGACCGCGGCGCTTACCGATGAGCATCATGAGACCACGACGGGAGTGGTTATCCTTCTTGTGGGTCTTGAGGTGCTCGGTGAGATTGCGGATACGCTCAGAGAGGATGGCGACCTGCACGTCCGGATTGCCGGTGTCGTGCTCATTGGCGCCGAATTCCTTCACGAGCTCTGCGGTGCGCTCTTTGGTGATGCTGAGCTTGCTAGCCATGCTAACCATGCCTTTCCTGCGGGATAACCCCGCCTTCCGTGCAGCATATTCGCTGCTCTCTACCTGCTTTTCTCTGAGAAGCATACGTTGTGCGAACCAAGAGAAAAGTGTTTGCCTTTTTGGCAACTCAACCATATTAAAAGTTATGCCCCGGCGTTGACCCTGGAATATCCCTCCATCACAGGTTAAGCACATATAGCGCTGCAGGGGCTAAGCCGAAGGCGCATCTCCGCTATAGGAGTCCAGAGCGGGCACTACGCCTGCTGCGCCTCACGCAAACCGCGAACCAGTTGATCAGCGCAAGAGGTCGAGCGTCTTCCGCACGTGTTCCCCTCAAGCACGGCAGCAACCTCGTCGACCGTCATGCCCTCGATGAGCTTGCTCACGGCCTTCAGATTCCCGTCGCAGCCGCCAACGAAGTCAACATGGCTGACCTTATCGCCATCGAGCTCGATATGGATCTCGCGCGAGCAAACGCCTTGGGTCCGATACGTGTACATATATTCTCCTCTCGTCATATCCGACGATTATCGCATACCGCAACGGGCACAGGATGCTCTCCTAAAACAAACCGCAGCTGAACAAGAACTCCAAGGACTTCAAGCGAGCGCTGATGTGGAAGGCGGACCAGCTCTGAACCAAATGCAGAACACCGAAAATCGCATCCTCGTCGATTTCCATCTCCATGATATCGGAGAAGGTTGAGTGCATGAGCGCATGGGCCCAAGACAGGTATGCCTCATTGACCGGAACCGCGCACGAGGTGGAACATCGCGCGCAAACCGCACCGCCCTCCGACACCGAAAACAAGTGTCCGCCCTTCGCGCTAACGGGATCCCCGCAAACACAGCAGTGAGAAAAAGCAGGCGAATACCCGGTGAAGGCAAATGTTTTAAGCGCATGGGCCGCACAGAGGGCGGGCGCATGATCGACATCGCAACGGTCAAGAGCGCTCAGCGCCGTCTGGCTCATATCGAACAGCTTCGGATAAGCAAGCCCCGGTTCAGAGACCTTCTCAAGAAGCTCGACGACGGGAGCTGCGCAGGATGCGCGCTCGATGCTCTGACGGATATGCCCGCACGAGCTTGCAATGCGAGCCTCCTTCACGATGTCGAGATTTCGCCCGCAGGCAAGAAGCACCTCACAGGAGCAGAACAGCTCCAATCGCGCCGAAAAGGAGCTTGTCGGCTTTCGGGCTCCCTTCGCCACCGCTCGAATCTGGGATCCGTCGCTTGAGAGCATCGCGAGGATCAAATCGGACTCGCCGAGCTTCGTCTTGCGCAAGACGATGACGCGAGCGGTATACGTCGAGGATGCCACAGCCGATAGCTACTGGAAGGAAACGGATGTCACGTTATTGCCGGAATCGAACGTTACCAGGCCCGTCACCTGCTTCGTGTCACCCGAAACCGACAGCGTCTGTCCCAGCACGCTCACCGAGGTCGACGCACGTCCCGTCGCCGTGAACGACACCTTATCGGAGCCGAGATACGTGCACGAATCAACGGAGGAAACAGCGAAGGTGGAGCCATCCGAAGCGGCAAGCGAGGCACCGGAAAGATAGCTGCGAGCAGCTGCAACCAACTCCGACCCGCGAGATTTCGAGACCGAGATGGTGACCGTGGAACCTGATTCAACCTTGGTACCGCTTGCCGGGTCGACCCCGAGCAGCGTCCCCTCAGAGACCGACTCGTTGTAAACGATGATGCGAGAAGGCACCAAACCAGCCTCCTCGATAGCCTCAGCCGCCTCATCAACGCTCATGCCGTCCACGTCGGGGACGGTATAAGGCTCCGCGACGACGACGGAGATGGCGCTGGCGGCTTTCGCCTTGCTTCCCGCCGCAGGCTCAACCGACAGGACGCTGCCTTCCGCCTCGTCGGATTTCTCAGTGGTGAAACTGACGTTGGTAAAGCCGCTATCCTCGAAGAGCTTCTTGGCCTCATCTGCTGTTTTCCCTGTAACATCAGGGATGACGCGCGAGGTTGAGACATGTATGACAACCTCGGATCCCGCCTCTTGCCGTGCGCCCGCTTTCGGATCCATGAGCAGCACGATCCCCTCGGTCTCGTCGGAGGGAACCGATGTTATCCTCACCTCGAAGCCCTTGTTGCGCAGAATGTATGCCGCATCGGACTGCGTCATCGAGGAGACATCGGGGACGATCTTGCCACCCCACATTTCCATTTGATACGTAACGCCGGCGCAAATGACGGCGACGGCGACGGCAGCCGCCGCACCGATAAGCGCGATGCGCGTTTTGCGCGGACGCTGTGGGGAGTCGGCCTTTTCGGAAGAACCCTCTTCAGCCTTGACGGATGGAGTGGATTCATCCTCGGACCGATGCGATTCATCCTGATTCGCATCGGAGGCGGCGGAGCCCTTCGACCTGCGCCACTTACCCTTTTCAGCAGGGTCGGGCGCGATGAACGCCGTGCGCTCCGCAGCGGAAGGCGTTATGGGAGGCAGCTGCATGGTGTCCCCGCGGCGCGAGGCGCTCTCGGGAGGCGCGTAGGACGAGTCGACAAGGTATTCATCGAAGCCCGAGAGGTCAACGACCGGCTTTTGGGCGGAAATCGCTGAAGAGCTCCCCTGACCTCGCGCATCGCCCCCCTCGTATGACGACTCGGACGATGAGTGAGGCGATGAACCGCAACGCTCGGGCTCTTCTTCTGAATCACGGGGATCTTGATCCGCATCAACCGCATCATCAGAGGGCGCATTGTCGGCTGAAGTCAGTGAGTACGTGGCGGCAACAGGTGATATCTCCCCCGTTTTCTGAGTTGATAGGTCTGCCGCTTCGCAAGACTCGAGCTCGTTCCAGCCCTGCAAAACGCTATGGGCTCGCGCCTCGGCGAACGCCAACGCATCCAAATCGATATTCCTCAGGTCATCCAAGGTTCCCTCGCAGGCGCAAGCGGACGCAGGCGACACTTCGCCAGAGGACACCGAAGCCGCCGAAGGCTCCTCGACCGCTGACTCATCGACCGCTGACGCATCGACCGAAGGCTCCTCGACCGAAGGATCCTCGACCGCTGAGGCTTCGACCGAAGGTTCAGCGGGCTCAGCAGGCGAGGTTGAAAGCTCTGAAGGCAAACGAAACCCGCATTCGTCGCAGAACTTCGCACCATCTCGATTTTCAGTGTTGCATTGAGGGCAGATCATGCTGGGAGCTCCTTGCGGATTCAATTTTGCTTTAAAGAAAATTTTAGCCGAAAATTCAATCGCCGAGCTATCCTTCAAAAATCAACAGAAGATGGCGCAGTGGGCAAAGGGAGACCTACAAACCCTCACCATAGCCGAAACGCCTGATCTGCGTGGCATCCCTGCGCCAGTTCTTCTTGACTTTGACCATAAGATCGAGGTAAACACGCGTGCCGAGCAGCTGCTCAAGATCCGCACGCGCTTCCTGGCCGATGCGCTTGATGGATGAGCCGCCCTTTCCGATGATGATGCCCTTTTGGCTATCGCGCTCAACATAGATCCGCGCGAGGATATGGTTAAGGTCCTTCTTCTTGTCGTAAGACATGTCCTCGACGGTAACGCCGATCGCATGGGGAACCTCGTCGCGGAACGTGCGCAGAATCTTCTCGCGAATGAACTCCGCAACGATAACCTCGATGGGCTGATCGGTTTCCATGTCGGCGGGAAACCATGCCGGACCCTCGGGAAGAAAGAACTCGACCTCTTCGATGAAAGCGTCGACGTTGTAGCCCGACTCGGAAGAAAGCCCGACCATGGCATCCCATGGCGCGAGGCTCTTGGCGAGCTCAGCCTGAGCATGCAGTTGGTCGGTGGTGACGAGATCCGACTTCGAGAGCACGCAGATTTTCTTCGCATGCTTGGCATGCGGACCTGCAAGCTGGCTTGCAACCCATTCATCACCGCGTCCGACCGGCTTGGAAGCGTCGATGAGCATGGCGATAACGTCAACATCTTCAAGCGCCTTGAGCGCAGAGGTGTTCAGCTCCTCGCCGAGCGCATCATGGGGCTTGTGAAGACCTGGGGTATCAACGATGATCATCTGGAAATCGTCGCGCGTGTACACGGCGCGAAATCGGTGACGCGTGGTCTGGGCGGTGTTCGAGGTGATGGCGATCTTCTTGCCCATGATGGTGTTGAGCAAAGTTGATTTGCCGGCGTTCGGTCGTCCGACAAGCGTAACGAAACCGGAGCGGAAACCCTCGCCCGAAGGTGGCGCGGCGTGACCGAAGTATGCATCAAGATCCATGGATGTTCCCTAACTGATCGAATAGACGAATATCGGTTTTCTCACTGCAAACCGAAAAGAAAAAGGATATGTGGAAGGAAAACGACGAGTCCCACAGCAGCTGAGCAGATCGCGCCGGCGAGCGCGGCTCCCGCAGCGCAGTCCTTCGCCTTGCGCGCAAGCTCATGATAATCAGGGCTCGCAAGATCGACCACGGCCTCTAAGGCTGTATTGAGCGTCTCGAGCGAGAACATCATGCCGATGCAGATGATAACCGCAAGCCAAGAAGACGTATCGATCGCGAAGATGAGGCCCAGCGCAACCGCAAGCACGGCAAAGGCGGCGTCGATACGAAGGTTTCGCTCTCCGCGCAGGGCCTCAACAAGACCGCGCGAGGCATTGGCGAAAGCACTTGCAAGGGAATACCGCTGCCCGGAAGCTTTGCTTGCTGACGTTCGCGTGAAGCGCTTATCAGGGGGAAATCCCATGCGTGATGGCCTAACGCGCGTACCACGCCGCAAGGATTTTATCCTCGAGCGCCTCCATGACCTGCGCTTCCTCCTCAACGATGTGATCGTATCCGCAGAGGTGGAGCAAGCCATGGACGAACAGCAGATTGATTTCCTCCGAAAACGTCGTGCCGAATTCCTTGGTCTGGCGCTCAGCCACATCGGGCGCGATTACGATATCGCCCAGTTCGAACACCTCATCATCGATACCCCCGAAAACGGAGACCACCTCATCGTCGACGCCGTCACACTCGAAGGAAAGCACATCGGTCGGTCCGACTTTGCCGCGATATTCCTCGTTCAGGCGAGCGATTTCCTCATCGGTGACGAAAGAGAGGGAAACCTCGGTGTTGTCCGGTTTTCCCTGGTGCGCCAAAACGAAACGCGCAAGTTCCTCAAGAGGCAGATCGCGCAGGTCGTCCTCGCGATAGTCGTAGTTGATCAAAACCTCCATAGCGACCCTTCCCGTTATCGTGAGTGCTTGTCGTAAGCGGCAACGATGGCGGAGACCAGGGAATGCCTCACCACGTCCTTGCCGGAAAGCTGGCAGAACTCAATGCCGTCGATGCCTTCGAGGATGGTGCGCGCGCCTTTAAGGCCCGAGACGCCATGAGGTAAATCGAGCTGCGTTGGGTCGCCCGTGATGACCATTTTCGAAGAGAGCCCAAGTCGGGTCAAGAACATCTTCATCTGCTCGGGCGTGGTGTTTTGCGCTTCATCCAAGATGATGAAGGCATCGCTAAGCGTGCGCCCGCGCATGAACGCAAGCGGGGCGATCTCGATGGTGCCGTCCTCGATGAGCTGCATGGCCTTATCATTGTCAACCATGTCGAAGAGCGCATCGTAGAGCGGACGAACGTATGGATCGACCTTCTCGGAGAGGGACCCGGGCAGAAAGCCGAGATTCTCCCCCGCCTCGACGACTGGGCGCGTGAGCACGATGCGGCCGACCTCCTTGCGTCGGATGGCCGAAAGGGCGCATGCCATGGCAAGGTAGGTTTTACCCGTACCGGCCGGCCCGACCCCAAACGTCACGGTGTTTTCGCGAATAGCGTCGATGTAGCGCTTCTGACCGGCGGTCTTGGGATGGATGGATCTTCCCCGGTAGGTCAGCAGCACATCATCGCGCAACGTGGAAGGAGAGAATTCCGAGGTTTTCAGCAGATCCAAGGCACGTTTGATATAAGCCTCATCAACCACCTCGCCCGATTGCGCTTGCTTGATGACCTCCGAGAAAAGTTTGGTCAGCGTTTGAACCTCGGCGGCGTTACCGCTCACGGAAATAGCGTTCCCCCGGACGGTGATGCGGGCATCGAATGATTCCTCGATGCGATGAAGAAGGGAATCGGCGGGCCCGACGACATCGGACATGTTGATGTTCGCCGGAACATCCAAGGTGATTTGCGTAATCTCAGTCATGAAGCGAAGTATAGCACGGCGCATGCGGCGTTTCTCGACGAACGCCAGCTCACAAGCGTACCTCCACAAGCATCCCGGTCGTGCATGATTCGGGGACGCAGACCTCGTAGTAGCTCTCGGTCATAGCCCGCCCCCCTTCCTCGACAAGGGCAAGCTCCACCGATCCGCGACGACGCTGAAGCTCCTCCTCGCGAAGGGTGCTCGCCAAATTGCGCAGAGCGGCCGCACGGGAAGCTCTAACCTCAGCGGGAACCTGGTCTGCACGCTCGGCTGCAGGCGTGCCCGCACGCAAGGAATACGGGAAGGCATGGATCCTCGTGAAACGGCATTCTCGCGCAACGCGGAGCGTCTCAAGAAAGTCCTGCTCGCTCTCTCCGGGAAAACCGCAGATAATGTCCGTCGATAGCGACAGCGAAGGCATCTGCTCATAGAGTCTGCCGACAAGCGACGCGAAGTATTCCGCCGTGTAGGGACGATGCATCTCCCGCAGCACTTTGGAGCTTCCCGACTGAAGCGGCAGGTGAAGGTGGCGGCAGATGCGCCCTGCGCTGCGCGCCATGAGCTCCACGAGGTCATCGTCAACGTCGCGCGGCTCGATGCTCGAGATGCGGAAGCGGCACGGCAGCTCGCCCGGCTCATGGATATCGGCGGTAGCGTCGAGAAGCTGGCTTAAAAGCTGCGCGAGACCGTAGCACATCCGAGACGTCGTCGATGCGCGAGGCGATGAGCTCTCGCGCGAACCATCGACGTCATATGCGCCGTCAGACGCCGGCGAGCGATAAGACCCCAGGTTGATGCCGGTGAGAACGATCTCCCGCGCGCCGGCATCGGCGAGCCTTACGCATTCATCGATGACGTCGTGCGCAGGACGGCTGGTAGCGCGGCCGCGCGCGACGTGAACGATGCAATAAGTGCAGGCGTTGTTGCAGCCATCCTGGATTTTCACCCCCACACGGCTGCGAAAGCCCTTCCCCATGGGAAGCGCGACCTGTCCATGACCTACCGGCCCCGCCAGCTCATCAAGAAGGGAATCAACCTCGAGTTTCCCCGAAACGCGCACCCGAGCCGGGTCCATCGCGGCAAAAACGTCCGGATCGATCGCGACCGCGCAGCCGGTGACGATGACGGACGCCGAAGGGCTTTCCCTCAAAGCACGACGAACCGCCTTGCGCGTCTTCTTCTCGGCCTCTCCGGTAACCGTGCACGTGTTGATGACGATGATATCCGCCGAGGATTCAGCAGACTCGGCGCTCCCGCGCGCGATCAAACCAGACGCAAAGGCATCGGACTCGACACGGTTGACCTTGCAACCAAGATTGACGATGGCGAAATTCACAGCACTACCTATTCGAAAACACGTGAGAGTTCATAACGGACGAGCGCAGGCGCAACGATGCCGGCGGTTTCCGTCCGCAGGATCGAGGGGCCGAGGCTCACCAACGACGAGGTCTTGCCGCAAGCAAGCAAGGCCTCAACCTCTTGCTCCGCAAGCCCTCCTTCAGGACCGACGACGACGGCAACGCGCAGCGGTGAGCGGGAATCGCAAGCATCGACGGAAATGCCGCCAAGAGCTTTCGGGAGCGTTGAAGCGAGGTCGGACTCCTCCCAGCAAACCAGCACGATATCGAAATCCGTCAGCGCGGCGCATGCCCTGGATAAAGACAGCGGCGTGCAAACGCTGGGGATGGCGGGTTGACCCGACTGCATGGCCGCGCTCTTCGCGATGGCGCGCCAACGTTCGCAACGTTTTTGGGCGCGCTTCTCATCAAGCTTGAGAATCGAGCGCTCGGTCGCGACGGGGAAAAACCCGCTAACCCCCAGCTCGGTAGCATGCCTGATCACCGTGTCGACTTTGTCGCCCTTGGCAAGGCCTTGCACGAGGAATATCTGGAATGCGGGAGGTTCAGCCTTTATATGCTGCGCAACGCGTACCAGCGGCATAACGCCCTCAAAACCCGTGATCTCGCATTCGAAATAATCACAATCCGCGTCGACGACGGCGATATGCTCACCCGGGCCGAGTCGGAGCACCTTTGCATGCTTCGCATCGTCGGCGCTCAAATCCAGCACGAACTCATCGGATGTCTCGCGAGACAGAACCTGCTCCTCGAGGAAGAACCGTTGCAGTGACATGTCCCCGCCTTAGCTGAAATGATCGCGCAGCTTCTGCAGCGGCGTTCGGGACTCCGCGACATCCTCGCCAAGCTCGTGCGCAAGCTTCTCGAGCAGTTCGCGCTGCTTTTTCGTAACCTTCTTCGGAACGACGACCGTCACATGCACGTACATGTCGCCGCGCGCATCGGAACGCAAACGCGGCATGCCGAAACCCTTGACGCGCACCGTTTGATCGTTTTGCAGGCCCTCGGGGATGCGAACGGCAACCTTCTCATCCTCGAAAATGCCGTCAACCTCGATCTCGGCGCCGAGCGTCGCCTGAACGATGGAAATGTTCGCTCGGCAATGAAGATCGTCGCCGTCGCGCTCGAAGAACTCATGCGGCTGGATGCGGCACGTGACGATGAGGTCGCCAGACGCAGCACCGCGCAGGCCCGCCTCGCCGAAACCGGACAGGCGAAGCTGCTGCGCATCGCGGATGCCCGCAGGAACCTCCACCGTAACGCGCTGACGGTCGGGCACGCGCCCCTGCCCTTCGCATTCGGGGCAGGGCTTATCGATCGTTTTACCGGAACCCGCGCATTTCGAGCAGGTGGAAGCGGTCTGCATATCACCGAGGAAGGTATGTTGAACGGTTACCACGCGCCCTTTGCCATTGCACTGCGGGCAAGTCACCTCGCTGCCGCCCTCGCCAAGCCCGCTGCCGTCGCAGTCGGGGCACGGTGCCAGGCGATCGTAAACTATCTCCTTCTTGGCGCCGGTGGCAACCTCCTCAAGCGTCAGGCGCAGCCCAACACCCATGTCGCGCCCCTCGCTGCGCTGCTGGCGTCCCCCCGAGGCTTGACCGCCGAAGAAGCTGCTGAAGATATCGCCCATGCCGAAACCGCCGCCGAAAAGGTCTTCGAAATCGACCGCGCCGCCGTATCCGCCGCCGGAAGCGCCCGGAATCGTGCCGAAACGATCGTACTGCGCGCGCTTGTTCGCATCGCTGAGCACGTCGTAGGCTTCATTGAGCTCTTTGAACTGATCCTCAGCATCCGCCGCCTTGTTGACATCGGGATGCAACTCACGCGCCTTGCGACGGAATGCTTTCTTGATATCGGCCTCGGAAGCGTCACGCGAGACTCCGAGAACTTCGTAGAGGTCCTTCGCCATTTGCCTTACTACCTTTCCACGGCGGCCTTCATGCCGCCTACACATCTCCAAGCGCGGCGCCGGCAATGCGCACCGCGCGTAATACCTTGGAATAATCCATGCGCGTTGGGCCGATGACGGCCACCACGCCCGCGGCGTCACCGCGCCCATATCGCGTCGCCACAACCGAAACGCCCGAAAGAGCCTCGGCTTCGTTTTCAGACCCTATGCGAACGCTTGGCGAACATGAGTCGTTCCGCGCGGCATCATCGAGGATATGCAGCAAAACCGTTTCGTCCTCGAGAACCTGCATCACCGGCAGAAGCGCACTCGATGAGCTGAACTCAGGCTGGGCGATAAGGCTTGAGAGCCCCAAGCGATGAGCTCTGCTGCCATCACCCTCTTTCAGGCACGATAGAACCTCGTCAAGCACCGCGCAAACGAGCGGGTCGGAAAAAGCCGATGAGAGGCTCGCGTCGAAGCCGCCTTCGATATCATGCAGGGAATTACCGGCGAACACGTCGTTAAGCAGGCGCTGGACGCGCGCGAGCTCGTCGGAGGAGACCTCTTCGGCAAAATCCATCTGACGATTGAAAACCTGCCCGTCCTCGGTAACGATGACCGCGAGCGCGCGATAAGGCGTCAGCGAGATCAACGAGAGCTGCTTGATATCCAGATCGAGCACCGAAGGCGCAAGGACAACCGAGAGGCAATCGGTCAGGCGCGTGAGCGCCGCAGAGGTGCGCTCCACGAGCTGGTCGAGCTCGCTGGCCTGCTCGCGCAGCTTGTCGGCGGCCGCGCGGCAATGCTCGTCCTCACCCTCCGCGCTCTGGTGAGCCAAAAGATCATCTACGAACGCCCGGTAACCGAAATCCGTCGGGATACGACCCGCGGAGGTATGCGGCTGCGCGATGTATCCGCCATCTTCCAGGACCGACAGCTCGTTTCTTATCGTCGCGGAACTGACACCGAGGTGATAACGCTCGGTCAGGGTGCGCGAGCCGACAGGAAGCGCACGCGCAACGTATTCCTCTATCAAGGCGGCAAGCACTTTCTGCCTTCTATCCGATAGCACGGCGCCCTCCTTTCGCTGCTCGTCGCAATATGGTCCAATCGATGCAACGTGTTATATTAGCAGCCGAAGTGCGAGAGTGCTAAGGATTGCACCGAATCGTAACGAAAGCGCATGCAAGTGGAAAGATTTGAGCCCGCACGCGCGTGCCGATGCAGACGAGGAACGCGAGAAGCGCGAGGGGCAAGCCGGAGCGCAATGCGCGAGCAAGCGCGGACGCAGGCGCAAGCGCGCAAGCACGAGCGCGGGCGCAGGCGCAGGCGCGGACGCAGGCGCGGGCGCACGTGCAATGCGCCCGAAACACGATTCGACGCGGGATGCTAGGGAGCGAGGTCGAATAGCTCGCCGTAGAGCTCGTTTCCGCAAAGCCAGCCACGCTCGGTCGGCATCCATCTGCCCGCCGAATGAGACACAAGCCCTCGCCTCGCCAAAGCCTCCAGCGTCGCGGGCGCATCGGGAAGCTTTTCAGAAGCACCGCGCACGAATTCATCGGAGACGCCCGCGGTCATGCGCATGCCGAGCATGAGATCCTCCGCAGCCATTTGAGCGGCATTCAGATCATCGGTCACTTCCCCATCCTGCATGCGCATACGACGCTGCGCGTTTTGCGTCATGGTCGCAGCGCTCAGGCCAAGACCAAGATAGGGCACGCCAGTCCAGTACGCGATGTTATGCCGGCACTCGAAACCCTCCCGCGCATAGCTGGCAACCTCGTAGCGATGAAATCCAGCCGCGCCAAGCATGTCGGCCGCGATATTCATCTGGGAAGCTTCCACATCGTCATCGGGCTCATCAAGCGTGCCCGCAAGAACCATCGAGGCGAAAGGAGTGTGCTCCTCGATGGTGAGCGGGTAGATGCTCACATGCGAAACCCCCAGATCAATGGCACGCTGAACCCCAGCGGCAAACGTCTCGTCGGAAAGCCCCGGGATGCCGCACATGAGGTCGACGCTGACGTTCTCGAAACGCTCGCGCGCCGCCGAGATCGCCCGCACGGCATCCTCAGCACCGTGTGGGCGGCCAAGCATCCGCAGAACATCGTCATCGAAGCTTTGAACGCCGATGGAGAGCCGGTTGACGCCTAAAGCCCATATGTCGCGAACCATTCGGTCATTGAGGCTTTCAGGGTTCGCCTCCATGGAGCATTCGACATCGGGCTCAAGGCGCATGGAAAGCGACAGGGTGTACAGGAGCATGGACAGCCTCGATTGGCCGATATGAGATGGCGTTCCGCCGCCGATATAGACGGTCTTGATGGCGGAAAGCAGGCCGTCTTTGCCCCGCCGGCGGATATCAAGGCAAAGCCGCTCGATGTACTCATCAATCGCCGGAGAGGCGGCCGCGGTTGCCCGCGTCGTGAAATCGCAGTAGGAGCAACGTTTCACGCAGAAGGGTATATGCAGGTAAAGCGCCTCATACGCATCATGCATAATCGGCAACCGCCCCTTCGAGCTCATCGAAGACCGCATCGAAATCAGCGACGGTAACGCAATCGTTGATCTTTCCCCGCGCTATCGAGGCGCCGGGAAGCCCCGCCATATACCACATGGCATGCTTTCGCATCCGCACGATATTACGCCCATGCTTTTCAGCAAGCAGGCGCGCGTGAAGGCGCGCCATATCCATCTTCTCGAAAGGGGTCGGCCGCGCAGGAATCGGCTTGCCCGCGATCGCGCAGGCCGCCTCATTGAACAGCCAGGGATTGCCCTGAGCGCCACGCGCGATCATGACGCCGTCGCAGCCCGTGCGTTCGATCATCGCCGCCGCATCCTCACCGCGCTTGACATCCCCATTGCCGATTACGGGTATGGAAACCGCGCGCTTGACGCGCGCGATAGTGTCCCATTCCGCGCTTCCTCGATACAGCTGAGCCGCAAAACGCCCATGCACGGCAACAGCGCACGCTCCAGCATCTTCCATACGCTGGGCGAAGGCCGGGGCCGTCTCGTCATCCATATCCCAACCGCGCCTGAACTTCACCGTGACCGGATGAGCAACGGCTCGACGAACGGCGGAGACGATCTGCGCGGCAAGATCAGGATCGCGCATGAGCGCGCTGCCGTCGCCCTTTGTCACGATTTTACGGGCCGGACAGCCCATGTTGATATCGATGTAGGCAAGCGAGTCCCCCATCTCCTGCTCGATCCAAGCAGCCTGGGAAGCCATCACCTCGGGCTCGTGGCCAAAAATCTGAACCGCGACGATTTGCTCGTCCTCGGCCAGATCAAGCAAGTGCCGGGTTTTATCATTGGCGTAGGAAAGGCCCTTTGCGGAAACCATTTCCGTATACGTCATATGCGCGCCCGCACGCCGGCACAAGGTCCTGAACGCCTCGTCGCTGACGCCGGCCATGGGAGCGAGCAGCAATTTCGGCTCGGCAAGGAATGTAGCGATATCAAGCATAACCATTACGAATCCAGGATACCGATGGAGCCGACGACGGCGACCGCGATGAGCAGGAACGCGGCAAGCACCACGACCACGCAGCCGACCGATGCCGCCAGGGTGCCCTTACCCTGCACTCGCTCGCGCTCAGCTGCAGCTTTCTTCTCATCAAAAGCCTCATCG
>CAVHXL010000023.1:0-3012 GCA_963639885.1 bacterium | reverse complement strand
CCTCATCGAGCCAGCTGGTTTCCTCTATCCTCATCATCGCCTCCTTACCGGGTTTGCCGCAGCGCGGGCATTAATCGTCAACCTTCAAAATAGCCATGAACGCCTCTTGCGGCACCTCGACGTTGCCGATGGCCTTCATGCGCTTCTTGCCTTGCTTCTGCTTTTCAAGCAGCTTGCGCTTACGGCTGATATCACCGCCGTAACATTTCGCAAGAACATCCTTACGCTTAGCTTTCACGGTCTCGCGCGCAAGGACACGACCGCCGATAGCCGCCTGGATGGGAACCTCGAACATCTGCCGAGGAATGATCTCCTTCAACTTCTCCGTCAGCACCCGACCACGATCGTAAGCCTTGTCCCGATGGACGATGAAGCTCAGCGCGTCAATGGGCTTTCCGGACAACAGGATGTCGAGCTTCACCAAGTTCGAGGGCTTATAGCCGTCGAACTCGTAATCGAGGCTCGCGTACCCTTTCGTATTGGACTTCAGCTTATCGAAATAGTCCATGATGAGCTCGGAAAGCGGAATCTCCCAGAGCATCTCGACGGTATGCTCGGAGAGATATTCCATGCTGACGAACGTGCCGCGTCGCGCGACGGTCAGCTCCATGACGGCGCCGACGTAATCGGGCGGGATGAGGATCTTCGCCTTCAGATACGGCTCCTCGATGCGCTCGATCTCGCCGGGATCGGGCATCTCCTGCGGCGAATGCAGGCTGAGCATGGTGCCGCCCTGCTTGAACACGTGATACTCCACCGATGGAGCGGTTGCGAGCAGATCAAGGTTGAACTCGCGCTCAAGACGCTCCTTAACCACTTCCATATGAAGCAGGCCCAGGAAGCCGACGCGGAAACCAAAGCCGAGCGCATGCGATTTCTCGGCTTCCCAGATAAGCGCCGGATCGTTGAGGGAAAGCTTCTCGAGAGCCTCCTTCAAAGGCTCGTACTGATCCGACTCGATGGGAAAGAGTCCGGTGAAGACCATCGGCTTCGCCTCGCGATAGCCCGGCAGGGGCTCCTCGACGCCACCTTCGGCCAGCGTCAACGTGTCGCCCACCTTTACATGCGTCAGATCCTTCAAGCCGGTGACCAGATAACCCACCTCGCCGACGCCAAGCTCGCCCAGCGGTTCCTCGACAGGATGGCGCGCGCCGACCTCTTCGGCCTGAATAACCGTATCGGTTGCCATCAAACGCAATCGCTGGCCTTTGCGTATGGAGCCATCAACGACGCGCACGAGTGCAACGACGCCGCGATACGGGTCGAAATAGCTATCGAAGATGAGCGCGCGCAAAGGACCATCGGCATCGCCCTCGGGAGCCGGGATGTTGTAAACGACCGCCTCGAGCAGATCATGCACACCGACCCCGGTCTTGCCGCTTGCGAGCACGGCATCATCGGCGGGGATGGCCAGACCATCCTCGATCTCGGCCTTCACGCGCTCCGGCTCGGCAGAAGGAAGGTCGATCTTGTTGATGAGCGGGATGATCTCGAGATTCGCGTTCATCGCCATCATGGCGTTAGCGACCGTCTGAGCCTCAACTCCCTGCGTCGCGTCAACCACCAGGACAGCGCCCTCGCAAGCGGCGAGGCTGCGTGAGACCTCGTAGGTGAAATCGACGTGACCCGGGGTATCGATGAGGTCGAACTGGTAGGTTTCGCCATCGTCGGAAGTGTAGTTCACTCGCACCGCCTGGCTTTTGATGGTGATACCGCGCTCGCGTTCGATGTCCATGCTGTCAAGCAGCTGGGCCTGCATGTCGCGCTTCGACACCGTGCCCGTCTGCTCGAGAATGCGGTCGGACAAGGTAGACTTGCCATGGTCGATATGGGCGATGATGGAGAAATTCCTGATATGGCTCGGATCGGTCATGTTGGTACGCCTTCGAAAATCAAGGGCAGCCAAATGCTGCCCTTTCACGGTTGCTGAATCGATATAGTATCAGGTAAGCGGCTTGAAGTTCGCGCCTCGCACTACAAATCCACGTCAGCCGGAGACGAGGACGAATCGACGATGATCACCTTCGAGGACTTGACATTGTCCCCATCAGCTACGACAAGGGCCCAGATGCCTTCATCGAGCTGCACGCTTGCCTGGCCACCCGAAACGGAGATCGACTTGCTCTGCTCGGGCACGTAACGCGAGCCATCCTCGGAGATGAACGTCGGCTTGCACAAAGTTATCGAGGAAGCGGACGTTTTCACCGTCACCGAGCCATTACAGGTAACGGCATCTTTAGGGGAAGCCACATCATAGACGCTTTTCGTATCGGAATGACAGGATGAGCACGCTTCCCCGTAGCCGATGACCTGATGAGACCCCGAGCAGGCCGCCAGGGCGATGCTCGATGCGCCGAGCATCGCCGCACACGCAACGCCCATAACGCCCCTCAGAATTCGCTTACGCATACAATCCCCTTTCAAAACCCTCCGCCATTTGTGCATTCCCCTGCACAAATGAAAAGTATCCAGTGCGAATCCGCACCGCTTTTGGTATTCTATCGCATTGCGTATCCGGCATAGCGTTCCCGGAAAAGAACTTTTCGGGAGTCCGCAGACGAGGCTGCAAGAGGATAATCGTTGCGCCGGGTGGCCGATTGGCCTTGATGGGTGGAAAATCCTGACCACTCACGCATATCAGCTCGCGCAACAAGCTGCGCCATGCGGGTATGCCAATCAGTCACCTGTGCTCATGAAAAGCCCTCGCTCACTCGAATGCGAACATACGCTGAATGCGCAATGTTGTCGCGCCTGCATGGCGCAGAGGAATAGCGAAGGAGCTAAAAAATGGCAAACATCAAGAGCCAGAAGAAGCGCATCATCACCAACGAGAAGTCCCGCCAGCGCAATCGCGCCTACAAATCCGAGCTGAAGACCGCCATCCGCGCAACCCGCGAGGCCGTTGCCGCCGGCGACGCCGCTGCTGCCTACGCGAAGGGCCTTTACGCCTGCCGCCTGCTCGACAAGGCTGCCGGCAAGGGCATCATCCACAAGAACCAGGCCGCCAACCGC
>CAVHXL010000022.1:15681-17480 GCA_963639885.1 bacterium | reverse complement strand
TCGCGAACAGGCACGTCGCGTGCGCCGGACGACTCGATCCCGCGTAGAGCGCATAGTCGTACGCGCTTCCCAGCACGCGCCCGTAGCTTTCGGCCGAAGCCTTCAGGATACGCTGTCTATGAGCTATGAACAGGACTTTCTTCGGACGGGTGGATGCGATGTCCAAGGCTGAGAGATATGTCTTTCCCGATCCGGTCGCCGACACCAGAAGAGCCCGCCGCTCGTCACGGCCATGCAGCACGTCGAGCGCCTCAAGCGCCCCTCGCTGCATCTTGTTCGGCGTGATACCGCCCGTTCCGTCCTCGCATGGCACGGTGCCGCCCTTCGCCGAACCGCGCGTCGCCGCACCGGCGTCCGTTGCGATGTCACCGCGCGCTGCTCCGGCGCTCTCGCTGGAACGCCCCCCGGTGTTCCCGTCGGCACGCCCGTATTCCGGCACCCGACCAGGCCCCGCCTCCGCAGCATCGGAGGAAAACGCCTTGAGCGAAACCTTCCTTCCCCCTGAAAGCGTCACCGCATGCGCGTCGAGAAACGCCTCATAGCCGGAAATCCACTCCTCATCGATGCACGCCGTCTGATCATCGTCCCAAAGCTTGTCGTACTCCCGCTTCGCCTCAAGCAGCATGGCCCCATCGGCATACGAGCGAAACAAGATGTTCCACTCCTTGTTGCAGGTCAGAGCCTTTTGCGTCAGGTTCGAGCTTCCGATTATGACCGTCGAAAGCTGGCGTTTGTCGAAGAAGTAGCCCTTCGCATGCAGATCGCCCTGATAAACGCGCGCCTCGATGTTTGGGTATTCAAGCAACTTGCGCAGGGCGGCGGGGTTGTTGAAGTTCTGGTACGTGGACGTGAGAACGCGCCCGGAAACCCCTCGGTCGCGCAAGTCGGACAGGATCGCCGCGAGCACCTGCATGCCGCTTGCGGTGATGAAGGCCACGGAAAAGGCGAAGCTCTCGCAATCGGCAAGCTCGCTTTTCAGCGCGGAGAGAACATTGGCGCACGTCTCCGCGTCATTGGCGACGATGCGCGGGGCGAACCGATCGTCGGCTTCGGCACCGCCCCCGATGTAGCTCGCCTTCAGCGTCTCGGCGAACTTGGTCACCTCGTAATGAATCGACTCTTCCACGCGCCCACCTTCGTCATTCGCGGCCATAAGACCGCTATTCCTCGTCAGCGCCCTTCTCAACCTCGGTGACGGCGCAGTCGGTGATCAAAATAAGCGATGCCACCGAAGCCGCGGCCTGAAGCGCGGTCACGGTCACCTTCGCCGGGTCGGACACGCCCATCGCAAGCATGTCGCCGCGCTCACCCGTCTCGCAGTTCAGACCGCACCCGAGTTCAGCCGCGCGCGCACGGGAAACTTCCACGCTGCCATCGTATCCCGCATTCGAGCACAACGCGCGCAGCGGCTCCTCAAGCGCGCGGCGCAGGATATCGACGCCGAATCGCTCGTCCCCGCTCGCCACCTCAAGCTCGTCGAGAATTCGGCCCGCTTGCGCCAAAGCAACTCCGCCACCAGCAAGAAGCCCCTGCTCAGCAGCCGATCGCGTCGCGCGCAAAGCGTCCTGGATACGGCTTCTGATCTCGTTCATCTCGGTTTCGGTCGCCGCTCCGACGCTCATCACGGCCACCCCGCCGGTAAGCTTCGCCAAACGCTCGCGCAGCACGCCGGCGTCATATTCGGAATGCGGGCGGGAAAGCTCCACACGTATCGCCTCGCATCGCGCCTCGATGGAATCGGGTTTGCCTTTACCGCCGATGATGAGCGTACGACTTTTGGAGATCTGCACGTCAGCGGC
>CAVHXL010000022.1:0-15671 GCA_963639885.1 bacterium | reverse complement strand
GCGACAAACCCCTATCAGGCGTTATCACCTCGCCACCGGTCAGAATCGCCAAGTCCTCGAGTTCTTGACGGCGACGCTCCTCCGCCCCCGGTGCCACCACGGCAACGCTCTCGAGCACGCCCTTCTCGCGATTGGTGAGAAGCGAGCTGAGCGCCTCGCCGCGCACGTCATCGGCAACGATAAGCAGCGGATGACCCGACTTGATAACCTCTTCGAGAACCGGCACGATATCGCGGAAGTTATCGGAGAGTCGCTGGTCGGTGATAAGGATATAGGGCTGATGCAGCTCGCCAATCATCCTGCCCATGTCATCGGCCATGTACGGCGAGATGAATCCCCTGTCGAAAAGCATGCCGCGCTTGATCTCGAGATTCAAGCCGAACGTGTTCGACTTCTCGACCGAGACGACGCCGTCGCGCCCGATCTCAGCCAAAGCGTCGGCTATCATGCCGCCTATCTCGGCATCTCCCGACGAAACCGTCGCTATCTCCGCCATCTGGTCTCGCGAGGAAACCTCCACGGCACGCGAGAGAAGCTCGCCCGATACGGCATCGGCAGCTTTCTGGATCCCACGACGCAACGCCAGCGGATCGCCGCCCGCGGCAACCGCGCGCACGCCTTCGCGCACCATCGCATCGGCCAGAATGGTTGCGGTGCTCGTTCCGTCACCCGCTTCGTTGTTCGCCGCAATGGCCGCCTCACGCACCACCTCAAGCCCCA
This sequence comes from bacterium, assembly GCA_963639885.1. Taxonomy (GTDB): domain Bacteria; phylum Actinomycetota; class Coriobacteriia; order Coriobacteriales; family Eggerthellaceae; genus Senegalimassilia. Next base: position 14,951 of record CAVHXL010000022.1, on the reverse strand, counting down.
TGCGGCCCACATGATCTTGAGAGCCCACATGCGAGGCGACCATCGCGCCATCGTTAGCAACATTGGGATGGCGCTCGCCAGGCTTGGTCATGGCGACGTATCGCCCGCGAGGCCCGATGGTCACGCGGACGGCGTTGGCGAGCTTCGCCACCCCATCAGCCATTTTCTGTTGCACTTCATCGCCATACGTTACGTTTTTCGCCATTGGGGGCATACCGCTTTCCGTCTATTCCATCCAAGAGATCATTTCCTCGGCGTTATCGAAGACGCCGCAAATTTCACGCCAATCCGTCGAGTTCAAACCCGTGGCGGTAGCCCGATCGAGCATCTCCACCAGCGGATCGTAATAGCCGCCCACGTTCATGATCGCCGATTTGCAAGACATCTCATTCGCCTTCACCTTGGAAAGAACGACGAACAGCTCATCGAACGTGCCCAAGCCACCCGGAAGCGCGATATACGCTTCGGAAAGCGCCATCATGCGCTCCTTGCGTTGCGCCATATCCGGCGTGCAGATGATCTCCGTGCACGGGAAAATAGCGCGCCCAAGCTTGTTGAGGCCCTCCGTCACGATGCCGATGGTATTTCCCCCCGCATCATGAGCGCCCTTGGCGACCGCGCCCATCAGACCCGTGTCGTAACCGCCGAACACCAGGCCATGGCCATGTTTCGCCAACGACCGGCCCACCTCGTAGGCGGAATCGAGATACAGCGCATCAAGATTGGAGCTCGAAGAGCCGAAAACGCAAATGTTCATAGAGTCGCAGTCCTTTCTAAGGAAAAGAATGCTATCAGGGTACACCATTTCCGAAAGCACATGAGCCGCAAGCGACCCCGAGCCATCTGCTCAGCAGACGGCCTGCTGGCAAGCGGGTCTTCGCAAGCGGGCCGCAACCGACCCGCAACCCCCCGCAAGAGAAAACGGCCCCGCTGAAACCTCAGCGGGGCCTATAACATTCCCTAAACGCTGCCGCCCTTGTCGTGACCCGGCGCGCCCTGCTCGGGCGTTCGGGCATCGGTTTTGCCGCGGGAGTTGTCGGCGGCGGTAAACCAATATTCGTAAAGCTGCTGGTAAGTGCCATCATCACGCAATTCTTGCAACGCGGATTCCAAAGCGGACATCAGCTGCTGTCGCGAACGCGATACCAGCAAGGAGTAGGGAACCTCGCCGGCATCGATATCGCACACGACATGCTCGTCGCCATACGCCACGCGCAGATAGTAATTCGCCGCCTGAAGATCGGCCGCCACAGCATCGACATTGCGCGCCTGCAAGCCGCTGAACAGCTCGGTAAGCGTCCCATATTCAACCGGGGTCGCATCGCTTAAGCCGGCAGCCCACGCGGCGCCGGCAGACCCCTCGAGCACGCCGACCTTCATACCCGGCAGATCGTCGACCCCCGAAATGCTCGACGACTTCTTCGCGACCAGGCACTGCGTAACCGTTAAATAGTCTAAACGGGAGAAATCCCCCGAAAGTGCGGTCGTCCCCGCGATCGAGCTCCCAGCCGCATCCGTGGCCGATCCCGCAGCCGCTCCGTCAGCCGCGGCCACCGTCGAGCAATCAAACGCGCAGACCGCCACATCAACGTGAACTTGCTGCCCGCGAACCGTCTCGCCCTCATCGCCCGCGCGGGAAAGCAGCGATTCCCCCGACGTCACCTTCGACCAGTTGCAGCTCAAGCCCATCCGCTCCGAGGCAGCCTCCATCAGCTCATATGCGAAACCGGACCGCGCATTATTGGCATCCTGGAAGTACGGGAGATCATCATGCCGGGCGGCAATGGTGAGCACGCCCGCCTCGGTCAGCTCGATTCCATCAACGGGCCCGGATGCGTTCGACCCTCCCGATGCCGTCCCCTCGCCGCCTCCGCCCGAAACGCCGCTGGGCCCGACGCACCCGCCGAGCCCAGCAACCGCCGCCGCTCCAACAGCAGCCGCGACGAAGGCGCGACGGGTCATCGTCGCGCCAGCCATATCTACGCCGCCTCCTCGATGCTGTCGAGCAGCTCTTCGAGAATCTCGGCATCCTCTTCAACGTAGCCCATGACCAGCTGAGCAAGCCCCTGGTAGAACATGGTGCGCGCAAAACGGCGCATGTCCTCGGTCATCATGGGAAGCCAGTTCAGCAAATGGTCCTGCGCGAACTTCTGCTGCGTGCGCAGCTGTTCGATGGCCGTGTCCTCGTCTCCGGCCTTAAGCGCCTCGGACGTGCGCATGGCCATACGCTGCATGAACTCAAGCTCAAGGGCGATATGGTCCTCGCCCTCGGTCCAGCGGCCACGCTTGAGATTGTTCTCACGCAACGTCTGCAGAACCTCGGCGCGCGCTTCCTGCATCATCAGACGACGCTCGGAGGTGTAGACGCTCTCGAAGGGGTATGCCGCGGAAAAGCCGTTCACGCCATGCCCGATGAAGGTGCGCACGAAGTCGATAGCCAGCTCGGTGATGCTATCGTCCCACGACGTGCGCAGGTAGTCGTACAGCAGGTGATAGCCCTCATCAACCTTCGCGTTGCCCGTCGCGGCGGGGAAGCGCATCCCCTGCAGCTCGGTCAGCACCGGCTTGTCGACCTCCTTCAGGAATAAACGCGCCATCAGGCCGTACGTGCGAGCGCGACCATCCATCAATGCGACAAGGTCGACTTCCTCTTCGGGAGCAGCGCCTTCCTGCATGTTCTCCGCCATCTTCTATTCCCCCTTCTTCGAATACGCGGCCTCAACCTCGGGAAGCATCGATCGACCCAGGTCGGTGAGTTGCCACGCATGGTTCTTCCACTCAAGAGCGTCGGTGCGTTCGAGCATGTCGATGAAGTGGCCGCCGAATCGACGCGGGCTCCTCACGATCTCGAACGTATCGACTAGCTCCTCGATCTCGTCCTTTTTCATGGGCTTGTCGTTGACCGCGCCCATGACGGCGCGATACACCTCAAGATAGCGCGAATCGCGGTCGAGCACGATATCCCTGAACGAAGAGCCGCTGATCATCTGCTCATGAACGGCGATACCTGCCTCGGTCGTCCTCCACGTCGGATCAACCCGCTCCTTGATCTCAAGGTACTCGACGCCCTCTTCGACATCCTCGCGCTCTTCGGAGGTTTCGGGCATCTCAAGCTCAAGAGCACCGGCGCGCTCGAGCATTCGGCACAGCGTCGTGGTGCCGTACACGGAGCGGTTGTCCTCCTGCAGCGCGTCAACCTTCTCGGTCAGCTCGCTGTTCAGGCACCCACCCTCGCACCAGCCCAGAATGGAGACCAGCACCGGGCGACGCGCCGGATTGTGGTCGATCATGGTCAGGACCGCATCGACGGCGCTACCCTGACGAGCCGGCGTGTAAACGGCCTCTCTGCGCATTCCCTCCGGCATGTTGCGCATCGTCGGATAATCGGTCGTGTCCAACGGGTTGTCGTCGTCCATGTCCTCCTGGTCGATATCCTCGTCATCAACCTCAAGCGGATCGAACTCATCGTCGATGTCCAGCAGGTCGGCAAAGCTTTCTTCTGCCATCGGAAATCCCCTTTCTCGCATCTCGCACCGTGCGTCGCGCGCACCGGCGCCGCCGAAGCCGCGAGTCCAAGCCCGCGTATCGCCCCGACGCTGCCTGCGGCCCCCGCCCCAGGCAAAATCCTCTTCGTGACCCCTAGTATAGAAAGGGCAGGATGCGAACCATCATCCCGGAATGCCGAAAAGCGGCAGAAGGGGGCCTTTTTGCCGCAGCCGCGGGGAAAGACGTATCATCCTCGCAGGTTGATTCAACGTTTCAGCAGGTCAAAGGCGGGCGAAAACGTTGCATGCGATCCATTCGCCCCGTATACTTCGAGTTGCGTTGCTGGAAGCAGGGCATCCACTTTTTCCAGGTTTGCGAGAAGGGAGGCTCTTATGGCAAACGCATCTTGGGGCAAGAAAGTTCTTGCCATCGCGGTTGCGTGCTGCGTGTGTGCGCTCATCGCCGTGCCCGCCTACGCGTTCTACTATGTCCATAGCGACGAGGGGACCCAGGTTGAGAGCAAGGGCGCTTATGAGATCACCTGCGTGCTCGACGAAACCGCCCAAGGCGGAGGTGTTCATAGCGAGCTGGTTTTCGTTCCCGAGGGCAGCACCGTCAAGGATCTGCTGAACGAGGACGTCATCTCCAGCAACAACCAGAACGGCCTTGAGGCCATTCACAACTATGACGCCACCAGCTTGGCGGACTACCTGTCCGGCAAGCAGTACACGTGCACGGTGCACGCGGCCATGTCGCAGAAGCCGGGCACGCACACCACGTTCGACACGCCGGGCACCACGGGTCTTGACACCCAGCTCGAGCGCTACGACAACGTGGTGATCAAGGTAGGCTAACCCCTACCGAAAGCGGCGAGCTCATCTCGCCAAGGGCTCCTGGGCTGGACGACCAGCCGGCCCAGGCAAGCCCGCTTCCGCATATCCGAGCGCAAGAGCGGCAAGCAGCATGCCGGTTTTGCACCCCCCAGCCGTCGAAAAGAGCCGCTGGGGCTTTTTCGATGTCATCATCCTCGAGGGATGATTTTTTCATAACCCCAGATAAACACTGATTTATCCCATCATTCATTAAACACAGCGCCTCCATTCTCGCTATCCGAACGCGAATATCGCGGTATCATCCCCACGGAGGATGTTTTTTATCGGGGGGTAAAAATGGGGATTCGCATTCCCAGGGTAACGATCAACGCGGATTTCGGGAACGATAGCGCTTTCGGGGAATTGAGCCTTATATCGCTCGGCTACGGCATGCATCAGGCATGGGTTTTCGCCACGATGTTCGGCACGTCGTCCGTTTTCGGCGCATCGCGCCTGCTTGAAGGTCTGTATGGAAGCAGCATTTCGCTGTCGTACCTGATTTCCATCTGCGTCTACTCCTTCTGCCTTATCTTCATGGGCATCACCAATCAACGTTTTTTGCGCGTTTACGTCTCGCGCAGGTTCTTAATCGCAGGAGCAGTGATGTCCTTCTTGGGAACCACGCTGCTTTTGCTCCCAGTACTTGCGACGATGCCGGCGCTCGAGCTACTTTCCGGAGTGCTGACCGGCGTCGGATCGTCGATCCTCATCATTTTCTGGGGAACCGCCTTCGCGCGATGCGACACCGAGTCGATCGTGTTCAACTCAGCCATTGCCGTCTTCGTTTCGTTCGTCCTGTTCGCCACGGTGCTTCATTACGCGCCCTGGCCTATATCGGGTTCGGCAACGGCTCTGATGCCCCTTTTGGAGCTCGCCGTTCTCTGGGGGAAAACGCCTGAATCTTTTTATCGGCGAGATGAGGTTCCCCTGTTCAAACCCCTGCCCATCAACAAGGGGAAGTTCATGCTGCGCTTCGCGTCGCCGGTTTTCGTTCTCGGCATCGCTCTCGGCATGCTGCGAAGCCAGTCGCTGCAAGGCATCGTTGCGAGCAATCAGCTGGGGACCCAACCGCTCCTGATCGCCGCGGCGGGTTTGGCGACCGTGCTGATCCTCGTCACCATCATGGCCATCAACGGCAGCAACAAATGGAGCCGCTTCTTCCAGCCGCTCATCCCCTTCATCGCCGTTACGGTGTTCTTCATCCCGCTATCGGGATCTGAGGGAAACGCCCTTGCGAACACCTTCCTCATCGTCGGATTCCTCTGCTTCGAGTCGCTCATGTGGATCTTCTTCGGCGACCTTTCGCAGCGCTTCCGCCTGTCGCCCATCATGGTGTTCGGCGTCGGGCGCGGCACCATGGCCGTCGCCGTGCTGCTGGGGTCCCTCGCTCCTATCGCCGCAGCTCATTCAGTGCAAACAATGCTCTTTGGAGAGCAGACCATCATCGTTATCATGCTTTTGATCATGGTCGTCGCCTACGCGATGCTGCCGCGCGAGCATGAGATGGAGGCCATCGTCATGCCCTGTCCGCTGGTGAAGGCCGTTTCCGCAAGCTTCGAGCGCGAGGAGGCCTCCGCGAAGGCGATGCCGGTTCGCAACTGCGGGCAAGCCCCGGAAATGGAGCAGCTGATCGCACGAGCATCAGCGTACCCCGTGGCCAATAGCGCGCAAACGGCTGGCAACGACCTCGACATCGCCAACCCCACGCCAGCCGGCGTGGCAGCCGGCGTGGCAGCCGCCGCCACGGCAAATACGTCAGCGGCGATCGATGGCGCGGCTAACGCGAGCGCGCAAGCGAATGGCTCGCTCGGCACGGCCGATGCCCCTGATCAGAAAGCGGTCGACTCCCATACCGACGCCGGTGTCGACGCAATCACCGGCAACGCAGCCACGACGACCACGAGCGACCCCACCAAACCGGAGGGGTCATCCAGCGCGGCAGACGCGCGCGCGACGTCTTCTCCCGCCAACGCGACGCGGCCTGGCACAACGGCTGCCGGCATCGCCGCGACCGACGCCGCGCCCGCTGGCACGTTCGCGGCACGTTCCGCAGCCGCAACCCCCTCGGAGGCCAGGCTCGCAATGGAGCGAGGCGGCAACACCACCACGGAGGATCTCAACGAGCGCATTCGCGGAGGCGGGCGATTCCGTCGCAAATGCGAGGCCGTCGCCAACACCTACCTGCTCTCGCGCCGCGAAACGGAGATCCTGTTCTTCCTGGCCAAAGGCCATAATGCTGCATATATCCAGGAAAAGCTGTTCATCTCCGAGGGCACGGCGAAGACCCACATCCGGCATATTTACCGCAAACTTGACGTGCATAGCCAGCAGGACCTCATGCGCACAGTAGAGGGCGCCGAACCCGCGGAGTAGACGCCGCACCAATGCGCCAAGGCAACTGAGAAAACGCCGCGCACAAGCACCGAGGCGGCGGCATCGTCTGGTCTCGGGCAAAATCGAGCGCTGGTCGCCCGAATACGGCTTTCAGGTTTCTTTAATCGCTTCGCAATATAATGACGATTGCATTGATATGCCCACGTCACCATGCAGCGTGTGGCAAAATGAACCGATATACGTTAATCAGGCGATCGCGCCACAGCCGATATATGCAACGCAAGGAGCAGCAATGGGCATCTTTTCCAGGGTCGAGGGCAAGATGGAGGACACGTTCGAGGGAGCGGCGGACAAAATGTTCGACGCACCCATTTCCCCTGTCCAGATAGCGAAAAAGGCCGAGAAGCAGATGCGCCGCGAAAAGATGGTCGGCGCAGGCAAGCAATACGCGCCCACGCTGTACACCGTGCTCGTCAACCCCGATGATGACCGGCGCCTGTTCGGCTACTACCCCACGTTGGCCGGCGAAACCGAAACCTACCTCGCCGCCAAAGCATCTGAGCAGGGCCTCATGATGGACGGCCAACCCCTGGTGCGCTTCATCGTCGACGAGGGTCTGCGCCACGGCAAGTTCGACGTTATCGCCGAGGCCGTCGCAGCGCCCATCATCAGCCAACTGCGCGACGAGGAAATGCAGCGTTACGGCCTTGGCGACGGCAGCTACGGTGCCGAGGTCGCCTATCCCGCTCAGCGCTTCGGGCACAACAGCGCGGCCGTCCCGGCAGAGCCCCGCTTCAACCAGCCTCAAGAGCAGGCATCCTGGAACCGGCAAGGCTACGACGACTACGGCTACGAGCAAAACCAATCGCCCGCCCCGTATCGGGCAGAACAGCAAAACGCAGCTTATGCGCCGGCAAATCCCGCCTATAACCAGGCGCAACCCCAGCCTCAGGGCTACGGGGCCGCAGGTGCTGCAGCAGCCTACGGCGCTGCAGCCGGGGCCGCCGGGGCCGCGGTCGGCTACGGTGCCGGGCAGGCGATGAGCAACGCCCCCAGCCAGCAGCAAGGCGCGCAGACCATGGTGTTCAACGGTGGATCGCAAGCTGCAGCAGACGGCAACCATCCGGGAAGCGCGCGCCTTATCGACACCACCGCTAACCGCACCTACATGCTGAACAACGCGCGAAACACCGTCGGCCGCGAGTCCCGCAACGACATCACCGTCCCCGACATCAACGCCTCGCGCAGCCATGCCGAGATCACGCTGAGCGCGCAAGGGGTCTGGATCATCACCGACCTCGACTCAACCAACGGCACGTACGTCAACGGTCGGGCGATCGCGAGCCAGCCGCTCAACGAAGGCGACCACATCTCGATCGGCACGACAGAACTCGTGTTCACCTTCGCTTAAGGAAGCTGGGAGAATCCTTTGATCGACTACGCCCTACTCCTGATCAGGCTCGTTTTCGTCGCGTTTCTCTATCTGTTCCTTTTCGCGATCATGAAAACGGGCATCGGCGCCGTCCGCGGGCAACGCAAGCGCGAACGCACCTGGAACCTATCGGTCGAACGAGGCCCGAAGGAGCTGCGCGGCGTGTCCATCGTGGTTCGAGGCCCGGTCATCGTCGGGCGCAGCCCCGGAGCTGACATCGTCATCGGGGCGGGCTATGTCTCCGGACGTCATGCCCGATTCAGCCTGATGGGCCAAAACCTGTTCGTTGAAGACCTCGGATCAACCAACGGAACGGCCGTTAACGGTCAATTGATCGGAGAGCCAACGGCCCTGCGCAGCGGAGACAGCGTCAACGTGGGCGACGTGGCAATCCGGGTTAGGCGCTCATAATGGCACGTGACAAGAAATCGCCCTATCGCTCGACTCGCAAGACGCGCAAAGGGGCCACCACCTCGTTTGGCAGCCGCACCGACGTCGGTTGCGTGCGCGATCACAACGAGGATAGCCTCATCGTCGCACCCCCGCTGTTCGCCGTATGCGACGGCATGGGCGGGCATGCGGCGGGCGAGGTCGCCTCGGAAATCGCCGTCAACGTGCTCGCCGACCTTGCTCCCGACCATCCTGACGGGCCCGCGCTCGAACACGCTGCCGAAGAAGCCAATCGCGAAATCATCCGCGCTGCACGCGACGGACGGGGCCGCGAGGGCATGGGCACCACCATGACCGCTTGCATGATCGAGGGAGAACGCCTGGTCATCGCCCAAGTCGGCGACTCGCGCGCGTATCTGCTCCACCAAGGCAAGCTCCAGCAGCTCACGCGCGACCACAGCCTGATGGCCGACATGATCGAGGCGGGACAGCTCACGCCCGAGGAGGCGCGCAACCATCCGCAGCGATCCGTTATCACGCGCGCGCTCGGGTCGGACCCCAACACCCGCCCCGATATCTACGAAATAAACGTCGAAACGGGCGACAGGCTTCTCGTCTGCTCCGACGGCCTGTCGACCATGGTGCGCGATGAGGACATCGAGAAGACCATGCGCCGGGTTCGAGACCCGCAACGCTGCGCATCTCAGCTGGTCAACGAAGCGGTCGCCGCAGGTGGCCACGACAACGTGACCGTCATCGTCGCCGACATCACGGGTTTCGCCGAAAAACGCGAGCGCAAAGCAGCCCGCAAGTCGGTTCGCGCCGTCGTGCTGGTCTTGGTTCTGCTCGCCGCCATTCTCGGAGGGACGGCATGGGGCGTCAACAAGTGGCTCGACACCGTGGCCTATCTCGGCATCGATAACGACAAAGTGGCAATTTACCAGGGAAGACCTTGGGAGGTAATGGGGGTTTCGCTCTCAAAGCACGTCGAGACGACCGACGTTTCGACAAGCTCCCTGCAACCGAATACCATCGAGCACCTCAAAGAGGGCATCGAATGCGACAACGTCGACGCCGCCCAAAACCTGGTCTCGAAATACCGCGAGGAAGCCCAGAGGTAGCACCGGATGGCTCGTCGCAACATAGAACTCATACTGCTTCTGGTTGCAGCCCCCGTGGTTGCGCTGCTATTCGTGATGATCGCCATACGTGAGGGTCAAGCGATCGACTTCAACTCGCTATCCGTCCCCATCGGCATCTTCGCGTCGTTCGTGGTGGCGCACCTTGCCGTCCGGAAGTTCGCGCCCGGAGCCGACCCCGCGCTGTTGCCGATCGCCTTCACCCTATCGGGCATCGGTATCGCGTTCATCACGCGCATCGCCCCCTACTCAAACGCATCGAATATGGCTCAAGGCCAGGTCATGTGGCTATTTTTGGGCATTGTCTGCATGATTGCGGTGCTGGCGCTGTTCCGCAACCTCGACAAGGTGGCCAACTACAAATACATACTCATGCTCGTCGGTCTTTTCCTGTTGCTTTCCCCGCTTATCCCCGGTCTTGGCCAGGAAATCTACGGCAGCCGCATTTGGCTGCACATCGGCGGCTTCTCCTTCCAGCCCGGCGAGATAGCGAAAGTCGTCATCGTCTTGTTCATGGCCAGCTATCTTGCGCAGAACCGCGAGCTGCTCTCGGTATTCACCATCCGCATGGGCCCCTTCCGCCTGCCGGATGCGCGCTCACTCGCGCCACTCATCTTCATGTGGGCGATCGCCATGGTTATCGCCATGTTCGAGAAGGACCTCGGCAGCGCCATGGTGTTCCTGTTCGTGTTCCTGGTCATGCTCTACGTCGCCACGGGCAAGAAGTTCTACCTGATCGTGGGCCTCGTCCTGCTTGCCGTCGGCGGATGCGCGCTATATCTCACCTTCAGCCATGTGCAGGTTCGCGTGTCAACTTGGCTTGATCCGTTCTCCGACGCCCAGAACACCGGCTATCAGCTTTGCCAGGCCATCTACTCCATCGCCGACGGCGACCTGTTCGGCGTCGGGCTCGGCAACGGGCTGGCAGGCGGCACCGACAACTTCACGCAAATCCCCGTTGTCGAATCCGACTTCATCTTCGCCGACATCGCCGAGGAAATCGGTCTGCTTGGGGCAGCCGGCGTGCTTTTGCTGTTCCTCTGCTTCGCGATCCGCGGGTTCCTCACGGCGGCCCGCGCGAAAAGCGACGTGTCGAGCTTCGTCGCCGTTGGCCTGACCAGCATGATCGTGCTGCAGGCATTCATCATCGTCGGTGGCGTCACGCGCCTGATCCCGCTGACCGGCCTGACCCTGCCCTTCATCAGCCAGGGCGGATCGTCGCTTCTGGGCAGCTTCATCATCGTCGGCTTCCTTCTGCGCGCGGGCGATGAGGGCACGGGCATCGAAACCGAGATGATCAGCGGCACCACGACCAACCTTCATGCCAACAGCGTGCTCGGCCGCATCAGCCTGGGCAAACGCCTCACGCATTCCATGCTGTTCTGCAGCGTGCTGTTCGCCGCCTTGGTGGCGAACCTTACGCTGATCATGGTTGTCGACGCCGACAAGTATCAGACCATGCCGGGCAACAACCACACGCTTGCCAAGGAAGAGAAAAGCGAACGCGGAACCATCTCAACCTATGACGGCATCGTGCTTGCGCGCAGCGCTCTCAACGATAGCGGAAGCTACGACCGCATCTATCCTGCGGGCGATTTGGCGACGCATGTCGTCGGCTACATGTCGCAGCAATACGGCACCTCGGGAATCGAGGACGCCTACAACGAGGTTCTCAAGGGCACGCAGAGCTTTGCGACCTGGACCGACGTCCTCAACGACATGGCAGGCGTCGGCACGGCCGGCAACGATGTCACTCTCACGCTGAACTCGAAAATCCAGCAGGCATGCCAAGATGCGCTCGATGGCCACAAAGGCGCGGCGGTGGTCATGGATCCGGAAACCGGCGCCATTCTGGCTATGGCCAGCGCGCCGACCTATGATGCTTCCGACTTCCTGACGGTGCTGCAAAACAGTTCGTCATCCAATGATTCGACCCTGGTCAACAGGGCGACGGGCGCGCTATACGCCCCCGGCTCCACGTTCAAGATGGTCACGCTGGCCACCGCGCTCGAAAACGACATCGCCAGCGAATCAACCACGTATTCATCCCCGGGAACCATGGATATCGGAAACGCGGCTGTCACCAACTTCGATAAGACCAGCTACGGGACCCAGACGCTGGAACAGGCAACCTGGTGGTCGGCAAATACCGTCTACGGCCAGCTTGGCGTCCAAATGGGGGCCGAAACGCTGGTAAGCGGCGCCGAGAAGTTCGGTTTCAACCAATCCTTCGACTTCCCGCTCGTGATGTACACCTCGCTGATGGCCGAACCCGACGAGATGACCGAGTGGGAAACCGCATGGGCCGCTGCCGGCGAACCGGTCAACCCGCTTAATCACGAAAGCCCCGCGGGTCCGCAGGCGACCGTCCTGCAAATGGCCATGGTGGGCAGCGCCATCGCCAACGACGGCGTCGAGATGAAACCCTATCTTGTCGATGGCATTTACAACGCCAACGGCGAGCGATCCTTCACCGCCACTCCCGAGAAACTGAACACCTCCATCAGCTCTGAAACGGCAAAACGCGTGCGCGATGTGCTCAAAGGCGTCGTGAAAAGCGGCACGGGCACCGCAGCCGCCATCGACGGCGTGGAAGTAGCCGGCAAGACGGGCACCGCAGAAAAGGAATCCTCCAACGACAGTTGGTTCGTGGGCATGGCTCCCGCCGATGATGCCAAGGTTGTAGTAGCCGTGGTCATCGAAGATGGCGACGAAGGCGTCAGCGCCGAGAAGGCCCACGATATCCTGAAAACTGCTTTGGAGGTTCAAGGCCTTTTATAGATAAACTGCGATTAGGGTTGTAGAATATCCAATACTCTAAATTACGGCCCTCGCATGTGTTCAAAAGGAGTTTAAACGTGACCGAAAACATGATCGGCAGGGTGTTCAACAACCGCTACCAAATCACCGAGCGCATCGGCGTCGGCGGAATGGCCGAGGTCTACCGCGCGCAGGACAACGTCCTCGGCAGGCTGGTGGCCGTCAAGGTGATGCTGCCCCAATACGCCGCAGACGAGAACTTCACGCAGCGCTTCAAGCAGGAGGCCGCCTCGGCAGCCAACCTGCAAAGCCCCTACATCGTCAACGTGTACGACTGGGGCCAGGATGAAGGCACGTATTACATCGTCATGGAGTACGTCCGCGGCTCCGATCTGAAAACCGCCATCAAGCAGCGCGGCGCCATCAATCAGCGCAAAGTCGCCGAGATCGGCAGCCAAGTGTGCCAGGCGCTTTCGGTCGCCCACAATATGGACATCATCCACCGCGACATCAAGCCGCAGAACATCATGGTCCAGCCCGACGGCAACGTCAAAGTGATGGACTTCGGCATCGCGCGCGCAAAGAACTCCACCAAAGAGCAGACGGCAAGCGTGCTTGGAACGGCGCACTACATCTCGCCCGAGCAGGCGCAGGGCAAAGAGCTCACGGCCGCAAGCGACATCTACTCGCTCGGCATCGTGCTGTACGAATCGGCCACGGGCAAACTCCCCTTCGACGCGCCCGACGCCGTCAGCGTGGCGATGAAGCAGGTCCAGGACGAGCCCATCCCCCCGCGCGAGATCAATCCCGATATCGATCCGTCGCTTGAGGCCATCATCATGAAGGCTATGGCGAAGAACCCGCTCGAGCGTTTCGCCACCGTCAAGGACATGCGCACCGCGCTCAGCGACTACCTCTCCGGCCGCCAGGTCATGCTCGGCAGCAATCTGACCAGCGCCCAAACGCAAGTCATGGGTGCCGTCATCCCCTCCATGAACAACATGGGTGGCACCGCCGACGGAACCGCCGTCATGCAGCCGGTCGGCGGCCAAACCCGTTCGGGCCAATCATCCACGTTCAACGGCGAGAACTCGGTCCCGAAAAAGAACGGCAAGAAGATTGCGGCTATCATCGTCGCCGTTGTGGCGATCTTCGCCATTATCATCGTCGGCGCCTTTGCCATGAACGCCGCAAATTCCTCGAAGTCCGACAGCGAGCTTATCGAGGTCCCCGACGTTACCAATCAGACGCTTGATGCGGCGAGATCCGCCATACAATCCGCTGGCTTCACAGTTGGCACGGTCCAGCAGTCCTATTCCGACAAGGTTGACAACGGCAAAGTCATCAGCCAGGATCCGACCGCCAAAACCAAGAAGGCGAAGGGCACGGCCATCAACCTGACGGTATCACAAGGAGCGCAGGAGATAGAGGTACCCGACCTTGAAGGCAAGACCGCCGATGAGGCAAAGAAACTGCTGCAAGCGAGCGGGCTGAAATACCAGGCGGGCACTGCTGAGTACTCCGATACGGTCGCCAAAGACCGCATCATCCGCCAAGACATCGCCGCCGGTTCCAAAGTGGCCAAGGACACCGTCGTCACTTACTATCTCTCGCTCGGCAGCGAAGGCTCAAGCATCCCCAACGTCGTCGGCCAAACCCGCACCGCGGCAACCACCACGTTGAACAACGCCGGCTTCTATGTGTCGGTTGAGACGCAGTACTCCAGCACCGTTGCAGAAGGCCTGGTCATCAGCCAGTCTCCATCCGCTGGTGAAAAGCTGAAGGAAAACGGCACCGTCAACCTGGTGGTCAGCAAGGGAGCGGAAACCTCCTCGGTTCCCAGCGTTGTCGGCCAGTTGGAGGGCAGCGCGCGCACCACGCTTTTGAACATCGGCTTCCAGGTGACCACCGAGTACCAATCGAGCAGCTCGGTTTCGGCCGGTTACGTCATCAGCCAAACGCCTCAGGGCGGCAGTGAGCTTTCCCCCGGCAAGACGGTCCACCTGGTGATCAGCAACGGTTCCAGCTCGAACGGCTCCTCGAACAGCGGCAACTCCAGCGACGGATCCGGCTCGGGAACCTCCAACGGAGGCGGCACCGCGAACGCCGGCTACAACCAGAACTAGCGAAGCTGGTTATCGCACGCGGGCATCTGGGTCGCGCAAATAAGTTCAACAGAGAGGGAGAGGTGATTGATCGCCTCTCCCTCTCTTTATCTCCATAAATTATGTCTTGACTTCATCTTTGGTCGCAGGCATAATAACCGTTGCTGTTTAAACGTGCGCCAATACCTCAGCTGGATAGAGGGACTGACTACGAATCAGTACGTCGGGGGTTCGAATCCCTCTTGGCGCACCACTTTTAACAGCGCAGTTTGAAAACGTGCGCCAATACCTCAGCTGGATAGAGGGACTGACTACGAATCAGTACGTCGGGGGTTCGAATCCCTCTTGGCGCACCACTTTTAACAGCGCAGTTTGAAAACGTGCGCCAATACCTCAGCTGGATAGAGGGACTGACTACGAATCAGTACGTCGG
>CAVHXL010000021.1:0-19111 GCA_963639885.1 bacterium | reverse complement strand
CCGAGTTCAAGAGCCGCCCGACGCGCCCGCATCCGCTGTTCCGCGAATTCGTGGCAGCAGCCGTTGCGCATCGCGGGTAGCTCACGTCGTTTCGTGCGCAGCGTGTCTCTCATCCGAAAGGCCGTCCTCAAGGGCGGCCTTCTTTTTTGAGCTACTATATAAAGAGGATGTCCGAGACTTCGAAAACTTACGAACGCGCTTGGCTCTTCCCGAACGAAGGTGGCTCTTGCGATGATCGCATCCGGTCGGTCAATGAAAGGGATAACGCGATGGATGATCTTATCGACGCCGACGATCTTGTCGATCTATCCGCTGAGTACATCGCATACTTGCGTGTTGAGCGTGGAAGCAGCCCGCGAACGGTCTCCGCTTACGAGGCCGACATGGAGCGCTATCGGGATTTTCTGGCATCGCAAGAGGTTTTCACCTTGTCAAAGGTAACGCGAGAGCTGATCGTGGCTTATGAATCGCACCTGTTCAGCGAGCAGTTTGCCGCCACCACCGTCAGCAGGCGCATTTCAGTGGTGAAAGGTTTTCACCGGTTTTGCGTCTCCGAGGGTTACACGAAGCAGAACCCGGCGGGCAGCCTGCCGTTGCCGAAAACGCCGCGCCGTTTGCCCGATGTGCTCTCCGTCAAGCAGGTCTCCGACATGCTCGACGCTATGCCCTGCGCAACCGCTTCCGATCGACGCGATCGCGCCATCCTTGAAGTGCTGTATGGTTGCGGCCTGCGCGTCAGCGAGCTGTGCGGCCTTGATTTGGGGGACATCCATCTTCCCGAGGGCTTCGTGCGCGTCGTGGGGAAGGGCGACAAGCAGCGAATCTCCCCGATATCGGGTGCTGCGGCGCGTGCCCTCTCGTCGTATCTGGATCAGGCGCGCCTTGATCTCGTAAAGCCCTATTCGAAACCGACCGACGCGGTGTTCCTGAACGCTCGCGGCGGCAGGCTCACGCGGCAGAGCGTCTTTCGCATCGTCTCGCGCGCCGGCATGGCCATCGGGGTGGCGAACCTGCACCCGCACACCCTGCGCCACTCGTTCGCCACGCATATGCTTGAAGGCGGCGCGGACCTGCGGGTGATTCAGGATATCCTGGGCCATTCCGATATCGCGACCACTCAGATTTACACGCACGTCGATCGCACGCTCATTCGCGAGGAGTACTTGCAGGCGCATCCGCGCGCATAGGGCGTCCCACAACGCCCCACAATACTTAATTTCACCAGTTTTCACCGATGAGAGCCGGGTAGCGGAGCCCTGCGCCCCATAGCGTCCCACCGCTTATTCCGGGGGTTGTCATCCTTGCGGGCCCAAAGGCTCCCTCGATTTCGGCATGAGGCTTCCCGCAGCCCGATTCGTTGGCCTTAATCGTTGATCTACCAGGCCGTTTGCTGTTTCTGCCTTGAGAAGGCCTCCTGCGAGGGCAAGGCTTCATCCCCTTAGCTTCAGCCATCGATCGCGCGACGTTCGACCCCCTCACAATCCCCCCACAATGCCCCACCTTCGTTATATTGGGAAGTCTTTGGCATATCGACCACAACATATGGTGATCAACTGGGTCAAATGCCCGGATTTGAGCCCTAAAGTGGGCTTCTGGGTCGCGTAGTGGGACGTTTTCATTGTCAGGTGGGGCATAGTGGGATAAAATACAAACCACGGAAGCCACTGCAGGGTTTCGAAAGGATCGGATGACGCAAGCAGTTGACATGGAGGAGGGTAGCAGCCAGACGGATGAAGCTGGTTCGCAGGTGCATGCTCAGCCGAGCGGCCCCCGCGTTCCCGTGAATCTCAACGGCGCCTACCGCTTCAAGGTCGATGCCAAGGGGCGCTTGTCACTCCCTTCGAAATTCCGCAAGGTGCTTTCCCCCAATCTCGTTGTCGCCCGGGAGCTTACCGATGAGTGCCTGTACGTCTTCGAGAACCCCGACTACGAGGAATGGATCAACCAGCTGTTCGAGAAACGTTTCGGCGGTTTCGACGAAAGCGATCAAGGGCACCTTGGTTTGCTCCTTGCCTTGAAGTCGATGGCGAAGGATGTCGAGGTTGACAAGTCCGGCCGCATCATGTTGCCCGCCGAGGCGCGTGAGAAGGCTGGCATTGAAAAGGACGTCGTCATCGTTGGCAGCAAGGGTCGTTTCGAGATTTGGGACGCGAAGCGCTACGACGACAAGCTATCGAAGGTCGACCTGTCGATCTTCTACGACAAATCGAAGTAAGGCGTGAGCGTAATGACAAGCGAATATCGGCATATACCGGTCCTGCTTCCCGAGTGCCTCGAATATTTGAACCTTAAAACACAGCACACGTTCGTGGACGCAACACTCGGCGGAGCGGGACATTCCATCGAAGCTGCAAAGCTGATAGGCCGCGGGGGCACGCTCATCGGCATCGATCAAGACCAGGTCGCGCTAGACGCGGCGGGCCTTAAACTCGGATCGTTGCCCGACGACGTGCGTCCGCGCCTGAAGCTTGTGCGCAACAACTTCGGGAACATGGACGAGGCGCTTCTCTCAGCTGAGGTGCCCGGCGTCGACGCATTCCTGTTCGACATCGGGGTCTCGTCCGTGCAGATCGATACGCCATCTCGAGGCTTTTCCTTCAAAGAGGACGGGCCGCTTGATATGAGGATGGATCCGGGGAAGAACACCCTAACCGCAGCAGAGGTCGTCAACACCTACAACGCAGCAGACCTCACCCGGATTATCCGAACGTATTCCGACGAGAAGTGGGCGAGCCGCATCGCGGAGTTCATCGTGGCTGCGCGAGAGAAGGCGCCGCTTGAGACGAGCGCGCAGCTGGTCGACGTCATCAAGGCCGCCATTCCGGCGAGCGCCAGGCGAGCGGGAGGCCATCCTGCCAAGCGGACGTTCCAGGCGTTGCGCATCGAGGTCAACGGAGAGCTCGACGTGCTGAAACGGGGTCTTGAGGCAGCGATACGCTGGGCGAACCCCGGCGGGCGCATCTGCGTGATCAGCTACCACTCGCTTGAGGATCGTATCGTCAAGGAGATGTTCGCAAGCTTCGCGAACAGGTGCACCTGCCCGCCGGATCTGCCGGTGTGCGTGTGCGGTAAGAAGCCGATAGTCAAAGTCATCACCCGCAAGCCGGTTGTGCCGACTGCGGAAGAGATAGCGCGCAATCCGCGCGCACGCAGCGCGAAGCTGCGAGTCGCCGAGAAGCTGTAAGGGGTCGCTTTCCTTTCAGCGAGTGCGATTGAAGCGATTGGTTACGAGGCACGAGCAAGGAAAGGAGGAGGACCATGAGCGCGCAGCCGGCATTCGCCCTGTATCCCGAGCGCGCCGTCGAGCGCACCCCGCGCGAGCGCATTCGCGTCGTCGCGGGCCACAGGACCTCCTCTGCTGATAAGATCGCAACGCCGCAGCGCGTTCTCGCGAGCATATTGGTGGTGCTTGTCGTGGTGACGTTCGTGGCGTGCATCAATCTGTTCCTGTCCGCCGCCACGGTGAAAACCTCGATGCAGGCGCAGGCGATTTCCACGCAGATCGACGAAGCTCGTGCAGAGGGGACCTCGCTTGAGGTTACCCAGTCGCTCCTGTCAAACCCCACGCGCGTTCGCCAGCAGGCCGAGAAGCTCGGCATGTCGGCACCTGCGGAAGTGGGCAGCATCGTCATGAGCCAGGATATCGTTTCCACCGATGAATCGGGGGCGCTCTCCTTGTCTCGTAGCGTGGATCTGGCGGCTAGCGCCGCAAACTAGGGGGCTCCCCATGTCGGATAACCATCGTCGCTCGGGCGCTTCTCGCGCAGGGACCTCGCGCGCAGGGTGCTCGCGCACGGGGTCGCGCGCCGAGGCCTCATCTCGCTCAACGCGCTCCGGGCGCGGGGGCGATAGCGCTCCTCGCCGATCTGACCGATCGCGCGATGGGCGAAGGGGCGAATCTCCTCGCCGTGGTCGCGAGGCATCGTCCTCACGTTCGGGGGTCTCCTCCGATGCCGCTCGCGGCGCTCGCGGCCGCTCCAACTCGCCGCGCTCGTCACGAGATCGCGCCTTTGAATCGCGTCGCCGTACGCGTGCTCATCGCGGCGAGTCCTCGAGCGCTTCCTCGGTGACCTACGAGACCCTGCAGTCTCTTTGCGGTGATCGCGCCCGGGTCATCCTCGCGGTCTTCTGCGCGGCTTGCGTCATCTATTTCGGCAGGCTCGTCTATCTGCAGGTCATCATGGCCGATGAGTTCGCGGCGACCGCTACGGCGGAGCGCACCTCGTCCATCTCCCTCGAGCCGCGTCGCGGCACCATCTACGACCGCAACGGCGTCGTGCTCGCCACAAGCATCGATGCGACCACCATCTACGTTGATCCCACCGAGGTCTCCGATGCGAACATGACGGCATCGATTCTGGCCGAGGTGCTTGGCGGTGAGGCGAAGGATTATCTGGAAAAGGTAACCGCTTCGAATACTCATTACTCTCGCATCAAGAGCAAAGCCGACGTCTCGGATGGCGACAAGATCAAAGAGCTTGCGTCCGAGCGCGTCGACGAAGCCCAAAAGGCGGCCGACGATGCGGCCAAGGCGTCCGGGGAGGAGGCGGAAACCATTTCCGCCGGCATCCACTACGAGGACGATAGCAAGCGAATCTACCCGAACGGCCAAGTGGGCGGCCAGGTTGTCGGTGCATGCAACGTTGGCGTGGACGAGGAGAACAACCGCGAGTACTATTACGGCATGTGCGGGCTTGAGGCTCAGTACGACGACATCCTCTCGGGGACTCCTGGGTACGAGAAGGCGGAGTACGGCCGCTACGGTCAGAGGATTCCGAGCGCCGAGCATGTGCGCGTCGAGGCCGTCGACGGTCAGGATATCGTCGTGTCCATCGATATCGAGCTGCAGCGCCAGGTAGAGGAGAGCCTTGAGAGCGGCTGCGAGGGCATGAACGCGACCGGCGGGTCTAGCATCGTCATGGATGGCGAAACCGGCGAGATCTACGCGGCAGCTTCGTTGCCGCTGTTCAACCCCTCCGATCGCAGCGAGGTGAAGGAGGGCGCGACGTCTCTCAAGTGCGTCACGAATCTGTTCGAGCCCGGTTCCATCTTCAAGTCGGTATCCGCCATGGCGGTTCTCGAGACCAACACCATGACGCCCGACACCGAGCTGTATTGCCCGGCGTCGATCACCGCCGACGGGTACAGCATCTCTGACGCCCATGAGCGCGGCGACGCGACATACACGCTCCGCCAGATTCTCGACCAGTCCTCGAACGTCGGCATCTCCCTGGCCAGCGAGGAGATGGGCTTCGAGGAGCTGTACAGCCATATCGTCAAGTACAACCTGCACCGTTGCACGGGCGTCGACTATCCGGGCGAGGGTGAGGAGGGAACCGATTTGCTCGGCATGCTCACCCCCTACGAGCAGTGGTCCGCCGTGCAGGCGTACAACGTGTCGTTCGGTCAAGGCGTGTCGGTGACCCCATTGCAGATGGTTAGGTTCTACGGTGCCATCGTCAACAACGGCGTTGAATGCACCCCTCACTTCCTCATCTCGAAGCCCCGTACCGGCGAGAAGGTGACCTACGAAACGACGCAGGTGATCGAGAACGCCGATGCCATTCCCGATATGCAATCGATGCTCAAGACCGTCGTTACCGAGGGTACGGGCACGAAGGCCGCCATCGATGGATACAACGTCGCCGGCAAGACCTCGACGGCGGAAATCTACGATGAGGAAAACGGCGGCTATCGCGAAGGCGTTTACAACCTTGCCTTCACCGGCTTCATCGCCGACAGCTCAAGCAAGCTCGTATGCTTCGTCGGGGCTAATGAGGTTCCTGGGGACGGCGTGGTCACCCCGATATTTAAGGATATAATGACCACTGCTATAGACCGTTTCGGTATCACATCTGAGTGAGGTAATCGCATGGGAAAGACCTGCGCTGAACTTTTCGAGGGAATGGAAGCAACCATTATCGGCAACGGGTCCGAGCCCGTCGGCGGCATTGCCTATCGCAGCGACGCCGTTGTGGACGGGGATGCGTTCTTCTGCATCGTCGGCATGAAATCCGACGGTCACACCTACGCGCAGGATGCCATCGACCGCGGCGCCCGCGTCCTTGTCGTCGAGCGCAAGGTCTATCTGGCCGACGCGACCGACGTCACCGAGGTCGTGGTTCCCGACACGCGCAAGGCCATGGCCCTCGCGTCCGCGCGCTTTCACGACGACCCTTCGAAAAAGCTGTCCCTCGTGGGAATCACCGGCACGAACGGCAAAACCACCACTACCTATCTCGTGGAGCATATCGCGCGCGTTGCGGGAAAGCGCACGGGCGTCATCGGCACCGTCGGCACCCTTATCGGCGATGCGAGGGAGAAATCGAGCCGCACCACGCCCGAGTCACCTGACTTGCAGGCGCTGCTCGGGCGCATGGCCGATGCGCATTGCGACGTCGTGGCCATGGAGGTCTCCAGCCACGCCCTCGATCTGAAGCGCACCTTTGGCGCGCAGTTCGCCGTCACGGCGTTTTCGAACCTCACGCAGGATCACCTTGACTACCATCACACGTTCGAGGCGTATTTCGAGGCGAAGGCCCTCCTGTTCGGGAAGGACTATCCCGCCCGCCGCGTCATCTGCGTCGACGATGCGTGGGGACGCGAGCTTTTGCGCCGCTGCTCCGATGCGGGCGACAACGTGCTGACCACTGGGTTTGAGCGCTCTGCCCAAATCCATCCCAAGCAGGTCGAGTATTTCCCGACCCACACATCGATTACCCTGAATGTTCGCGGCGCTCATCACTCTTTCGATTACCCGCTGGTGGGGAAATTCAACGTCGAGAACGTGATGTGCGCCTTTGGCATCGCCCTCCAGCTCGGCATCCCCGTCGATACCATCATCTCGGCGCTTGAGGAAGCGCCGCAGATCCCGGGGCGCCTCGAGCGCGTGCATGCGGAAGATGACGGGGGCGTTTCGGTCTTCGTCGATTACGCGCATACGCCCGACGCGCTTGAAAAGGCGCTCGGCTCCATCATGGCGCTCACCCCTGGCCGCACCATCTGCGTGTTCGGGTGCGGCGGCGATCGCGATGCCTCGAAGCGCCCCATCATGGGCAAGGCGGCCCTTGCGGCCGATCATGCCTTCGTCACGTCCGACAACCCCCGCACCGAAGACCCTTCCGCCATTATCGACGACATCGTTGCCGGCATGGGCGAGGGGGATGGTCGCTTCGACGTCGAGGTCGACAGGCGCAGCGCCATCGCGCTGGCCATCTCGAAGGCCAAGCCGGGCGATTCCATCTTGATCGCCGGCAAGGGGCACGAGGACTATCAGCTCGTCGGCGGCGAGGTGCTTTCCTTCGACGACAGAATCGTTGCGCGTGAGGAGCTCGAGCGCGCTTTCGGCCCGAAGGAAGCGTAAACATCATGCGATTTACCCCCCTTGAGGTTGCCGAGGCGACTTCTGGAAGCCTTATGGGCGAGTTGGGCGATCGTGCTTGCGCGGTTACCGGTTTAACCTGGGATTCTCGCGACGTTCGCGCGGGCGCCCTGTACGCGGCCCTTCCCGGGCAGCGCGTCGACGGGCACGATTTCGTTTCCGCGGCGGCCCTAGCCGGAGCCTCGTGCGTTCTCGTTTCCCGCCCGCTCGACGGCGATGTTCTGGAAACCTGCGAAAGCGCGGGTTGCTCGGTTGTCGAGGTTGCCGATGTCGCTCAGGCCGTCGTCGATCTGGCGCGTGAGTGGCGCGGGCATCTGTCGGGACGCGTCATCGGCGTTACCGGTTCAACGGGCAAGACCACCACGAAGAATCTCGTTCGCGACGTTCTTGGTGCCGCCGGCAACGTATGCGCGACCAAGGGCAACCAAAATAACGAGCTCGGCGTGCCTGCCACGGTGCTCTCAGCATCACCCGACGATGAGAATGTGGTCGTTGAAATGGGCATGCGCGGCCTGCATCAGCTTGACGCGCTTTGCGAATTCGTCCATCCGACCTGGGGGCTTGTGACCAATGTCGGCGAGAGCCATATCGAGCTTCTGGGCAGCCGCGAGAACATCGCGCTCGCGAAATCCGAGCTGCTCTCATCCCTTGATGCTGGCGGGGTCGCCTTCGTCAACGCTGCGGACGACATGACCGCAAACCTTGTCAAGGCCGCAAGGCTTGTTGAGCGCGGGGTTGAGGTCGTGCTGTTCGACGGCTCGGAAGATGCGTCCTCGCATATGGCTTCCACTCGCGAGGCCTTCGGCGCTGCGCGCGCCGTCTGGGCGGAAGACGTCCATCTCGATTGTTTCGGTTTGCCGAGCTTTACGCTGTGCGCCGAAGGGTTTGATTCCGCAGGTGCCTCGTTGAGCGTTGCGCGCGAGGGATGCTCTCTGAAGCTGATGGGTTTGCATAACGTTTCGAACGCCTGCAGCGCAGCCGCGGTCGGCCTCGCGACGGGCATGGGCTTAGGCGCCGTATCGCGTGCCTTGGGCGAGGCTTCGGGAGAGCGCGGGCGTCAGGAAATCGTTCGTCGCGCAGATGGCCTTCTGGTCATCAACGACGCCTACAACGCCAATCCCGATTCGATGCGTGCATCCCTTGCCACGTTCGCTTCCTTGGCGGTTGACGGCAAGCGCCTAGCCGTTCTTGGTGATATGGGTGAACTCGGCTCGTTTGCTCCCGAGGCCCATCGTGAGGTCGGCAAGCTTGCGGCGGCCGCTCAGCTTGATCAGCTTATCTGCGCGGGCGACCTTGCGCGCGATATCGCGCAGGGAGCGTCAGATGCGGGCATGGACCCTGCGCGCATCGCTTGCGTTTCCGATTGGCGGCAAGCGCTCGATGTGATCGCACCGCTCGTGGGACCCGTCGACACTGTGCTCGTCAAGGCCTCGCATTTCATGGGTTTGGATAGAGTGGCAAAGGGATTGGTTGGATAACATGCTGCATATCTTCGATTCGTATCCGACGTTTTTGGTGTTTTTGGCCGTATTTTTCTCCATCGTCATCACGATGGTGCTGATGCCCGCTTGGATCAAGTTCCTCAGGGGCAGCCATATCGGCCAGCAAGTGCGCGCTGACGGCCCGGAAAGTCATTTGGTCAAGCAGGGCACGCCTACGATGGGCGGCGTTATCATGCTCATCGCCGTCATCCTGACCGCCTTGATGATCGGTCATCCCACGGTTGAGACCTTCTCGCTTCTGCTCGCAACCATCTTGACCGGGTGCTTGGGGCTTATCGACGATGCGGAAAAGGTGGTCAAGGAGCGCTCGTTGGGTCTTACCCCGAAGGCGAAACTCGTCGGCCAGTTTCTTATCTCCACGGTATTTTGCTTGGTGGCAGTCAATCTCTTGCATATCGCGCCGACCGTCGAGATCCCGTTCGTGTACACGTTCGACCTCGGTGTTTTGACCAGCACCTTCGGTGGCGTCACCGTGCCGTGGCTGTATCTGGTATTCGTCGATATCCTGCTCATGGGCCTGTGCAACGCCGTCAACCTGACCGATGGCCTTGATGGTCTGGCGTCGGGCACCGTCATGATCGTCATGGTTGTCATGGCTGCTATAGCGTATCGCTCCGATATGCTCGATTCCGCCATCTTCGCCGCCGCGCTCGCGGGCGCCTGCGTAGGGTTTCTTTGGTTCAACTCGTTTCCCGCGGACATCTTCATGGGCGATACCGGATCTCTTGCGCTCGGTATGGCGCTTGGATGCCTTTCGGTGCTGTCCAAATGCGAGTTCATCGTGCTCATCATCGGCGGCTTGTTCGTTGCCGAGGCCCTCTCGGTCATGATCCAGGTCTTCTATTACAAGAAAACCCATAAACGCATCTTCCTGATGGCGCCCCTTCATCACCATTTCGAGAAGAAGGGTTGGAGCGAGACGAAGGTTGTTGTTCGTTTTTGGATTGTCTCGGGCGTGCTCGCCGCTATCGGTTTCGGCGTTTACTTCGCCGAGTCGGTTGTCGGAATCGCTTAGCGTTGAAAGGAATGGTACCAGTGATCGAAGGTCGCAAATCTGCTCCGGATAACCTTGGGCGCGTGCTTGTGCTGGGCCTGGGGAAGTCGGGCCATGACGTTGTCGAGTACCTGCAGGGTAAGGCCGCGTCGCGCGTGGATTCCCTTGCCGTGTTCGGCGGGGCGCAAACGCCCGATGTCGACGGCTTCGCGCAGGGTCTTTCCGCTGCGGGCGCCCATATCGCGTTCGGCGATGACGCTGTCGCAAAGCTCGCCGAGGCTGCGGGCGGGCATTTCGACCTTTGCATCGCGAGTCCGGGCATCTCCGAGTTCTCCGAGGTGTACCAGGCTGCTCGCGCGGTAAGCGAGGAAGTTGTCAGCGAGGTCGAGTTCGCCTGGAGGGAAAGCGCTTCCGAGAGCCGATGGATCGCCATCACGGGCACCAACGGCAAGACGACCGTGACCGCGCTCACCGCCGAGCTGTTACGCGAGGCGGGCTTCAAGGCTTCCGCGGTCGGCAACATCGGTGACACCTGCATCGCCGCGGTTTCCGAAGGGCAAACCGACGTTTACGTTGCCGAGGTCTCCTCGTATCAGCTTGCCTCGACCAAGCGATTCGCGCCTCAGGTTGCGGTGCTTCTCAACATCACCCCCGATCATCTGCACTGGCATCGGACGCTTGAGAACTATCGCGATGCGAAATTCAAGTTGCTCGCGAACCTTGAATCTGTCGATAGTTCCTTGGCGGTGCTTGATTCGACCAACGACGTCGTGCGTGCGAAGGTTCGCGAGCTGGCCGAAGAGGGTTCGCAGCGCGGTTTCGACTACATCCCCATGGGCACCGCTGACGGCATCATGGGAGATATGCGCAAGCGTTGCGGCTCGCGATCCGCTGCTTTCGTCTCCGAAGACGGCTCGCTCGTTGTGTGCCTGAATGGCTGCGAGCACGTTCTCGTGAACGAGGACGACTTGCTCATCAAGGGTCGCCACAACGCCGCGAATGCCCTCGCTGCTGCTGCGGCGGCGCTTGGCTTGGGTGCCGACGATGATGCCGTGCGTCGCGGCCTCGTTTCTTTCAGTCCCCTCGAGCATCGCATCGAGCCCTGCGGTTCGGTGGGAGGCGTCGCATGCTACAACGATTCGAAGGCGACGAACGTCGACGCGACGCTCAAGGCCCTCGAGGCGTTTCCCCGCACCCGGCCTCTCGTCTTGCTCGGCGGCGATGACAAGGGAACCGATTTGGCTCCGCTCGTCGCGGCGGCTCATGCGCATACCCGTGCGGTTGTCTGCTTCGGCGATGCGCGCGAGCGCTTCCTGGCGGCGTTCGATGATGCTTCCGCATCCGCTCCCGCTGACTTCAAGCTTCTTTCGGCGGATCATCTTGAGGATGCGCTCGATGTTGCCCTCGCCGAGGCGACCTCGGGCGAGGTCGTGCTTCTTTCGCCCGCATGCGCTTCCTTTGACGAGTTCAACTCGTTCGAGCATCGCGGCGAGATGTTCAAGGCGATGGTTTCCAAGCGCGCTGCGCAGAATGCGTAGAGGTGCGTTATATGGCTTCATCGAAGGCGCGCGGTGGCGCGCGTAAAGCGTCGACCATGACTTGGTTGCAGGTTGCTTTGACCGTCGCGACCGCGATGCTTTTGATGATCGGCTACGTGGTCGTTTACTCTTCGTCCCAGGCAACCATTTTGGCTGCTGCCGACATCGCGGGCAATCTCGATAGCGCCAACGCCGGCTCGAAGGTTATGTTCCAGGTGCTCTACTCCATTATCGGCGTGGCCATTGCTTTTTGCGCTTGGCGAATAAATCCTGATTTTTGGCGCGGAACACCGCTCATTATCGTATGCGTTGGGGCTTTGATCCTCCTGATTGCGACTTTCGTTGCGGGTACCAGCGCTTTAGGCGCCACACGCTGGCTTTCCATAGGTCCTTTTTCCCTGCAGCCGTCGGAGTTCGCGAAAATCGCGTTCGTGCTGCTTGCTTGTCGACTAGCGGATAAATATCTTGCAGGCGAGTTCGTGAGCGTCAAGCGCTTTGGCCTGACCGTCGCCATCGTCGTCGGCTTGCCGCTTCTTTTCCTTTACCAATCCCAGTCGGACCTCGGCACGACCGTCATCATCGTGATGGCTTTTCTCGCCATAGCCTGGCTTGCCGGCATGCCTTGGAAGGTGTTCAGGATTGCCTTGGTCGTGCTCGTGGTTTTCGGTTTTGCTGCGATTGTTGGCACCGGCTACCGTTCCGATCGCTTGGTCGTGTACGACCCCTGGAACGACGGTGATGGCGGTTATGGCAGCGGTTATCAAACCATCCACTCATTCTACGCGTTCGCTCAGGGCGGTTTGTTCGGCGTCGGTTTGGGAAATTCCGCCGAGAAGTTCGACTATTTGCCCGAAGCTGAGACCGACTTCGTCTTTTCCATCATCGGGGAGGAATTCGGGATGATCGGCGCGCTTGTCGTCATCGCGCTGTTCATGGTGCTTTTGTATTGCGGGCTGCGCATCGCTCATGGCGCGAGCACCCCGTATGGCACGATGCTCGCGGGCGGCTGCACCGTCATGCTCGTTTTCCAGGCGTTTCTCAACATGGGATGCGTTATCGGCGCCGTGCCCACCACGGGCAAGCCGTTGCCGTTTATCTCCTATGGGGGATCGTCGGTCATGAGTTCGGTTATCTTGGTTGGTCTCATCTTGTCGGTCGCTCATGCGTCCGACGTCGATGATGAATCCATTTACGAGCGGCGTCGTGCGAACCTGCGCGTGGTTCGGGCGGTTGATGGCGATGAGGTCGACGAGCTCGCCGCTAAGCGCGGCAGTCGGGATCATCTTGCCTCAGATGGGTCCGCTCGTAGCGCCACCCGCCCCGTTATTCATGCGTTTTCCCAGCTAGCGCCCTCGCGTGCGGCATCTGGGAGATTTAGGAGATAGCATATGCGCATCGTGTTGTCGGGCGGTGGCACCGCCGGCCATATCAATCCAGCCTTAGCCCTTGCCGAGGTGCTTTCCGATCGCGGCTGCGAGGTTCTCTATGCGGGAACCCCTGAAGGCGTCGAGGCGCGCCTGGTCAAGCAGGCCGGCATCCCGTTTCAACCTTTCGAGGCTTCGGGCTTCAATCGGCGCCATCCCATGACCCTTCCGAAGTCCGTTCTTAAAATCCAAAAGTCCACGAAACTTGCTCGAGCTTGGTTCGACGAGGTCGATCCCGATTGCGTCGTCGGTTTCGGCGGTTATGTGTGCATTCCCGTGGCTCGGGCTGCCGAGCAGCGCAAGATCCCCGTCGTCGTGCACGAGCAGAATTCCGTTATGGGAATGGCGAACAAATACCTTGCGCGCAAGGCTGCCTCCGTGTGCCTTACCTATGCCCACGCCGCTGAGGCGCTCGGCCGCAAGGACAACATCGTCATCACGGGAAATCCGGTGCGCAAGAGCGTTTTCTCGGCTACGCGCGAGGAGGGGAGAAGTGCTTTCGGTGTGCCTGAGGATGCGCGCATGCTGCTTGTGACCGGAGGGTCCTTGGGCGCGCGTCATCTCAACTGCGCCATCGTCGCTCTGAAGGATTCCCTGCTGGCCTATCCTGATCTTCATGTCGTTCATATCACGGGTCCGAAAGAGATCGATTCCGTGACCGAGGCCCTCGCCTTAACGCCTGATCAGCAAAAGCGCTGGCATCTGTTCGGCTATACCGACCAGATGGGCAAGGCCATGGCTGCAACCGACATCATCGTCAGCCGAGCCGGCGCCACTTCGCTCGCTGAGATTTCAGCGCGCCGCATCCCGGCTCTGTTGGTGCCGTTCCCCTTCGCCACCGAAGACCACCAGACCATGAATGCGCGCGCTTGCGTCGAGGCGGGGGCAGCGTTCCTCGTCGCCGATTCGGATGTTGAGGGCCGCGAATTCTCAGATCGCTTGCGTGAGCTCATCGAGGATGCCGATCAGCGTGCGCGCATGTCACGTGCCGCGGCTGCGCAGAAAACGGAAGATGCCGCGTCGAAGCTTGCTGATGTAGTCCTTGCGGCAGCTCGCAGCAACACGAAACGATAAGCTACAATATTCGTTTGCAACCGAATACGCAGCGATGGCGCGCAGGCGCCAGGATATGGATAACAGGGGGCTTGTCATTATGAGCGAAGATCGCATCACCAAGGTGCATTTCATCGGCGTCGGCGGTGTCGGCATGAGCGGCATCGCGCGCGTCGCGCATGATCAGGGTCTGGAGGTTTCCGGCTCCGATCTGCGCGATAGCCGATACACCGCGCAGCTTCGCGAGGCCGGCATCTCGATCTACATCGGCCATGATGCCGCGCATATTCCCGAAGGAGACCCCGTTGTCGTCGTGTCGACGGCCGTTCTGGAGAACAACCCCGAACTGGTTTGCGCGCGGCAGCGCGATCTGCGTATCTGGCATCGCGCGCGCATGCTCGCCCATCTCGGGCGAGGCCTCGATACCCTCGCGGTTGCCGGCACGCATGGCAAGACCACCACGTCGTCCATGCTCGCAAGCGTACTCGACGGCATGGGGGAGGACCCGACGTTCCTCATCGGCGGCATCGTGCGCGCCTATGGCACCAACGCCCATTCCGGTACCGGCGGCTATTACGTGGTTGAGGCTGACGAATCAGACAAGTCGTTCACGTATCTCTCGCCCAAGGCGGTGCTCGTTACCAATATCGAGGCCGATCATCTCGATCACTACAAGGATCTTGCCGAGATTCAGGATAAGTTCAAGGACTTCATGGGCCTTGTTCCCGCAGATGGGGTTATTGTTGCCTGCGGTGAAGACGAGAAGCTCGTCGAAATCGCCCGTGCGGCGGGCTGCAAGGTCGTGACGTACGGTTTCGCTGATTCTTGCGATGTGAAGATCAAGTCGTTCTTGCCGCAAGGGGTCGGCAGCCGATTCGTCGTTTCCCTGCCCGACGGGCGCGATATCGATGCGGGTGTGAAGCAGAACCCCGGTCATCATAATGCGCTGAACGCGACGGGCGTCGTCACCATGCTGTGGTCCCTTGGGTACGATCCGCAGAAGGCGGCCGACGTTCTCTCGGAGTTCGCGGGCGTGCGTCGCCGTTTCGATCTGGTGGGCGAGCAGGGCGGCATCACCGTCGTCGACGATTACGCGCATCATCCGACCGAGATCGCGGCGACCATCAAGGCGGCATCCGGCCTTGGCTTCAACCGCGTGCACGTTCTCTTCCAGCCACATCGCTATTCGCGGGTGAAGCTGTTCACCGAGGTTCTTCATGATGAGTTCGCCCGCGCGTTCGACGCTGCGGACACGGTGACGTTCATGGACGTGTATCCTGCTGGCGAGGCTCCCGTTCCGGGCGTGTCGGGCAAGACCTTCATGAATGTACTGCTCGATCACGAGGGACACCCTCAAGTGGAATTCGTCGCGCATCGCATGGATGTGGTGCCTCATCTTCTTTCGATCGCCAAACCTGGAGACCTCGTCATCACCATGGGCGCGGGAGACGTGACCGCCATGGGCCCGCAGATCATCGACGAGCTTCGGAAAGCCGAGGCGTAGGTTCGCCATGGCAGCACGTCACGCCCAAAATGCGCTCGAGGCTCTGCTCGTCGATCGGACGTTCGATGCCGATGTGTATCCTGATGAGCCGATGAAGCGCCACACCATGTACCGGATCGGGGGTCCCGCTCGGTTCTATGTGCAGGTTGCATCCGTCGGCGCCCTTAAGCGCCTGATCGATGCGTGCGTCGAATCGGATGCTCCATGGGTGGCTGTTGGGCGGGGAAGTAACCTGCTCGTTTCCGACGAGGGCTTCTACGGGGTCGTCATCGCGCTCGGTCGCGACTTCCGCTCCTGCCTCTTCGACGAGGAAGCCTCTCGTTTCTCCGTTGGGGCGGGAGTCCCTCTTTCGTCGGTGGTTCAGGAGGCGTTTCGACGCAGCTTGTCCGGCCTTGAGTTCGCAGTGGGCACTCCCGGTACCGTAGGCGGCGCCTTGCGCATGAACGCTGGAACGCGCGACGAGGGAATCGGGTCGCGGGTCCATTCCGTCACCTCCGTTGTGCCCGGAAGGGGGCTTGTGCGGCGAACCGCGGATGAGCTAGCCTGGGGCTACCGTGAGAGTTCGTTCGAAAACGACGAGGTCATCGTCGAATGCGAGCTTAACGTTCAGGCCGCAGACCCCTATTTGCTGCGCGGTAAGATGGAGGCATCCCACTCACGGCGCAAAAAAACCCAGCCCTTGACGCTTCCCAGCTGCGGCAGCGTGTTCAAAAACCCCGAAGGCGCCTCGGCGGGCCAGCTCATCGAGTCGGTTGGCCTCAAAGGGTGCACCCACGGCGGCGCCCGCATTTCTGACGTTCATGCCAACTTCATCGTGAACACCGGGGACGCGACGGCGCGCGACGTTATCGAATTGATGAAACTTGCGAAGACGAAGGTGCACGAGAAGTATGGCATCGAATTACAACCGGAAGTCCGCTTCCTCGGCAACGCGTAGGGGGCAGGCTCGTCCGAGGCCTTCCGCCTCTTTGCAGGGTGCCGGTCGTTACGACCGGCCCGCTTCTGCGCGGATGCGCCCTTCTTCGCGAAATCACCAGATCAGCTCCGTTCGCGTTGGCGACATCGCGTCCGCCCGAGATGCTCGGGCGCAAGCCAGCTATCACCGCTACGTGGTGCGTCTTGGCGTCATCGCCGCCGTCATCGTGGCGCTGCTTCTCGCTGGCGTCATCGTGTATAATTCGCCGGCTTTCACGATCGAGTCCATCTCCGTCAAGGGCGTCGAGCATCTAACCGCCACCGAGATGCAGGAGCTTGCAGCTGTTCCCGAGGGAACGACGCTTCTGCGCGTCGATGCGGCGGGCGTGAAGGAGCGGCTGCTGAAGGACACATGGGTTGAAGATGCCACCGTGAAGCGCGTCTTCCCCAACACGCTCGAGATCGACGTTACCGAGAGGACCATCACGGCGGTTGTCGAGATACCATCCGACGGGGCGCAGACGACCACGAATTGGGCGATCGCCTCGGACGGGATGTGGCTGATGGCGATTCCGGACAAAGATTCCGAGGAGGGCCGGCTCATCAGTCAGAAGGTGTACGAGGACGCCGATGTGGCGCTTCATATTACCGACGTCCCCTATGGCACGAAGGCAGAGATGGGAACTTACTGCTCCGATGCGAACGTGAACAACGCGCTGTCCATCGTGGCCGGCATGACCACCGAGCTCGCCGATCGCGTGACGTCGGTTAAGGCCACGGAAACCGAATCGACGACGCTGACCATCAAGGATGGCCCCGATATCGTCTTCGGCGCCGCGACCGACATTCGGGAAAAGGAACGCGTCTGCCTGCAGATCATGGACAACCACCCAGAGGGCGTCACCTATATCAACGTTCGCACGCCGGACCGACCGACGTGGCGATCGCTATAAGTGATAGCTGCAGGCCAAGAGCATGCGCATCCTATGTGCAACCTGCCGAATCCCGTTTCTGCGCGGTTGCATTGGCAAAACAGTTGTGTAAAATAGATTAATCTGTAATCAACAATTCAGTTAATCATGCTGATACATCGCAATAGGTGCGGAGGACACAAATGCCGAACAACTCAGCTGAACGT
The DNA here is from genome assembly GCA_963639885.1 of bacterium. Lineage (GTDB taxonomy): Bacteria > Actinomycetota > Coriobacteriia > Coriobacteriales > Eggerthellaceae > Senegalimassilia. The sequence continues at coordinate 1,662 of CAVHXL010000021.1, read as the reverse complement.
CTGGCGGTCATCAAGGTCGTCGGTGTCGGTGGCGGTGGCACGAACGCCGTGAACCGTATGGTCGAGGCGGGCGTCAAGGGCGTGGAATTCATTGCCGTGAACACCGACCATCAAGCCCTGCTTATGTCTGATGCCGACAAGACCATTCACATCGGCGAGGAGCTCACGCGTGGTCTGGGCGCAGGCGCCAACCCTGAGGTCGGTTGCCAGGCGGCAGAGGAGTCCCGCGCTGAAATTCGCGAGGCGCTTTCCGAGGCCGACATGGTCTTCGTTACCGCTGGCGAAGGCGGCGGAACCGGTACCGGCGCTGCTCCCATCATCGCTGAGATCGCCCGCGAGGAAATTGGCGCGCTGACCGTCGGCATCGTCACCAAGCCGTTCTCCTTTGAGGGTCGCACGCGTCGCAACCAGGCGGAGCAAGGTATCGACCTTCTTTCGCAGAAGGTTGATACGCTCATCGTCATCCCCAACGATCGCCTGCTGGAGATCGTCGACAAGAAGACGAGCATGCTTGACGCCTTCCGTATCGCCGACGACACGCTGCGTCAGGGCATTCAGGGCGTCACCGACCTCATCACCATCCCGGGCCTTATCAACCTTGACTTCGCGGACATCCGCACCGTCATGAAGGATGCGGGCACGGCCATGATGGGCATCGGCGTTTCCTCCGGAGAGAATCGTGCCCTTGATGCGGCGCAGCAAGCTACCAATTCCGCGTTGCTTGAGGCCTCCATCGCCGGGGCATCGCGTGTGCTGTTCTCCATTTCCGGCGGTCCCGACCTCACGCTCACCGAGGTCGACGAGGCGGCCCGCACCGTCGAGGCTTGCGCCGACGAGAACGCCAACATCATTTACGGCCAGATCATCGATGAGGCCATGGGAGACAGCGTGCGCATCACGGTTATCGCGACAGGGTTCAAGGTCAACGCTCCTCAGCAGTCTTCGATGGACTTCTCGCGTAAGGACCTGTTCTCCTCCACGCAGTCCGAGCAGCCTTCGTCTCAGCCCTCGACGTACTCGACGCTTTCGGGTGCCTCGTCCAATCGTTTCGCCGACGAGGATTACATTCCCGACTTCCTGAAACGTCAGCATTAGGAGTTCGATTGGCTCTCGCCTTCAATAACCTACCTGAACCAAGACTCGACGCGCGCCTATTTGGCGCGCGTCGCATATCAATGCTCACCGACGAGGCGCTCTTCGATGCCCTGGGTGTTCGCATCGCCTTCACGGGGCGTGCGGGTGGCGTGAGCAAGGGGTTGTACTCCGCTCTGAATCTCGGCTCGCATGTGAACGATGAGCTCGACGATGTGATGGAAAATCGACGGCTCGTGATGAACGCGCTCGATGGGGCAGGGCTTCCTCTCCTTGTCCCGAACCAGGTCCATGGGTCGCATGTGGAAACCGTTTGCACGCCGGCTCCGGCGGATCTGGTTGAGGCGCAGCAACGTATGGCCATTGGGGCCGATGCGGTCGCCGTCACCTGTCCCGATGTGGCCGCCTTGCTTTGCTTCGCCGATTGCATGCCGGTTATCATCGTTGCTCCCAACGGCGCTTTCGCCGTCATCCATGCCGGTTGGCGTGGCGTCGTCGCGGGCGTCGCGGTCAACGCGCTTCGTAAGCTGGCCGTCTGCGCCGGGTTTGCGGCTGAATCCGAGTTCGCTT
>CAVHXL010000020.1:0-19566 GCA_963639885.1 bacterium | reverse complement strand
CCCCTTGTTTGCTTCTCATGGCCATAAACCCCATGTCCTCGTCTCAAAAACCTACCTCAGACCGAAAACCGCGATGATCGCTCCCGTGGCGGCAAGGCCGCAGAAGCATTGCGGGCTTCGGTCTGAGGGAGGGGCACCGAAAGCCGGTGCCCCTCGCGCGATTCGCAGCGGCCTCACCGCACCGCCGACGGGCGATGAGACCGCGCCTGAAGCGATACGGCCACGTCCCCCGGACGGCGACGCGGCCGTGCCATCCGGCGACGCGGCCGCATCCCGAAATCCTCACCGCCCGGTCGACCTCGCGATCGACCAGGCGGATATCAGCGGGATGCAGCCTTCACCCCGCCTGAGGACCCCTTACTTGCAGGCTGCCATGAAACCGTCCATCAGCGCCTGCGAGATGGCGCCTTCGCCGCCCAGGACGTAGGCCTGATGAACGTCCCACTTGTTGGCCGTGAGGACGGGCGACACGAGGTCGGACCCATCCGCCGCCAACATGATGATGCTGTTGGTCGAGCCGCACAGGGCGCCGCCGGCCAAAGCATCGGGGAAGTTGCCACCGAAGGCAACCGCCATGCCGTCAACGCCCATGCCCTCCTCGAGGCAGAAGCTCGCGACCTTGGCAGACGTGTCGTAGCGGGTGTCGCCCGCAAGACGCTTGAACTCGACGCCGGAGCCGATGGCGTCCTTGACGCTATCGGGCACGGCACCGGTGCCGCCGACGATCAGCACGCGCGTGAAGCCGCCCTTGGCGATGGCCGCCGCGGACGCCTCATCGAGCTCGCCGTTGACCGACAGGAAGATCGGCGCCTTGTGAGCATAGGAGTACGACGAGATGGACAGCGCGTCGGCGAAGTTGCCGCCGGTGGTCACGATGGCGGTCGAGCCCCATGCACCAAGCTCAGCGCCGGTGTTGTACACCTCAAGGGCGGTGAGCGCGCGGCTGTCGCCCGCGATGCGCACGGTGGTCACGCCAAGGTCATCGATGGAGTCCTTCACGTTATCCGACAGGGCCGCGGAGCCGCCGACGAGGATCGCCGTCTTCGCGCCGAGGCGCTCGATCTCAGACGCCGCCTTCGCGGAAAGCTCACTCGGGTCGGACAGGACGATCGGGGCGTTGCAATAGCCCGCGAGCGCCGTCGCCGACAGCGCGTCGGCGAAGCCCTTGCCGCTGGCCACGATCACGGTATCGGAGGACTCGAAGCCCGCCTGGGAGATGGCGGCCATGGTGTCGTAGCGATCGTCGCCCGACAGGCGCGACCACGTCGCGTCGGTGCCCACGATATCGAAGGTGCCCTCGACGTAGCTGATGTCGTAGCCGTCGGTCACGATGGTGTTGCCGCGCACGACGATGCCGCCGGAAACCCTGACCTTATAGCTGCCGATCTCGTCGCCGGCCTCGCGCGTCACGGTGGCGAAACGCACCTCGTCGCCCTGCGCCAGGCCATCAACCGAGTACGTCAACTCGGGGTCGGCCTCGTCGTAGCGCTTGGAGGCATCGTCAGCCTTGATGGTGAGCTTCGCGGTTGAGATGGTGAAGCTCTTCTCGACCGTGCCGGCGTAATCGCCCATGCCCGCAACCGTAACGGTCGCGGTGCCCGGGTTCACGTTGTTGCTGTAAGCCACCGTGTAGTCGACACCCTCGACAAGCGTGACGGTCTGCCCCGCATGCTCGAGGTAGGTAACCGTGACGGCGGGCTCGATGGCCTCGCCCGCATAGGCGGCGGTGTCGGTCGCAAGCGTCACGTTGTCCGCGGAGAGGTAGTGCGGGGTCTCCCAGTACAGGGCGGGCGTGCCGAGCGGATTGTAGGTGAAGCAACCCGCCTCGCCGCTCACGTCGGAGACGAAGGCCTCGCCGACCATGCGCTCGTCGGTGTCGGCCGTGATGCCCGACTTGTCGGTGGGATACGCGTTCACCGAATAGTACGTGTTGGAGATGTCGCCCAAAGCGCCCTGGCCGACGATGCCGCCGCAGTTGGTGTTGGGAGCGTTCACCTCGCCTGTGTTGTAGCTGTTGGAGATGCCGCTGCCGGACTCGAGCTTGCCGACGATGCCGCCGGTCAGCGAGGCAGCGTAAGAGGCCCGGTAGGTAACCTCGCCGATGTTGTAGCTGGAGTCGATCGTGGACTTGCCGATCAGCTGGCCGGCGATGCCGCCCGTGATCTGCATGCCCTCGATCTTGCCGGAGTTCTTGCAGGCGACGATGGAGGTCGCGTCCTCGGCGCTGCCGACGACGCCGCCGATCCTGGAGGTGTTCATGGCATTCGTGTTGGTCGCCTTATCGGACTCGGCGATGTACAGCGCGCTTTCGCATTCGCTGACCTTGGAGCCGCTCGCATAGCCGACGATGCCGCCGGTGGGCTTGCCCTGGGTGTAGGGGGCGATGGCGGCCATGGTGCCCGAAGCCTTGCAGCCGGTCACCGTGGCGTTCTCGGCGCTGCCGACGATGCCGCCGTTGGTCTGCCCGAAGCCCTCGATGACGACGTCGGCCGTGACGTTGTCGACCGTGGCGTCAACGACCTCGGCGACCGCGCCGCCGACATTGCCGTTCTTCAGATACTGGTTGGTTTTGTTCGCCAGGTGAATGGTGCCGCTCACGCTCACGTTGGAAAGCGTGGCGCCGTCGGTGAGCTGAGCGACGACGAGGGCCGCGTCGGAGGTGGGCGTATCCGCGAGGGACGCCTCGATGGTCAGATCGCGAACCGTGCCGCCGGCGACCTTGCCGATGAAGGCGCCGGTATAGGCGGACGTGCCTGCGGCGTTGACGTTCTTGAGCACGGAGCCGTTGCCCTCGAAGGTGCCGCGGAACGGGGTGGTGATGCCCGAGTTGGCCTGCGTGGAGGCGATGGGCGTCCAGCTTGCCGTGGCGGTGGAAAGAGCCAGGTCATAGGTGCCGTTGGCAAGCTCGACCGTCACGCCGAAGTAATCGTTGCCCGCGTTCACGCTGTCGCGGAAGGCAGCCAGCTCGGCGAGCGAGGAGATGCTCACAACCTTGTTCACGCAGGTGATGGTGGCGACCCCGGACGTTGCCGAAGCGCTCTTGATCTGCTCGAACGTGTTAGTCACCACGCAGTAGTAGCTTGCGGTGGCAGCCGTTGCGGGAACGTAGGACGCCTCGATGGCGCCTTGGATGGCCGTATCCTTCTCGAGGTCGGGCTCGCTGCCCGCCATCTTGTACCACTGGTAGGAAACCTCGCCCGCACCTGCGCCCTCAACGCTCGCCACGACGGTGAGCGCCTCGGCGTCGGCGCCGGTGGCGTACTCGGCCGATACGGGGTTCACGGAGATGACCGGGGTTGCCGCGTCGGTCGCCGAGGCGACGAACACCTTGGCGATGCCGGAGGTGAGCGTGGTCGTGCCGGCGGTCACCTTGCAGAAGTAGTACGTGGTGCCCGCAGCGGTGACCGGCGGCGTGAAGGACGCCTTGTTGGCGCCGGCAAGCTCGGTCGCGCCCTCGACGGTGGCCGTGGTGTTGGCGAACCACTGGTAGCTGACGTCGCTCACGCCCGCGACGGTGACGGCAAGCGCCTTCACGTCGCTATCGTTGAGCTTGTAGAGCGTCTCAGCTGCCGGTTGGCCCGTGATGATGGGGGTATCGGCAAGCTCGGCCGCCGCTCCGATGAGCACCGGATAGGTGGTCCCGGCCTTCCACGGGGCGCCATCCTGCGAAGCATTGAGCGCGGATACCATCGCGGCATCCTTCAGCTCGGAATCGCTCTTCGCGGTGAAGCCGGTGTTGGCGGCCTCGTTTTCGAAGGAGCCCGCCTGCGCGCAGGTGGTGTCAAGCCAGTAGCAGTTCGTGGCGATGGCCTTGGTCGCGTCGTCGTAACCGACGATGCCGCCGATATGGTTGGCGAAGTCGCCCGTGGCGCTGATGGCGCCCGCGCTGTAGCAGTTCTTGATGGTCACCGTGCGCGCGGCGCCGAAGATCCCGCCGATGCCGGAGGTGGTCTGGGCGATCTCGCCCGACACGGCACCGCGGTTGAAGCAGTTGGTCACGTTGGTCGTGACGGTCGCGCTGCCGACGATGCCACCTGCGCCGCTGTAGCCATTCTCGGCCTTCGCGACGGTGACATCGCCCCAGTTGGCGCACGATTCGATGTTCAGGGTAGCGCGCGCGACCGAGCCGACGATGCCGCCAACGTAGAGGTTGCCGGAAACGTTGACCTTGGAGGCGACGTTCTTGATGGTGGTCGTGCTGCGCGTCGACGCCGCAACGCCGGCGGCGTAGCTGCCCTTGCCGGCAACCGATCCCACGACGGTGAAGTCATGGATGTTCGCGGCGGAAAGGTAGCCGAACAGGGCGTGGTAGTCCTCCTGCGGGTTGTTAGCCGTGATGGACAGGCCGCTGATCGTGTGGCCCTGGCCATCGAACTCGCCGCTGAAGTAGCTGTCGCCGCCGATAGGCTGCCATTCGGCCGTTGCCGCGTCGCTCGACAGGTCAAGGTCGGCCTCAAGCTTGACGACGACGCCGGAATAGTTCCTGCCGTCGGCAACCGCGTCGGAGACGGCCTTCAGGTCAGCGGGCGTCTTCACGCTCACTTCCTTGATCCACGTCGGCTTCGTCAGATCGGACGTCGCCGTCGCAGCCTTGGTCTCCTCGAACGTGTTCGTCACCACGCAATAGTAGCTGTAGCCGTCCTCGTAGGAAACGGTGTAGCTGGGCTCGGTGGCGCCCTTCACGAGAGTGTCCTTCGAGGTGTCGGCTTCGGCGTTCTTCGTCTTGTACCACTGGTAGCTCAGCTCGCCGGCGCCCTCGCCGGAAACGCTCGCCTCAACGGTAAGCTTCAGGTCGTTCGGGTACTGGAACTGGCTTTGCGGCTGCGCCGTGATGGTCGGGACGCAAGCGGCCGCCGTAGAGGTGGTCTTGCACGTGTACACGGGCGACGAGGAGAACTGCGTGCCGCCGGCGTAGGTGTTGGTCGCCACGCAGTAGTAACGAACGGTGCCCACGACGTCGCAGGACGGCTTGTAGGTTGCCGTCTGCGCGCCCTCGATGGCCACGGCGTTCGCGATGTCGTCCGTGAAGGAGAACCACTGGTAGGTGATGGCGCCGCGATACGCAGCCTTCAGGCCGGCCGCGAAATCAGCGGTCGCATCCAAAGGAGCGTACTCCGTGCCCTGGGTGGTGGTGAGGTCCTGCGCCACCTGGTTGGCGAAGACGGGGGCAGCCTCGGTCTCGTCGAGCGTCTGCCAGGCGAGCACCGGGTAGGTCACGCCGTCCTTCCAGGCGCTGCCCGACTCGCCGTTCAGGGTTGCGGTCAGCCCGGACAGCTCGTCGGCCGTCTTGCCTTGCGCGGCATAGGAGTTCTGCCACGCCGCGGACGACAGGTAGTAGCTGTTGGAGATGGCGGCGATATCGGTCGTCTTGCCATTGTTGAAGCTGATGGCGTCGATGAACTTCTGGTCGACGCCCGCTGCGGACTCGCCCCAGAACGTCAGGTCGCCGGCGTTGTAGCAGTTGGAGATCGCCACCTTGTCGCTGAAGCCGTAGGAGTTCTGGTCGTCGCCGCAGATGGCGCCCACAAGCCCGCTCGTGCCGGGCCAGTAGAACGACGCCGACGAGGTGGAGCTTTCGCTGGGATACTTCACGCCGGGCTGGATGCAGTTGATAAGGCCGGTGTTGTAGCAGTTCTCAACGATGACATCGCCCGAGGTATAGGCATCGAAGGTCTGCTGATACTGGGCCGCGTTGACGACCTGGCCGATGAGGCCGCTTGCGCTCTGGGCCGAGACGGTCGCCGCGTTGTAGCAGCCGGAAACCGTGGATGCGCCCACGAGCGCGCCGACGATGCCGCCGGTGCCGAAGGAGGACTGGGAACCCCAGGCGTTGCTCGTCATGGAGCCCGTGATGGCGCCCTCGTTGCCGCAGTTTTCGAACGTGCAGTTCAGCGCCTGGGCGACAAGGCCGCCCGTGTAGACCTTGGAGCTGCCCGAAGTCAGCGAGCAACGCGAGATGATGTTCTCGAACGAGCACTTGGTCGCCTTGTCGGCGATGGTCGCCACGCCCTCGACGTTGCCCTCGATAACGAGGTTTTTCACCGTGGAGTTCGTCAGCGTGCCGAACATCGAGCCGGACATCTTCTGGGACGAGACGATGTTGAGGCCCTTGATGGTATGGCCCTGGCCGTCGATGGTGACGCCGGACAGCGAGGTTCCCGCCGTCCAAGTGGCGGTGGAGCTATCGGCCGCCAAGTCGAGATCGGCTGCGATCAGCACCTTGTAACCGGTGTAGGACAGCGGGTTGTTGACCACGTCGAGCAGCTGCGACGGCTCGGTCACGGTCACCGACTCGGGCGTGACGATATGCGCCAGCTGGCTCGTGGCGCTGGCAACGCGGCCGGAAGCCGCATCGGTATGCACCGAATTGGTCACCACGCAGTAGTAATAGGTGCTTCCCAGGCGCGACATGGCCGGCTGATAGCTGATAACGCCGTCGGCGGGCAGCGCGGCGGCGGTACCGATGGCCTCGTCGTTCTCGGGATCGGCAACGGCATCGTCGGAGGCGTACCACTGGTAGGTCATATCGCCCGCGGCACCATTGACAACGCTCACCTTCACCGACAGCGGGTTCACCGCGTCGTTGGCGCTCTGGTAGGTCGCATCGGCCATGTTGACGGACTCGATGACCGGCGTGCCGGCCTTCTCGCCGTTGAGCAGCACCTCGACATAGGAAACGTCGGAATCGGTGAACGAGATGAGCTCGGATTCGCCATGCGCATACGTGGCCACGGTGTAGGTAACCTCGCAGTAATAACGATACAGGCCGGCATCGACGCGCGTGGAGGGCGTGTAGCTCGCCTCGGTCGCGCCTTCGATAGCCGCGAAGTCGCCGTCACCATAGGCCTGATACCACTGGTAGCTCATGGCCGGTTCGTCGGTAAGGCCATAGGTCTCCTTGAACGCGGACGAGCTCGACACACCCACCGTCAGCGTTTGGGCGACCTCGCCCTGGCTAAACTGCAGCGGGAACTCGGAATCGGTGCCGACAGGCTGCGCGGAAATGGTCGGGCCATCCGTCGTGTCCAGGACGGTTACCTTCACGATGTTCGACTTGCCCGTGCCGCCACCTTCCTCGGTGTTGGTCGCCACGCAGTAGAAGTACGTGTAGCCGGGCGTGCTCTGAGAGATAACGGCCGTGCTGGAAAGCAGCAGCGAGTTGGACGTCTGACCGGAAATGGGACTACCCTGGTCGGACAGGCTCGACGCGCGATACCATTGGTAGGTCGGGGCCTTCTCGCCCACGCAGCCGTTGGCGGGAGAGTACGTCGCCGTGACCGTCAGCGGGCCCGCGAGAGCCTTCGTCGTGTAACTGTAGGCGCTGTCCTTCACGTAACCTGCAACGTCGAAGGGCTGCTTGCTGAAACCGAACGTGTCCGTGAACTGCGTCGGGTCGGTGTCGCCATAGCAGGTCTTGTAGTCGGCTTCCTGGTTCGCCACGCAAGCTTCCTCGCTCGTGTAGTAAATATGCTTGAAGCCATCCTGCGGCAGCCACTCGTAGAAATAACGGCGCGGCTGGGTGGTGACGCTCGTGTTGTAGTACTGCGTGCGGCTCACGATGGTGTTGTCGCGCGCCGTGAAGTAGAACGTGACGTCAGGCTTATTGGCCTTGCTCGCGTTGAAGAAACCGAACAGCGTCGGCATATCCCACTTCTCGCCGGTGATGATTTTCTCTACGACTGAGCTGGGCTTTTGATTGGCGGTCGTCGATCCGTACTTGCCGAACATATTGTTGTTCGAGTAGGGGTCGGCATACGACGTGCCATAGTTCTTCTGCTTCGCGATGTTCGTGGTGTCCATGCCGGACAGATCGAACTCGCGCACGTTCACCAAACCGGCGAACATATACGATGTCGAGGGCATGGTAACGCCGTCGAGCACCACGACCTTGGTGATGGCCGTGCGGAAATTCTCGTCGAGACGCCACGGCCAGCTGTCGGCGGACGTTCCCGTCGAGGTGCTCCACGTGGTCGGGGTGGCGATGCCGCCGTCCTTGTTCACGTTGTTGTAATCCGTGATGTCGATGGCCTTGTGCGCATCGGTGTCCTTGTGCCAGTCAGACAGGACGACGCCGTAACCGGTCGGCTCATCGGTCCCCTTCTTGATGACAAGCGTATATTCGCCGGATTCGTCATCGGCGCAGGCGAACGCATAGACGCCCGACTGCACGGCGGGATTCACCTCTTGGGTCGTGATCGCCGCCGCGGTGAAGCGCATCGGCACGGAGGAGGAAAGCGGGTCGGCGTCGAATCCGAACGTTGCCTCGGCTGCGAACGCCGTGCCCGCGAGGGCGACCGTGGACAGGACGACGGCCGCGACGGCCGACACGAGCGCCGACAGGGAGCGCTTGCGCATACCGCCGTGCGCCCGGCCGGACGCGCACGATGGCACCGACGTCGCTGCGAGATGCGGCGATGCTTGCGACTGCGATGACACCTCCCCTCTTTGCCCGATAAGACGCGATGTCAGTGAAACCATAGCCTTCCTTTCTCGATGTCCCCATTATTCGGCTTGAGTAATATTCCCCATCAAGCCGTATATCGCAGCGTATCACAAATGTGTAACTGTTCTGGTGATTAACCCGGTGCAACTTGCACGAAATCGCGGTCTGTGGCCTAGGATCGCCATCAGGCGCGATGCCCGCATCGTGGCGGGCGGCGCGGCGGGCGGTGGGCGCGGGCGGCTTCCCGCTCATCGGTCTGGCGCGGCAAGCCGAACGAAAAGGGGCCGATCATCACGATCGGCCCCTTCGGGTTGCGCCGGGCGCGCGGGTGCGCCCGGCCCTGCATCCGCTGCATCTTCGCAGCTTGCTTGCTTTTCCGCTTACGCCGTCTTGGTCGCAGCCTCGATCTTGGCGTACAGCTCGTCGGAGATGGCAGCGTCGCCACCCAGAACGTAGCAGTTGCCCAAGCTGAACTTGCCGGATTCAAGCAGCGACAGCGCCGGCGTGTAATCCGCCTCGGCCTCGCCAACCAGCAGAAGCACGCTCATGTTCGCGCCGCACAGCGCGCCGCCGGAAAGAGCATCCGGGAAGTTCGCGCCGGAGGCAACGGCGGCGGCGGTCAGGCTCATGCCCTTCGCAAGGCAGAAGCTCGCAACCTGAGCGGAAGTGTCGTAGCGCGTCTGGCCGGCAAGGCGCTCAACGCTGACGCCCTCGCCGAACATCTTCTCGACGTCGACGGACACAACGCCGTCGCCACCGACGATCTCGATGTTGGTGAAGCCGCCGTCCTTGATGGCCGCAAGCGTGCTCTCGGACAGCTCGCCCGCCTCGTTCGCCAGGAAGATCGGCGCGGCAGCCGCATAGGCGTAGGAGGAGATGGACAGCGCGTCGGCGAACTTCGCGCCGGTGGTCACGATGGCGGTGCTACCCCAGGCGTCCATCGCGGCGCCGGCCTGGTAGATCTGCTCAGCGGTCTCGTAGCGCGTCTCGCCGTAGATGCGACCCACGCTTTCGACCTGAGCCTCGAGGGCGGCCTCGACCGCCGGCTTCACCGCGCCGTCGCCGCCGACGATGATGGCCTTCTTCGCGCCGAGGCGCTTGATCTCGTCGGAGACCTGAGCCGAAAGCTCATCGGGGTCGGTCAGCAGGATGGGCGCGTTGAAGCGGCCGGCGAGCGCGGTCGCGGACAGCGCGTCGGGGAAGTTCTGGGAGCTTGCCACGATGACGGTCTCGGCGGCCTCGAAGCCCTCAGCCGAGATGGCGGCGGAGGTGTCGAGGCGCGTCTGGCCGGCGAGGCGGGTCCACTTCGAAGCGCGCGGCATTTCGATGCCGGTGACGTCCTGGCCGTAGGACAGGCCGTTTTCCTGGAAGAACGAGTCGGTGTAGGTGCTCGCCGAGAGGATCTCGCCGGCCTTGGGCGTCTGAGCCGTGATGGTGAACAGGCCACCGTTGTCGACGGTCGTGTTCCAATCCGCGTCAACCTCGGCGGTGGTGGTCACGTCATAGCCGGCGTTGTTGAGGTCCTGCATGGCGTTGGACGTGATGCTCACGGCCGATGCCGAGTTCGTGAACTTGTACCAGGCATGATGATGCGCCGTCGTGGACTGGCTCGTGCCGCCGGAGTTCGGCAGGATGCTCTCGCCCGTGCCGTTCTCGCCGGAATTGGTCAGCCACACGATGTGGTTCATGGAGCGCACGTTGGCGCCATGGGTCACCTTGAAGGTGGTGGAGGCCGGCGTCGTGTCGGTGCCCTCCGTGACGCTGACGACCTCGAACTCGAGCCCGGTGTCGACCGCCGTCTGCAGAGCCTTCATGGAGGCGGGCTTGCCGTCAACGGTGATTCCCGGGATGATCTCGCTGCCGCCGGCAAACGAGATCGAGCAGATCCCGGCCATGAGGGCCATCTGCTGCGTGGTCGTGATGACCAGGGAGTTGCCCTCGGCCTTGAACACCTTGCTCGCCATGCCGTTGAGGGACATGTTCAGGCTCGCGGACAGCGCATCGGCGTCGGTGATGGCGACCGGGCCGTCGAAGTCAAGCCTGATGTCGACATGCTGGCCGGCGTTGCTGGAGTTACCCTCGGGCGGGTTTCCGTACTCGGCTTCACGCCAAGCCTTGGCGCTGTGACCGGAAAGCGTCTCCACCTCGTCGGCGGCGATCCACTTCGCGTACAGCGTCGTGTTCACGTCGACGGTGCGATCGTTGGCGGTGAAGTCGAACAGGTCGCCCCACTCACCGGTCTCGGAGCCGTCCTGGGTGTACCAACCGGCGAAAACGTAGCCGTCGCGGACGGGCGTCTCGGGCACGGCGATGGTATCGGCAGCCGTGGAGGGCTCGGTCGGCTCGGCGGCGTTACGGTAGACGATGATGGCGTTGTTCCAGTAGGTCGAGCGGATCGTGGTGTTCTCGGTGGAGGTCATCAGATGGCTCTTGACCGTCTGGGTAGCCGGGGCCTCAACGCCCTCGCCGGCATCGAAGGTCACGGTGCAGTCATCCTGCACCAGCGAGATGCCGTAGGTGAAGCGGTACTGGTTCTCGGCGCCCACGAGGGAGGAGATCTGCGTGTTCTCCTCGGTGGGCAGCACGGCCGAGGCGACCTCGTCCTGACCGATCAGGGTCTCGGCGTAGTTGGCGGACATCATCGGCTTGGCGATGGAGTTATCCTCGAGGGCCTTCTGCGCAAGCAGGCGGCGCAGCTGCACGGTGGCGCCGGCCTCGTCATCGGACTTGACGAGCTCGGCGTAGGTGTCCTTGACCTCCTGGTCGTCATAAATCGACTGCAGGAAGTAACGATCGCCGAACAGCTGGTCGTAGGTGAACATGCTGCCGAAGTCGTCGGTGGTATCGAGCTTGAACGCGTCGGTGGCGGACACGGACACGTTGGCGTCGGCGAACAGCTTCTCAAGCGAGACGCCCTTGGCCGAGAAGGTGCGGAAGCCGGTCATGCCGCACTGGGACGACCCGTTGGAGAACGAGGACAGCGCGTCCATCTCGTCCTTGGTGTAGGTCTTGACGACCGTGCGGTCATCGGTGGTCTTGTCGTCGCCATCCTCATCGATGACGATCGAGAACGTCTCGGAGGCGCCGGTTACGCACGTGATGGTGCCGACCGTGTCGGCGAAGCCGTTCGCATGCACGGTCACCTGGTACTTCTTGGACTGCGGATAGGTCATGGTGCCGCCCCAGCGCGTCGCAACCTCAACCGGATCGCCCTCGCCGACGGCGACGGTGAACACCGGGGCTTCCTCGGTGCGATTGAACGTGATACGGCCCTTGGCGTCGTCCACGGAGTACTGGGTCGCGTCAAGCGTGGTCGCGTCCCCGACGGTGCCGTCCGCGGAGATCGGGGCGACCTCGATGGAGCTCACGGCATCCTTCCAACCGGCAGGCATGTCGCTCACGGAAACGCTCGCCGAACCCTCGGAACCGGACTGGCGCAGCTTGACGTTCTGAGCGGAGATCGTCGCGCCAGCGGAGTCCTCGACGACGTTCACGGTGAAGGTGGTCGTCGCAGGATGCCACCACAGAAGCAGCTTCGAGGAGCTGTCGCCGGTCTTGGCGTTGATGCTGCCGTCCTCGTCGGTGGCGGCGGCAACGGTGACCGTCGTCGTGCCGGCGATCTTACCGGTCAGCGTAACGGTGCCGTTTTTGGTGACGGGCTTCTTGGAATCCTTCAGATTCAGGTTGTCGGCGTTGATGTAATCGCCCGCAACCACGTCGGATGCGGAAACGACGGACGCATCCGCAACCGTGGAGGTGACGTTGGCCGTGCGCTCAAAGGGCGAGGCGTAGCACTTGCAGCCGAAACCGGCCACGAAGCAGTCGGAGGAATACTCCTCGCAGCTGCTCGGGCAATAGCTCATGCCGCAGCCCTGGAACTGGCGATGGACGTACGGGGCGACGGTGACGTCGGCGGTTTCGCCCACCTTCAGCGTGATGACGTTGTCGGTGGCGGCATCGGAAGTGATCGAAACGGTGCCGTGGCGATGCGCCTCGTCGTCGGTTCCGGCCAGCGCGGCGTCATCGGCATTGCCGTCGGCGGCGGGCTCGCAGCTGCTGCAATCGGTCGAAGTGGCGGCATATGCGGCGTTCACGGTCGTGAGGTTCGTCGGGATCATCAGCCCGGCGCACAGCACGACGGCCACGAACGAGCGGAACAGCGCATCGGCGGAGAACTTGCGCGCCGTCTTCGAGCAACTCATAGCACCTCCTTGAGACGATCTTGATGAATGGTTCATACGCTTTCTCCTTTCCCTACCTTCGGGCTTTCATTTTTGGCATGCCTGCGCGCCAGGCCGTATCCCCCAGGGCCTCGCGCACGTACATACCCAGCTAAGGATAATAGCCCATTCAGGATAAATATAGTCCTGTCCTTTCGGTACAGTCTTGAAAGGAAGGCGGGAAAGGGCAGGTCATAGGGGTACGCGGGCGAAGAAGCGGCAAGGTGCGCGCGGGCAGCGGGATAACGGGGGGAAGCTGCGCACGGAGGCGCTGCAGCGGTGGCAGCTGCACGGGCGGGGGCGCTGCAGCGGTGGCAGTTGGATGCGGGCGGAGGCGCCACGGCGGCTTCCTTATCGACGAGAGGGGCTTCCTTGGGCCCCAAGCCTCCGGGCCGTCGCGAAATTTTGCTGCAGACCGCCCTATTTCGAACTTTATCCGTATACTATTCGGCATGAGGAAACATGTGGCATCAATCGTCGGCATCGCTTGCCTTCTGCTCTGGCTGAACATCGTGGACACCTATGCGCTGTCGCGCGAGGCCGCCGTATACAACATCTCTCATACGGTCGCGACCACCGCCATCATCGTGCTGGGGCTGTCGATCCTTGTCGGCAACCGTCTTTCGAGCAGGCGGCGCGCGGTGCGCGTGGGCACCTGCGCTATCGCGACGATCGCCGGCGCGGGCGGATTTCTCTTCCCCGCCCTGATTCCCGTAACCTTCCCCCTGTTCGCCGCCTGCATCGTGCCCATGGCCATCTGCTGGGGGCGCCCGCTTGCCCACGAGCTGGTCGTCAGCCGCTGCCGAATCGTTTGCACCGCCGGCATCCTGTCCTCGATCGCCGGGCTTGCCTACAGCCTGCTGAGCGATATCGCCTGGATCGGCGCCGTCATGCCGCTCGCAAGCTGCGTCTGCCTACGTTTCGCGAACCTCGCTTCAAGCAGCGAGGCGCATGGCGAAAACGCGGCCTCGCCCGTCCCCGGGCGCCTGCCACGCGGGCACCGGCTGTTCATGTACACGGTCTGCATCTGCACGCTGCTCGCGTCTGTCATGTGCGGCATGATCGCGAGCCCGGTGACCGCGAACTCGCAGACGCCCTCGCTCGTGATGGCGGCCGTTTGCACCATCGGCCTTGCGCTGCTGCTGGCAGCCACCGGCCCGGCCTCCAAAGCCGCCGCGAAGGCGACGGGGCACGCAAGCCCTGATCTCGCATTCGCCCAACTGCAGGTATTCGGCGGTCTGTTCGAGGTGGTGTTCGTCGTAGGGCTCGTGCTGCTTTCGACCGCGCAGGCTGGAACGATGACCACATCGGTCGGCATCATCATCGGGGCCCGCCTTTGCATGGCGGGCATTTGCTGGATCATGCTGCCCGCCGGCGCGCGCGCAGATGACGGGGAAGCCTCCGCATCTCGCCTGGCAGCGCTTCTGGCCGGCTGCGGAATCGTCTTCGGCACCTACGCGGGGGCGGAACTCGACCGGCTCAACAACTTCACCTTCGAGCAGCTCACGAACATCACGACCGCCTGCATCGCCATCATGGCGGTGATCGCGGTGCTGTACGCGACGATGCGCGCTCGCGGCCTGATGCCTGCGCCGCAGGCGGGGGGCGAAGCGAGCGCACGCGACGGAGCCGGTGCTGACGCAGGCGGCGGGGCCGGTGCTGACGCAGGTGCGAGCGTGGACGCAGGCGCACGCGTGGGCGTGGGCGGCGGGGCCGGCGCGGACGCGGGCAGCGCGGCCGAGTGCGAACCCGAAAGCGCGGGCAGCGAAGCCGGGGCGGACGCAGGTGCGGACGCGAGCGCGGGTACGAGCGGCAAGGCCACCTCGACCGAGACCGCGGCCAAGGATGAGAACGAGGCCGCAGGCGCCGCCCGCGGCGAAGCCCCAGGCGACATGGCGTCTCCCGCCGTCAACTCGCTCTCGCTCAAGCAGCAGATCAAGGCGATGCGCCTCGCGCAGATAAGCCCGTTTGGCCTCACCGAGCGGGAAACGCAGATCGTGTTGCTGCTGCTGGACGGGCAAACCATGCGAGGAATCGCCGAGGAGCTGTTCATCACCGAGCGGACCGTGAAGTTCCACAGCAAGAACGCCTACACGAAATTGGGCGTGACCAGCAAGAAAGAGCTCATGCAGAAGTTCAGCGACCTGCCCGGCGAATCAGCCGAGGAACCCTTGCGACCGCAAGGGTAAGCCTCCTAGCGCGAAACGCTTTCGCAAGACGGCCGCGGGCCGGCCCGCGAACCCCTACGCCTTCTGCCCCGTTGCGGCGTCTATCCCAGCCGCCCCGAGCAGCTGCGAGAGCGTGTACTCATCGAACTTCTCATATCGATAGAACTTCTTGTAGAACTCGATCGTCTCCTCGCGGATGTTGATGCTTTCCGCCTGTTCGGGATAGAGAACCTTGAGCAGCCACAAGCACCCCAGAAGACGCACGGCCGACGGCGGGCGCCCGAACCAGGAGAACGGCGACTGGGGGATGCGGTAAATCTCGCCCGCCTTCACGCATGGCACGTTGAGCCAGTGCGCGTCGTCCTTGATGGCACCGTACACATCCGAGCTCTCGGAATCGCTCATGTTGAACTCCGCCACCAGCACCGCGTCGGGATCCCACTCGATGATCTGCTCGAGATTGACCGACGGCATCCCCATTCCCTGCCCCTCGGTGCCGGGCATGTCGGCAACGTTGGTCGTGCGGATAAGCTCGAGCGCGTCGGTCACATGCATGCTGCCGACCGGGTCGGTGGTCAAGCCGTCGTTGCCCTGCGCAAGGAAGATCCGCTTGAGCGACTGCTCGGGAATCGCGTTCGCGACTTCCCTGATCAAGCTGAGTTTTTGCTCGCAGAACAAAGCCAATTCCTCGCCGCGCTCCCCAACTCCTGCCATATCCCCCACGAAACGGAACATCTCGGGCGCCTGGCGAAGGTCGTAATCGACGAGCACCACCGGCAGCCCGGTCTGGTTCTGCACCTCGTCGGCCATCTTCGCGCCAACCTCGTCGGCCGTCCAATAGCAAAGCAGCACGTCGGGGTTCTGCTTCGCGATCTCCTCGGCGTTGGGAACCGACCCCGAGCCCATCCACACGCCAAGCGAGGGCAGGGCGAAATACTCGTCGGGGATGTACTTCTTGTTATCGCCGGCCGGGCGAAAATTCCAACCCGCCAACTTCTCGGGGGCAAGCCCGAACACGTCCACCGTGCCGATGGGGTTCGTGCAGAACACCCGGTCGATCTGCTCGGGGATCATCACGCGACGGTTTCCCATGTCGGTGATGTTGCGCAGGTTGCCCTTCGAGGAAAGGCCCGCGCATCCGGAAAGGCCGGCGAGCGAACCCGCGCAAGCGACGCCTGCGGCCGAGGTGGCCAGCAGGCGGATGAAGGTGCGGCGCGAAAGGGTCGCCGGCTTCGGCCCGGACGTTGGGTTATCGATCATCGCGGGTCTCCTTTTCTTGATTGGTCCTGTTGGGAAGGGCAAAAGCCGCGGACGCTGCGTGCATGTCGTCGCCCGCCGCGGTGGGCGCGGCGGCCCGCTCACCGGCGGCGACGGAGGCGGCACCATCGGCAGGCGCCCCCTGCTCACCGGTCGTGGCCGCGGCAGCACCGTCGACGGATGCACCCTGCCCACCGGCAACATCCTCGGGCAAAAACGCCGTGCACGCCAGGCCTTCCCTTCCCCTGCTGCCGCGAACGCGGCCGCAAGCGGCATCGATCCCGTACAGTTCGCCGATCGTATCCGCGTTCAGGACATCGGCGGCACGACCCTGCAGGCGCGCGGCGGTGCCCGCACGGCCCAGGCACAGCACGTCGCAGTCGAGCATGAGCGCATGGTTCGGATCGTGCGAGGTCACCACCACGGACAGCCCCGCATCCGCGAGCCGCTTGATACGTGCGAGCACACGCACCTGATTACCCAGGTCAAGGTTCGCGCACGGCTCATCCATGATCAGAAGCTTCGGCTGCTGGGCTAAGGCGCGCGCAATGAGCACCATCTGCTGCTCACCGCCCGACAGCGAGGTGAATCCGCGGCCCGAAAGCGCGCGCAGGCCCAAATCATCAAGCACGGCGTCAACCATGCGCGCGTCGGCCGCCGTCGGACCGGCAAGGCTTCCGGCAAGCGGCGTACGACCCATGAGCACCATTTCCCGAACCGTGTACCCGAAGGCGCAGTCGTGGGTTTGCGGAACGTAGGCGACGCTTTGGGCGAAGCGCCTGCGGGACCAGCCGGTCACGTCGGCGCCTTCCACATACACCCGGCCCGAGCGCGCCGGCAGAAAGCCGAGGATCGTCTTGAACAGGGTAGACTTGCCGACGCCGTTTGGGCCGAGCAGCACGGTGATCGAGCCCGCCGCCACGGACAAGGACAGGTCCTCAAGAACGACATGCGATCCGTATCCGCAGGTCAAAGAATCAATTTCCAGCATAGCCATCTAGACGCCCCTCTGTCGGCAAATGAGGTACACGAACAGCGGCGCGCCGATGATGGCCGTCAGGATGGAAAGCGGGATCTCGGTCGTGTAGATGCTTCGGCACACATCGTCGACCACCAGCAAGAACGTCCCCCCGACGAGCATGGATGCCGGCAGCAGAACGCGCTGATCGGACCCGACCAGAAAGCGCGCCAAATGAGGAACGATCAGGCCGACCCAGCCGACCATGCCCGCGACGGCGACCGAAGCCGAGGTGAGCAAAGTGGCGAACGCGATGACCAGCAGGCGCGTGCGCTTCACATCGACGCCGAGGGCGCGCGCCTCATCGTCGCCAAGCGACATGACGTTGATGCGCCAGCGCAGCGCCGCAAGGCCCGCACCTCCGACGAAAAACGCGACCAACAAAGCCGCAAGATCGTCCTCGCGAACCGCCGACAAACCGCCCATCAGCCAAAACGTGATCTCGGGAAGCTGGGAGTTCGGGTCGGCCAGAAATTTCACGCCCGAGGTGAAAGCCTGGAACAGGTTGCCCACGACCAGACCGGACAGCACGAGCACCAAAATGCCCCCCATGCGCCGACCGATCACCGCCGACAGCGCATAGCTTGCCGCGACCGCCGCGATGCCCATGGCGAACGCGCAAACCTCCATGCCCACATCGCCGAACGAGAGCAGGATGCCGAGCGCCGCGCCGAAGCAGGCGCCGGCGGAAGCCCCCAGCAGGTCGGGGGACACCATCGGATTCTTGAAAATGCCCTGGAACGCGCACCCGGCGCCCGCGAGCGCCGCGCCGATCACAAGCGCCGCGATGACGCGCGGCAAGCGGATGGTGAACAGGACATTTCCCTCGACACCTATCTCCTGCCCCGTCAAGGCGTCGCCAAGAAGGGAGATGACCTGACCCGCATCAAGGCTGTAGCGGCCAAGCATCGCGGACGCGAGAAGCGCGATCACCATAAGCGCGACCAATGCGGAAAGGACGAGCGCCTTGCGTGCGCGAGACCCCGCGCTCATGCGCCCGTCCCCTGCGATGAATCGTAGTTGCCGCCGCAAACGCCCACGCCTTCCACCACAACCGGGCTTATGACCTGGCCTTCAACCGCCTCGGCAGCCGTTATGGTCACCTCGGCGCCGCGGGCGGTCGCCATCAAGCCCGCATTCGCGGCATTGACCACCTTCGCCAAATCGGCCGCGGCGTCCTCGGCGGAGGCCTGCGCGAACGTGTGATTATGCTTCAGCAAAACAGTTTGCCCGCCGTCAGGCGAGAACCAGGTGATGACGCGCGCCTTCGCGGGAGACGTCACGGTGAAGGTGGCCTGCGCGGGCACATCAGACGTACCCTGCCTCTGCGCCGTCACGTCGATGGCAAGCCCGCTCGGCAAGGTTCCGCTGATTTCCCCGGAAAGCACGGCGGTCGACCCGGATGCCCCGCTGATATGGGAAAGCGCTCCGTCGTCGCGCGCGGAGGCCAGGGAGAATTGCGCCTGGTAAAGCGCGAAATACTGCCCGGCGCCGGCACCCTTCGAGGCCGAGTCCGACGGGCGCAGCGTGAACGTGATCGCGTTCGCGCTCGCCCGCGCATCCACCTTGATGGTCGCCGCATCGGGCTCCTTGCCGTTGAGCAGCAGCTTGAAATCGTCGGAAACATCGCCATCGGCGCTGATCTGACGGTCGAACATGACCACGATCGAAACCGCCTGCGAGCTCTCGTTCATCTGGCTGTCGGCCGAAAGCTTCACATCGGACACCTTCGGCGATGCATCGTCCAACTGGATTTTCGCGGAGCAACCCGCAAGCCCTGCGCAGGCGGCGGCAAGCATCGTCAGGGACAACACCGCCGCAAACCACCGAGCGAAACGCGTGCGCCTCATTCGCTCCCCCTCATCTTCCTTATCCTTTTATGCATGATGATGCTGCCCGCGACGATGGCGGCGATCATCACCGCGAAAAACCCGAGGAATGCGTCGGCCGTCTGCAGGCCGGCAACCGTGATATGCACGGTGACGGGAACGCTCGTGTGGTAGCACAGGCTCGGCGTGATCGTCACGTCGGCCTCGCCTGAGCCGCACGGCAAAAGCCATGTTTTGCCGAACGCCTCGACAACGCGCACGACGCCCTCGTCCGACGATATCGCCGAAACGCCAGGACGCGCCTGCTCAAGCCCATTGCACGAGCAGCCGCCCCAGCTGTCGGACGACCCGCACAAACAGGGGGTGATACCGCACATCCAATCCATGCCGCAGTCCTTGCCGACCTCGATGACCTCGGGCGAGCACGATGCGCCGAGCACGCTCGGGGCGAAGCGAGGCAGCGAGAGGGACGCCGCGGCAGATGCGCCCGGCACCGTCGCGGCGTCTGCCGCCTGCCCCCGCTGATCCCCCTCGGCAAAGCTGGCCGTGGAATCGGTGGCGGCATGCGTTGCCGCAGACGACGACTGGCCGATGCTTGCGAGGGAGACCTCGTCCACGCACACCTTCGCAT
>CAVHXL010000019.1:10684-19748 GCA_963639885.1 bacterium | reverse complement strand
AGGGCATCGCGCTGATCATGGGCATCGACCGCATCCTGGACATGGCGCGCACCGCTGTCAACATCACCGGCGACGCCGTGTGCACCACCGTGGTGGCCAGGCAGTCGAACAACGTCGACACTGCAGTGTTCAACAATCCCAATGCCGGCAAAGAGCTCAACGAGGTGAAAGCCGCGTAAGGGAGCGAATGCGGAGATCCAACCTCGTAGGCTCAAACGAAGGCCGGGGCGCAATTCAATTGCCGTCCCGGCCTTCGTTTTGCATCCGAAACAAAGCGCAACTGCCTTTCCCCTTCACTTCAACGGCGCACATGCGGCCCAGGCAGTGAGCATTATCCCCCGGCGGCGCGCAGGCGACCCATCGGCGCGCGTGTGGCCCAGCGATGCACATGCTCCTCATCGGCGAGCGGTCAACCCAGACAGCGCGCAAGCGGCCCTTCAAACCTTTCGTCCAGGTAGGCTCTTCTTACCCACCATTGAACGCACGTTCATCACCGAAATCGAATAAAGCTCCCGCGCTAGCTGGACGCGTTGCTTCTCAAGGGGAAATCATGCCGCGGCTAGCTGAAATCACGCAAAACCATTGACGGCGCCAGCGTTCAAATGAGCCGCCTGCAAGCGCGAGCCGCCTGCAAGCGCGAATCTCTTGCAAACGAGAGCCGCATGAAAGCTCGCCATCCGAAATAAGGCGAAGCACGGCGCAATCCCCCTCACTGCCCCCCATACCCGCCCCCATACAAAAAACGAGGCCTCGCAGGCAAGAACAGCCTGCGGGGCCTCGTCGCAGCGCCTAAGCGCATTTTGCTACGAAAACAATCCAGCTAGGTAAAATCCGCTACCTTCGCGCTAATGCGAACCGGAGTCGGCGGCGCTTGCTTCCTTGAACTCATGCCGTCGCTTCTCAAGATCAGCAAGCATCTCCGCGGTCTTGCGATCCTCGGACTCCTGCGCTTCGCGATTCAGGCGATAATCCTCGCGGATCTTATCGTTGTCAGCAAGCAGGAAGTAAAGCAGCAAGCCAGCGGCCAAGCCCACGCCGCCACCGCGAGCCAAAATGAAGCCCGCAATCATGCCGGCCAAGCCCTGATCCATCTTATCGCGCGCCAAATCAAACGAGATTTGCGCGCATACGAAGCCTTGGATGCACAGCACCACCACAAGGATGGCACCCGATGCCGCAAGCGAAGCCTCGTACAGCGGGAACACGAACAGGCCCACGACGGTGAAGATAAGGTTCGTGCCCGATCCGTCGTAGATGGAATCCATTCCCTGACGCCCAGACTGCTTGTAACGCTGATAGGTTGCCACGCAATACGGTGCCGAAAGAGGGCCGGCAAGCGCCGGGTACGGAGCGAATAGCGACAGCACCAGGTTGCGGATGCCGCAGATGACGTTGGTGCGATTGGGATCGAACTCGATGAACTCGTCATCGCGCAGCGCCTGCATGCCAAGCTGCTGGACCGTGACGAAGTCGCCATAAGCGATAACCCAGGCAATCAGGGCAATCGGAAATGCCCGGATCCACACGCTCGGCTCAGCCCAGCCGATGAAGAACGGGCTCACCGAGGTGAACAGCGCGGGGAAGTCGGGGAAGCGCAGGATCTGCCCAGAGAAGCTGTACTGGAATTCGCCCGTAAAACCGCCCACGATGAACAATGCCAGAATCGCCCACAGGAAGCTGTAATTGCCCAAGACCTGCAGGATGCGATGCGAGTCCATATGCTTGCGGATGCGCTGACTGAACATCAGGAAGAACACGATGCACAGACCCGCGATGCAACCGATGGTGGCCGTATCAACCGCGCCGCCCTCCTGCAGGCGAGCATAGACTGCATTCACGCCGGCACCGAGCACGATGCCGGCCTTAACGCCGGGCGGAAGCAGCGTATTGAGCTTCTTCGATAAACCGGTGGCTCCCAATATGAGGAACAGCAACGCCAATTCAAGCTGCACGGCGGTAAGAGCCTGTAATCGTACGACCCCCGGGTCGAACCCCTCCAAAAACACGATGACGATAGCCATCGCCGGCGTGATCCAGCCGCAAATGGAAGGCTCGCCCAGAAGCCAGTTGCAGGTATACATCATGGTTTCGAACACCACGAGCGCCCATGCAACCTCGGGGTCGAGCCCCAACGTCGAAATGAGCACCGCGAGCGCGCCATAGGACGTGCAAGCATTCATGAGTCCGGTAACGACCTCAGGCGGCGAGATCTTGAAGTGAACGAACGGAAGGCGGATTCTCAAGATTCCGCAGGGGATGTATGGCTGGATACCGCCATACGACCTTTTCATAAAAGCCATGGGCACCTCTTCACCTAGCGATTTGCCGCTTAGCACCCCTCCACAGGCACCAAGCGCGCCTTGACGGGTAAAACGGGCAACCCCTTGCCCGTTAGTTCAACCGATCAAGTTTCACATGTTCTAAATTTTACCAGTGAGCCTTCGATAAGGGCCACTCGCGCAGCTTGTATTTATTTCTCGAATACATGCGCGATCTAATCAAAAAGGAATCGCATGAAAGGAACGTTGCGGCAAAAAGCTTCATAAGATATGAAAAACCGCCCGAAGGCGGTTAAATCATAAATGGCGGGATGTACGAGACTTGAACTCGCGACCTCCGACGTGACAGGCCGGCGCTCTAACCAACTGAGCTAACACCCCGTTCAGCTGCGAGTGGATACATTACAGGAATTTACGGATATGCGCAAGCCTTAATTTGAAAAAAGTTTCGATCACGGTGAAAAAAGTTTCAAAACGCTCCCGCATGCCCTTTAGAGGAAGGATTCCCGCTCGCAAAACCGCCGTCGGTCTTCGCCGGATTCCCACGCACGAGCCCGCCGTGAACTTCTGTCGAGCAAGGGCGCTACAGGCGCCCGCATATCCAACTGGTAACGAATCCAAGGAACCTACGCAGGGCGCTGGTCGATACGCGTCACGGACAGAACATGCACAGACTCGCAAGCCTCAGCATCTCCACCGAAAGCGGCGTCGGCATTGGGCACGATGAACGCAAGCGCGGCGTCAGCCCCTTCGACCGAACGTGCGCCCCCTTGACCCTCTGGGACCCCCGCAACCGCATCTGCGCAAGGGAAGTCCCGAGAAGCCCCACCCTCACCGCCAGAGCGCCCTTTAAGCTCCGCTAGGGCAAGGCAGGCCGCAAGAAGTTTGTCGGGCCTGAGGCTGCCGGTTGGCTTCTGCTCAAGCGACAGCGTCAGCACGCGCCCCTTCAAGCAAGGCTTGCCCACCAGAAAATCCTCAACGTTGAGAGCCTTCTCCTTCTTCTTGCGCACGATGCGCACCTGCGCGGGAACCGGCAGGCTCGCCGGAGCGCTGGAGAAAACGACCTCGTACGTTGAAATGGGAAACGCCGCCGAGGCGGCGGGAGCCTTCGACTCGACGTATGCGCACTCAAGGACCATCAAATCCGGAACGCTCGCCCGCCTCAAGGCTTCAAGCGCGATCCCGGGGTTCACGTATTCGGTCAGCGTCAGATCAACCAGCTCGCGCGTTCCACCGACGCCGACCGGCAACGCGGCGCCGAACGCGATCTTCATATGAGGGCTGAACCCATTCGAGATGGCGAAGGGAAGTCCGGCGCGTCGAACCGCGCGCTCAAGGGCGCGAGCAACCTCTAGATGGGAAAGAAGCGCCAAGCGCCCCTGCTTGCAAAACACGATGCGCAACCTGAACTGCTGCTGCTCACTCATTACGGTCACCCCCTTCGCTTGCCGCTCGATCGCCTTCCACCGTATCGCCCGTGTCGCCCCGCGCCCCTCGCTGGGCGCCACCTAAAACAGAGGGCGCCTGCTGACCGCGATGCTCTTTTGCCTGAGCGGCTAAGACGCAAGCGGCAACCGGCGAGACGAACGCGTCTTCACCCTGCGACCGCTGCTCAACGTGGGCGTTCGAGCCCGATGCGACGCGTGGGGAGGCAAGCTCGTTGTCGATGCCCAGCCCCGGGCACGCACCGCAACCGGCGCAGCGCTCATAGGTGCAGTCCGGAGTCGTTTTGCCCATATCCGCGCGTCGGCGCTCCAACGCGAGAAAGCGCGTCGACACGCCGGTCGAGATATGCGCCCAAGGCATCACGTAAGCGGTGTCATAAGATGTCTGCGCAACGGCCTCGGTGTCGATTCCCACTTCCTCGGCCGCATCGCGCCATGCCTTTTCGTTGAAATGCTCGGTCCAGGCGTCGAATCGCGCACCGCGGCGCCATGCCGCCTCTACCCATGCCGCAGCCTCGCGCCCCGCGCGGCTCATGACAGCCTCGACGAAGGAGGTCGCGGGATCATGCCAGTGCACGTCGATCGCGCGATACTTCACGCTGCGGCGAAGCAATCCCACGCGACGCAACGCCTCGTCAGGCGATATCTGGCCATCCCAC
Organism: bacterium; assembly: GCA_963639885.1. GTDB lineage: Bacteria > Actinomycetota > Coriobacteriia > Coriobacteriales > Eggerthellaceae > Senegalimassilia. The sequence goes on along the minus strand of CAVHXL010000019.1, from coordinate 15,365 downwards.
TGAAAGGGCGTCTGCGCCTTGGGCACGAACAACGCGCAGGACACCGACATGCGGATGGACCCGCGCTGCTCTTGCGGCGTGGCCTTCTTCGCACGGTCGTAGGCGCGCTGAACCAGGCTGGCGATTCCCTTGATATCGTCATCGGTTTCGGTGGGAAGTCCGATCATGAAATACAGCTTGCAGCGGCGCCAACCGGCGGCGAAAGCGGCATCGACGGCCCCGAAGAGGTCATCCTCGGTCACCTGCTTGTTGATGACGTCGCGCAGACGCTGCGTGCCGGCCTCGGGGGCGAACGTCAGACCGCCCTTCTTGCGCCCGGCGATAAGCCCCGCCATATCGACGCCGAAGCTGTCCAGGCGCTGCGAGGGAACGGAGATGCGCACACCCTTGTCAGCGTACTCCTTGTTCAAGCGCGTGAGAATGTCGGCCACTTGCGAGTGATCGGTCGTGGAAAGCGAGGTCAGGCTCACCTCATCGTAACCCGTTTGCGCAAGCCCGCGCTTGACGGCATCGACCACGTTGTCGGCTGAGCGCTCGCGAATGGGGCGATACATCATGCCCGCCTGGCAAAAGCGGCAACCGCGGGCGCACCCACGCAGGACCTCAACGTTGAGACGGTCTTGCACCACCTCGGTGAACGGCACGATGCACGGCTCCCACCCGCTCGATGTCGCGAATCCCTCGAAGACGCGCTTGGTGATGACGGTCGGCAGGCCCTCAACGGCAGGCTCGATCCACGATCCCGTCTGCTGCGCTTCCTCCTCGCTTCTCCATCGATAGAGCCCCGGGACGTAGCAGCCATCGAGTTTCGCCAGCTCAAGCAGGATCTCCCGACGGCTTCTCCCCGCCGCGCGCAGCGAGCGGATCAGCTCAAGCGCCTCGGGAAGGGACTCCTCGCCTTCCCCGATGCTGAAGAAGTCGAAAAACGGCGCATAGGGCTCGGGGTTGAACGCGCAGGGACCTCCCGCCAACACGAACAGGTCATCCTCGCCGCGATCCGCGGCATGCAGCGGGATCCCAGCCAGATCGAGCGCTTCAAGCACGTTGGTTGCCGCGAGCTCATGGGGCAAGGTGATTCCCAAAGCGTCGAACTCGGCGAGAGGCGCGCAGCCCTCGATGCTGAAAAGCGGCAGGTTCTCGGCGCGCAACGTGTCAGCGAAATCCGCCGCCGGCAAAAAGGCACGCTCGGCCACCATGCCGTCAACCTTGTTGACGACGTTGACCAGGATGCGAAGAGCCTGGTTCGCCTGACCGAGCTCGTACGTGTCCGGATAAAGCATGCAGAAGCGGAAATCCGCATCAGGCTTGTACACGCAGCCGAACTCATGGTTGAGGTAACGCGCCGGACGCTCCGCTTGAGACAAGAGCGGCTCGATGCGCGGCCAAAGATCTGTCACGATGCCCCCTTCTTCAATTCGTGATTACTCGCGCGCCTCGTCGCGCCGCAAGCGGGCAACGCGATCCCGCACGCCCGAAAGAGCCTCGCCGGCAGCGTCGCGGACGGAGGAAGCCACCTGGCTCGCGCTGCCGTACGCCTGCTTGCCAGCCTGTTTCGCAGCGGCCGCAACAGCCTTGTCGCGCGCGCTTCCCAGGGCATCCGCGAGCTTCGAGACGTTCGGCGCGCCCTCGTAGTACTCGATAGCGGCATGGCCCATGGCAAGCGTTCCCGTGTACCCGACGGCCGCCTTCAGCGCCCAACCCAGGCCCGGGACGCACCCTGAAACCCGCCGCGCGATACCCCTGCACGTGAACGCGCCGGCGATAAGCGCGACAAGCTCCTTGACGCGTGAGGCGTCCAGCGGCTCATCATAGGCAGCGGCGAGCGCAAGGAGCATTTTGACCTGGTTCAAGGTCATCACGGGAAGATCGGCGCCCGGGATAAACACGAGCAAGCTCACTCCGATGTTCTGAACAGCCGTCGCGCGCACCACCTCGAGCGCGAAGGAGTGGCGCACGAACGGGAATGCGACCGCGAACGCGATTCTCTTGCTTCGGCACGCCTCGACGACCCAATCCCCCATGCGCGCATCAAGCGTTTCGCGCGCTTCCGCGATAAGCTCGATAGGCTCGAAGATCCCTAGATCACCCTCGGTCGGGCACTTGGGCTCTCCCCAGCTCGCATGCAGCGCGGGAGCCTTTCCGCCACCGGCCATGACATGGCTGTACACCTCGCTCGTAAGCTTCGGGGCCACGATATCGGCTTGGGGGATATCGCAACCGGCGGCATGCGCGATCTCGAAGACGAGCTGCGGCATCGTCGTCGCCACCATGCAGGGCACGCCCGCCTCCCGGCAATCGCGCGCCACCGCCCCCACCTTGTCGGACAAGCCGGCCACCAGGCAGACCATATCGTCTTCGGGATAAGGTTCGACCTTGCGCCCATCCAGATAGATGATTGAAACGCGAGCCGTCTCAGAGGCGCTTGCAAACGCCTGACGGACATGCGCCTGAATATCACCCGGGGCGCTGTCGTCGATATATATGGTTACCGACAAGGGCTCCCGGCGCGCAGCCTCGATGTCCATCGCCTCGATGAGCGCCGCCTTGATATCGATGGGAAGCTTCATGTTTCCTCCTAATCTCAAGCTAGCGCTGCTTAGCCAGCGCGGAATTGTGATACCAAACCGACCCGATCATGCCGAGCATGAAGAAGTTCACCACCATGAATGACGAGCCGTAGCTCATGAACGGCAACGGGATGCCCGTGATGGGCATCAGCCCGCAATCCATCCCTATGTTCTCGAGGATCTGAAACAGCCACATGCCGATCACGCACATGACGATCACGAGCCCGAATAGATCCGATGAGCCTTTCGCTATGCGAAAGGATATCAAAACGAGTGCACCGTAGAGCGCCAGCAGCACAAGCGCCCCCAAAAAGCCCAGTTCCTCAGCGAGCACGCAGAAGATGAAGTCCGTGGGCGCCTCGGGAAGCAAGCCCAGGGAATGCTGCGTACCCTGAAAGAGGCCCTTGCCGAAAAGGCCGCCCGAACCGATCGCGACCTTCGCCTGCTGCAGATTGTAGCCCTCGTCGGTGGTCGCGCTGCCGGACTGGTCCATAAAGACGAGCAGTCGGTTGCGCTGATACTGCTTGAGCAGCTTGTATTCGCCTGAAGTGGCTTTGATAGCCTCATCGACCACGAACACGCACACGATGGCAGCCACGAACAATCCAAGCGTGATCAGCAGATACCTCGTTCGCGCACCCCCCATGACCAAGGCGAACGCCGCGATGCACAGATAAACGAGGCCGGTTCCCAGGTCGGGCTGGGTCATGATGCACAAAAACGGCACCAGCATGATGCCGAGCGCCTTCATATACTCGCGCGCATCGTCGAGCCTGCCGCCGTAGCGGGCCATCACCGATGCATCCATGAGGATCACCGTGATCTTCGCGAACTCGCCCGGCTGGATCTGCATACCAAGCTTGATCCAGCTTTTCGCGCCCATGCCCGCGTCGGTGCCCAGGCCCGGTATATGCGGCGACATGATCAAGACGACGTTGATGATGAGGAACAGCGTCGTGTACTCCGAAAGGCGGCGATAATCGAATCGCCACATCAAGATCATGCAGACGATGCCTACCGCCACGCCGCCGATCTGACGACTGTACTGGTAATCGGCATCGCTTCTGACGGCCGAGTACACTATCACGAGGCCGTAGCCGACCAACAGCGCCACGACGAGCAGAAACGGCACGTTCAGCCAAGGCAGGCGACGCTGCTTGCGCGCATGGTTGACGGCAGCTTCAGGATGCCTCAGCGAATTGATTTGAGGTAATTGCGGCATGTTCCCGACCATCCCCTTCTAATCCGAGCGCCCGCTCGACGAGGAAGTCCCGGCGCCATCCTGGACCTCGCCCGAGGAGGTGCTGATCACGCCGACCTCCCCATCGGAGGAGTTCTCAGACGCAAGGGCCGCGGCCATGACCTTCGCGCCGACCGGGGCGGCGACGGTCGATCCGCCGCCGCCGTGCTCGATGACGCACGACAGCACGTACTTGGGGTTGTCGAACGGCGCATAGCAAACATACCAGCCGGTATCTTCCATATCGGTGTACTCGGCGGTGCCGGTCTTGCTCGCGATCGTCTCGGGATCGATGCCCTCGTCGTCGTACAGCGTCGAGATGGACGAGTTGTCCGTCGTCACCCCGCGAAGGGCCTCGCGCACCGCCGCCAAATCGGCCATGTTCACATCAGGGGTCGAAACAACCTGGGATTGATAGCGCAGCGCGACGTCCCCGGCCGCATTGTGGACCTCCTTCAAAAGATGGGGCTTGACCAGGTTGCCGGATGCGATGGCCCCGTAAGCGCGTGCAAGGGCGATGGGCGTGACCAGGACATAGCCCTGTCCGATGCACATGTTCGTGTAGTCGCCGCCTTTCCACTGCGCCTCCTCGGGCGTATCGCGGAAATACTCGGCTTTCCATTCGGGGGTCGGAACGCGCCCGGCCGATTCCCCGGAAAGATCGATGCCCGTCTTCTGATCAAGGTTGTATTTCTTCAGGAAATCCTGCAGAAGCGTGGCGCTCTTCCCCTCGTTGGCGCTGGCATTCCAGAATTGATAGCCGATATCGTAAAACGTCGTGTCGCATGAATTGACGATCGATTGGTGAAAGTTGATCGTACCATGGCCGCCCTCAAGCCAGCACTTCTGAGGAGAGCCCGATCCGAAGCCGTCC
>CAVHXL010000019.1:0-10674 GCA_963639885.1 bacterium | reverse complement strand
CCCATTCACCGGTGCAGTCCCAGCTCTCATCGGTGGTGGCCATGCCGCATTCGAGCGCCGCGAGACCTGTGAACGTCTTGTACGTGGAGGCGGCCGGATAGGTGCCCTGGATAGCGCGATCGAGCATCGGGCTTTGCGCCGCCTCGGAAATCTCCTTGTCGAAGTAAAGGTTGTAGGTATCGTCATCGATGCCGCTCACGAACACGGAGGGCGAAAACGTCGGATAGCTCGAAAGCGCCAGGATGCTGCCGTCGGTCACGTCCATCACAACCACGGCGCCGCTCGTACCCTTGCCCGATCCGATCGACCCCCCATCAGGTGCGATGGTGTCGGCAAGCGCCTTGTCGGCAGCATACTGGACAGATGCCTTGATGGTGGTGTAAACGTCGGAGCCCTTCACCGGCTGCGTCTCGCTCACCACCTCGACGACGTTGCCCTGCGCATCGGCCATCACCTTGCGTTCGCCATGATCGCCGGCAAGCAGGTTGTCGTACATCTGCTCAAGGCCGCTACGGCCGACGGTGTCGCCCAACTCAAGATCACGGCCCTCGGTGACGTTCGCGACGTCGTCGGACGAGACGCTTCCGATATACCCGACGACATGCGCCGCCAGCGATCCATAGGGATAATCCCTTACGGTACGCGTTTGGATAGTGACGCCGGGAAACGCATCGGCATGCTCGGCGATAAAGGCGACGTTGCGCATGGTGGTATCCGACTCGACGACGCGCTGGCTTTGCGCTCCCGAGCTCGAATCCGCGATGCGCTTGCGGACGATACCGACGGGAAGCCCGAGCACGGCAGATAGGCGGCTGACCACATCATGATCGTCGACAACGTCCGGATCGGCCAAAACCGTCAGCGATGTACGGTTTTTAACGATGGGCTTGCCGTCGGTATCCATGATGTAACCACGCGGCGCCGGCGTGTAGACGGTCGTGTACTGATTGTCGTCCGCTTCTTTTTTGTACGTGCTGCTCGTCAGAACCTGCATGCTCCACAGTTTCGCGGCCAAGGTGCCGAATATAATGCCCGCAAGCGCCCCGACCGCGACGAATCGCGATTTCAGGGAGTCGCCGGTGCTGGCAACAGGCTGAGCCTCGGAAGCGCCGCGGCCGATGCCGCCCGCAGGTCGCCTGTTCGCTTCGGGAAGCGTCGAATGAACGCCGACCGAGGAAATGGAGCGGACATCGCGCTTGACGCTTACGCTGGTCGTCTTCCGCCCGCCAACAACCGCGAACAGAACCGCGATGATAACGGCGACGGCGATGAGCGCAACGATGGCGGCAATGATTGCAGCGAGCATGAACGCCCCCTATCGCAGCTTCGGGGTGCGCAAACCGCGATCCTGGCTTCCGCCTGCGAGCAGACGCGCCATCACGGGGTACACGACCAGGCCGACCGCGCAATCATACAGCGCGCAGGGCAAAGCGCGCGTCAGCAGCGCCTCGATCGGATTCGCCGACAAGCCGCATGCGATGAGCAGCATGCCATAGGAAAGCTCGACGATAAGAGCCACTGCCACGAAGATGGCGATGGGCATGAAAATGGTGTCGTTATCAAGCACAAGGAAGGCGCGGGAGGCGATAAAGCACACCACGACCAGCAAAAGCGCCATGCCGCCAACCGGTCCCGACCCGGTCAAATCATAGAGAAGCCCCAGGCAGAAAGGCAGTAGCGGACCCGCTTGGCCGGGAATGACGATAGCGACCACTACGGCATACGCCAAAAGAAAGTTCGGCTGGGCGCTGAAAAGCGCCACCGCGGGGGCAAGCGATATCTGCAGGATAAGCGCAACGACGCACCCGATAACAAGGACGAAGTTGTTCTTCTCGCCGATCATGCTACCTACCTCCCGTCGTGGAAGAAACCTGGCCACTGCTGGAGTTCGAAGAATTCGAACCCGAGGAGGCTGACCCCGAGCCGCTGGAAGCGGTCGAGCCGTTCGATGAGGTCGACGAGGAGGACCCGCTGTTGCTGGAGGAAGTGCCGCTCGTGTTTGCGGCGTCACCCGACGACGAGGAGCTTTCGGAGCTGGAGGAGTCATCGGAATCGGAGCTTAACGTGCCGCCATCGGATCCAACCGTGCTCACGACGAGCACATCCTCGAGCGTCGTTATGGAATCGTTCGTCGAAACGACCACGCGCCTCGACGCGTCGCCCTGCTGCGTATCGATCTTCACGACCGTTCCGATGATCAGCCCGAGCGCGTAACTGCCGCCCAGACCGGATGTCACCACGATATCGCCCACCTGCACCTGCGCGTCGGCGTCCAGGTCTTCCATATACAGCAAGCCCACCAGACTGCCGCGCACGATACCCTCCGCACGGCTGGACTGTATCATGGCCGCAGCGCCAGACGACGGATCGGTCAGCAAGCGCACCGTGGCGGTATGCGCCGCCGCGGACACAACCTGACCGACGACGCCGGTGGTCCCAAGCACCGTCTGACCGGACGAGATGCCGTCTTCGGAACCCTTGTTGATGGTAACCGTTTGGCTCCAAGCCTCGGATGATCGGCCGATGACCCGCGCTCCGGTGCCCTCGATTTCGTAAGTATCCTTCAAGTCGAGAAGCTTCTGCAGGCGCTGAGCCTCCTGCTTGTACTCCTCCATCTGGGAATACTGCTGGATAAGTTGCTCGTTGTATTCGCGCAAGCCGCTTAAGGTGCTCTCATCGGCGGTAACGTTGTCGAAACCCTCGCCAATGCTCTTCGTGGCCGACTCAACCGAACCGCCCACGATCCGCAACGGGCTCACCATCGACGACACGCCCGCCTGCAGCGAATGCAGAGGGCCGCCCGACTCCTCTTTGCCGTACGCGGTCACCATTACCACGCTCACGGCAATCAGGCCGATAAAAAGACCTCGGCGCAAAAGCGCCGAGCCTTGTTGTTGAAAATTAAGAGCCATAAGGAAATAGTTGCCTTACTTGGAGCGCATCAGCGTCTGCTTGAGGGCCGAAGGCGTTTCGAGAACCTTCAGACAACCCATGACCACGTTCGTCAGCGCCGTCTCGCTCACCCACACCGGAATCTCAAGCTTGTCGCTAAGATATCGGTCGAGACCGGACAGCAACCCGCCGCCACCCGTCAGCAAAATACCGTTTTGGATGATGTCGGAAGCAAGGTCAGGGTTGGTCTTCTTGAACGTTTCCTTGATGTGCAGGACCATCTCCTCGCAGGGAGCGATAAGCGCCTGGCGGACGTCCTCGGACTGAATGGTAACCTCTTTGGGCTGCTCGGTGATGACGTCCTGGCCAGAGATGATCATGTCGCGCTCGCGGCCGTCTTCAAATGGCAGAATGGAGCCGATCTTGATTTTGATGATCTCAGCCGTGCGCTCGCCGATTTTGATGCCCAGCAGATCACGCAGGTGCATGGCGATCGCCTCGTCCATGCGATTGCCGGCAAGACGTAACGAGGAAGACGTCACGATACCGCCCAAGGAGATAACCGCAACCTCGGTGGTTCCGCCACCGATGTCGACGACCATCGAACCAGTCGGCTCGGTTACAGGAAGATCGGCGCCCATCGCGGCAGCCATCGGTTCCTCAATCAGGTAAGCCTGACGCGCGCCCGCTTGCACAGCAGCCTCGAACACCGCGCGCTTCTCAACGGAGGTGGCGCCGCAGGGAATGCAGATGACGATACGCGGCTTGGCCTGCCACGGGTATTTACGCGGAGCAGCTTTATTGATGAAGGCGCTGATCATCGCCTCGGTAACATCGTAATCGGCGACAACGCCGTCATGAAGCGGATGCTCCGCGGAAAACGCATCGGGCGTATGGTTGATCATGTTTTTCGCCTCATGGCCGACTGCCAAGACGCGATGAGTGCTCTTCTCGATGGCAACAACGGAGGGTTCGTTGACGACGATGCCCTCTCCGGGGATTGCGACCAGGGTATTGGCGGTGCCGAGGTCGATGGCCATGTCCGTGGACATTTGGCCGCCCATCCCAGAGAAGAAATCCAAGAATGACATACAGGCATACCCCTTGTGCTACGTTTATAGTGAGATTCGATTCTAGCACACAGGCTCGATGCGCCTTTTACCTGCTCTTCGAAATCCATCATGCATACGCATAACTGAAAGACCTGCTATCTGAAACCCAAGCACTTCAATATGCCTGCTTCGCCTCGTACTCCAAACAACAATGGTAACGCGTATGCAAGCTTCACATGACGCGCAACCCAGCATTGAATCCATGAATGATTTCGATGTCGACGAAGGCATCATCACGGCAAAACATCGAAAAGCCTCGGAAAGCACGGGTACCATCCGAGAACGCCGATAGCGCGAAACACCCCTGCAGACCCACCCGCCATCCAAGGTCGGCAGCATATAGGAAAACCCCCTATTCCCATAGCGGAAATAGAGGGCTTGTCGCGCAATGAAGAGATCCGTCACCTAAAGACGGCTCTGAAGCGTGGAGCTCACCTTATGCGAAAAAGATGCCGATCTCGCGCTCAGCGGAAGCGGTGGAGTCGGAGCCATGGATGACGTTCTCGTCAACGGTCAGGCCGAAATCGCCGCGGATGGTGCCCGGGGCAGCCTCGGCGCAGTTGGTGGCGCCCATGAGCTTGCGCATCGTGGCGACGGCGTTCTCGCCGGAAACAACCATCTTCACAACAGGACCGGAGGTGATGTAGGAGATCAGGCCATCATAGAAGGGCTTGCCCTTGTGCTCGCCGTAGTTCGCCTCGGCCTCCTCCATGGAAACCATGCCGAGCTCCATGCGCTCGATGGTCAGGCCAACGCGCTCGATGCGGGAGATGATCTCGCCAATGTGGCCGTTGCGCACGCCGTCGGGCTTGATCATGTTGTAAGTCTTCTCAATTGCCATGGTGTTGCCTTTCTTCTTCTTATTGCCAAGCACCGCGCATGGCGGTGCAAGAAACCGATTTTGAATCCGGCGCCCCTCTTCAAGAGAGCACGCCGTACGAGCTTTTAATTCTGACTCGCGAAATACAGCTCGACGTTGCTAACCTTCCAGCCGATGCCGTCACGAGCAAGCGACACTTTGTAATCCACATCGGCGCCCTCGTCGGTTTTAGCCGTGACGTAAGCGGTGGATTCGGTCATGGACTTATCGATTTGGTTGATCGTGGGAGCGGAATCCTTCGTGAGGGAATTCGTCATGGACGTCGCCGTCGAATCGCTCACCTCGGAGGAGTACAAAGCCGAAGCATTATCGGGATCGGAGAACAGCTGGTTCACCACGCTGTCCTGCGTGGGATAGCCCCACCCTTGCGTGTACAGGAACACGCCTGCTCCGAAGGCGGCCAAAACGAGGACGATGATGAACACGAGGATCTTCAGGCCGATATTGCGGCGCTTGCGCTCTTGCTTCGCAACGCCGCGCGACCACTGCTCGAGCTCTTCATCCGAAGCGTTGAAAAAACGATCGTCGCCATTGGCGACGCCATAGGAGGCACCGTCGCCCGTGTAGGGGTCAGCGTAATAGAACGGATCAACCTGCTGGTTGACGTACGGATCCTGCTCTGCGTACATCGCGCCGCCATCAGCGGAAACATCGATGCCCGACAGGTCGGCACCGGAAGTCCCTTGCGCCGCTGAGCCTTTGGCGACGGGGCTCATGACCTGGGTGATCTCGGACGTGCCCTGCGCCACCGCGCCGACGGCGCGCTGATAGTCAACGCTTGCGGAGTCGGAGAGGAGATAGGTCTTGTCGGCGATGGCCTCTTCGAAGGCGTTGACGGCCTTCTGCATTTGGCCGCACGCGACATAAGCCTGTCCCAAGCTGGCGTACAGACGGTTGCGCATGGCAGGCTGCATGTCGAACTGCAAAGCGCTTTCGTAGGAAGACACCGCATCGGACGGGCGCGAAAGAGCCATAAAGCAAACACCGAGATTCAGCAGGGCCCTCGTCGGGTCGGGATTGGCTTCGTCAAGCGCAGCCTCGCGAAATGCGACGCCGGCCTCAGCGGTCTTTCCCATTTTCAGCAGCGCGTTGCCCATGCCCGTGTAGGCCTTGTAGGCGCTGTCGTATTTGGCATCCGAGACGGCGGCCTCGAAGTGCTCGACGGCGTTGTCGTAGTCATGAAGGGACGCATAGGCCATGCCCATGTTGCAATTGACCGCGCCCGTGGCGTCGTAGGATGCATCCGAAAGCGCCTGACCGTAAGCTTGAATCGCCCCGCCGGGATCCTTCATCTTCGAAAGGCAATTGCCAATCTGATGATTCACCAGGCCAAGCTCCCCAACCGCGGGCGGATGCGTCGGATCTTGGAGGCACTGCTGATATAGGCTCAGCGCACCCGAAAAATCCTTCAGCGCATAGGCGGTTCGTGCCTGCTGGAATAGTTGGTTGTTCATGTCTGTCCTTCGAATCCTTCGTTGGTGTTGCGTTTGGGGACGGATCCGCTAGCGAGCGTTCTCGATCTCGATGGTCTCGATGACGTCGCCGACGCGAAGCTGGCCGATCACGTCTTTGCCCTCGATGGTCTGGCCGAACACGGTGTAACCGGAGTCGAGCATCGGCTGCGCGCCAAGGCACAGATAGAACTGGGAGCCTGCGGAGTCGGGCATCTGGCTGCGAGCCATGGCAAGCGTGCCGTCGAGATGCTTATTGTTGGGATTGGTGCTGTATTCCTCTTTGATGGTGTATCCGGGACCACCCGTGCCAAGGCCGGCGTAGGGGTTGCCGGCGGCGGCGATCACCTGATCGGAGTCAAGATCACGCGTATTCGGGCAGCCGCCCTGGATAACGAATCCGGGCACATAGCGATGGAATTTCAAGTTGTCGTAAAAGCCCTTTTGAGCCAGTTCGACGAAGTTGCCCACATGGATGGGGGCGTCCAATCCGGCAAGCTGCACGCGAATGGATCCCTTGGAAGTCTTGATAACGGCGATTTCCTCGCCCGTAGGCTGATAAGCCGGTGTGTACAAAGCCATGACGTCTCCTTTTTCTTGCCTGGGTGCACCGAGGCAAGCCTGGTGCGCTTCACGAAAACGCCCGCTTGTCACGGGCGTTAGTGCATATCGCATACGGTCAATGAGTTTATCAGCTACTCGAAGCTGCTGACGTACCGATAAAGCTCCATGCGGTCAAAAACCGTAGAACCCACAAACGCCAAAGGGGCGCGCCTAGCACCTGGTGAATGAACTGACCACCTCGACATGGTAGGTCTGGGGGAACAGATCAACCGGCATCGCCGCCTCGAGGCGATAGCCAACCGACTCGAATCGGCGCACGTCGCGAGCCCAGGTCGCAGGGTTGCAGCTTACGTAGATGACGCGCTCGGCACGGGCGGCGGCGATATCCGCGGGAACGCCCTCGGCCAGACCGGCGCGCGGCGGATCGACCACGAGCGCGTCCAGGCCGCCGAGCTCGGGAAGCTCGCGCGCCGCATCTCCCCCGATGACGTCGATATCGACCGCGTTGGCCTCGGCGTTTCGGCGCAAATCGCGCACCGACGAGCCCGCGGACTCCACCGCGATGACGTCCGCCCCCGCCTGCGCCATCGCGATTCCGAACGTTCCGCACCCAGCATACAGGTCGGCAACCAGCATGCCGTCAAGACCGCTCGGACCCTCCTCGCCGACGCTTCCGCCCAAGGACTCGATCGCGCATCCGACAAGCTTCTCCGCTTGGGCGGTGTTCACCTGGAAGAAAGAGGGCGCGCTGGCGATATAGCGCGCAAAACCGAGGTTTTCCTCCCAATGCCCCTTGCCGTCAAGCACTTCAAGCCCTTTGATCTTGCGGGCATGCCCCGGATCGGCGATGACGCGCACGACGGAGGTGGTGCGCAAGCAGCTTTTCAGCATTTTGGCCGCCGCAGCGCGCGGGAAGCCCGACGGTTTCGTCCAAAGCGCGATCTCGGTTTCGCGCGTGCGCACGCTCGTGCGAACCCCCACGCGGAAAATGCCAAGGTCATCCGCACCTTGCAGGTATCGAAGCGCGCCGCGCAGGGCCTTCGGAGCCTTCGCGATGGAATCATGCGCGATAGGGCAGGATTGCGCGGACACCACATTGGGGTTTCCCTCTTCATGGAATCCCAGGTTGAAGACGCCGTTGGCGTCCCATTGCGCACCGAGCTCGATCTTGTTGCGATAACCCCACTGCCGCTTGGAGGGCTTGCACGGGGAGACGAACCGCTCAGCGGCGTCACCGAAACCACCGGTGCGAGCAAGGGCCGCGACCACGTTATCCCGCTTCGCGGTCAGCTGCGCCTCATAGGAAACATGCTGCCAGGGAGCGGCGGCGAAGGCTGCCGGCTCGGCCCACTTGGACTGCACGCGGCAGGAACCGGCCTGCTCAAGTTTCACAACCCTCCCGCGGGCAAAACTCGGCTTCTCCTCGGAAAGCTCGACCTCGACGACGTCGCCAGGAGCCGCCCCGCTCACGAAAACCGTCTTCCCGTTCTTTAGATGGCCGACGGCCTCGGGCCCATAGCCCATTCGCTCGATAGTGATGATTTCAGACATATGATCGCTTCCGTTCCCTTTTTCGATACGATAGGCTTCATATAGCGTATAATCGTCGGGCATGCCCTAGTAGCTCAGCTGGATAGAGCGTCTGCCTCCGGAGCAGAAGGCCACAGGTTCGAATCCTGCCTAGGGCACCATTCCGATTTTCCTCGAACCCGCCGGATGTCCAATCGGCGGGTTCGTCGTTTTCAGCGCGAAACGCAGCCCCAAGGCCCCTCTTCGCTTCGGCGCGCATGCTCCATCGCGACGCTACGATGCATCGCCTGCATCCAGGAAAATCTTGCGCGTCACGAAATTCCACACCATGACGATGGCGGTTGCACCGATCTTGGTGATCCAGTAGTAGATGCCGAGCAGTTCCACGCCAGCCCACATGCAGGCGTTGTTGATCAGAAGACCGATCACCGACAGGACGACGAAGATGACGAATTCGCGTCGGCGGCTCATATCCTCTTTGTGCACGAACACGTAGCGCATCGATGCAACGTAGTTGAAAATCACCGAGACCGTGAACGATATCGTCGCGCTGACAAGGTAATTCACGCCGAAAATCTCGGTGAGCAGAATCAACAGCCCATAGTCTATGACGAAGGCGATGGCGCCGACGACGCCAAACTTCATGATCTGCTCGATTAGTTTCCTCACGCTGCCAGACACTCCTTCGATACGAAACCTGCACCGCGCATGCGCCCAACCGACCGCAGGCGGCAAGATGCACGACGCAACCCTGGAAAATTGTATTCCGATATTATCGCATCTCTAACATTGGCTCCGCAGCGAGTCCATCGCATTCGCGCATATCCTGCGAAACCGAGGAGTCCTCTATGGCGACGGCGCGATCTATGCTCTAGGATGTTGAACGTATGCGAATATCTCCGCACGCCACAAAAGAAAAGGAGCAGCACAGATGACACAGGAAAACGAAGCCGTCCTTCAGGGCAAGGGCGTCGCCGTCATCGTCCCCTGCTATAACGAAGCGGTCACCATCGGCAAAGTCGTTGACGATTTCAAGCGCGTCCTGCCGCTTGCGGATATCTACGTCTACGACAACAACTCATCCGACAACACCGGCGAGATCGCCCGAGAGCATGGTGCCATCGTGCGCACCGAGCGCAGGCAAGGCAAGGGCAACGTCGTCCGCCAGATGATGCGCGACATCGACGCAGACATCTATCTGATGGTTGACGGCGACGACACCTATCCTGCCGAGAACGCGCCGGCGCTGCTCGCGCCGCTCGCTGCCGATGCGGCCGACATGGTCGTCGGAGACCGTCTTTCGAATGGCAGCTACGGCTCCGAGAACGACCGCGCCTTCCATGGGTTCGGCAACAATCTGGTCCGCTTCCTCATCAAGGCCATCTACGGATACGAGTTCACCGACGTCATGACGGGATATCGCGCCTACAACCGCGTCTTCGCCAAAACGATGCCCGTCACCTCCCCCGGCTTCGAGATCGAAACCGAGCTTTCCATTCACGCCGTCGACAAGCGCTGGCGCATCGCGCAGGTCCCCATCGACTACCGCGATCGCCCCGAAGGCTCCGAGTCGAAGCTCAACACGTTCTCCGACGGCATGAAGGTGCTTATGATGATCATGTCGCTGTTCAAGGATTACAAGCCGCTCGCTCTCTTCTCATGGGTGGCGCTCATCTTCGTCGTGCTGGGCCTCATCTGCGGCATCCCCGTTATAGCGCAGTTCGCGTCGACGGGGCTGGTTCCGAAGCTGCCAAGCGCGCTTTTGGCGGTCGGCCTGGTGTTCGTGGGGCTGCTCTCGCTTGCTTGCGGGCTTATCCTGGACACGCAGGTGAAGGGAAGCCGCAAGCAATATGAGCTGATGGTCACCGAGGCTTACGAACGCTACGCGAAGCTCAAGTAGATTCCGTGAACTTTATGCAAACGCGAAGGGCGGCCTGAATTCTAGGGGTAATTCGGGCCGCCCTCTTCAATGTCCCCGATCAGCAGTGCAGCCACGCATCTCCACTGGTCCTTTACCGTGAAGTTTGCCAACCGGTGATTAGTAAGGCTACGTTTTCATCGAGATCACCTTCGATATCATTTCTCGTTCGAAGCGGGCATATGTAAGAAATTTGACCCTCTTCAAAAAAGTTCTTGCCAAACCTATGGTTGTTTGACATACTAAGCGGGCTGCTTTTCAAGAAGCGCAATCGTCCCCATAGTCTAGAGGTTAGGACGCGGCCCTTTCAAGGCTGAGACACGAGTT
>CAVHXL010000018.1:0-19779 GCA_963639885.1 bacterium | reverse complement strand
CGAAGACCACGAACAGCACCCAGGGCGTGCAGGCGCTCACCGCCAAGGGTGGACGGGTCGTGACCATGGTGGGCACCGCCGAGGAATTCCTGGGCGCAGAGGCCAACGTGGACAAATTCCGCGCGGCAAGTCTCCCGTCTTCGGGCGCATCCATGAAGGAAGAGGACATGAAAACCCTCTTCGACCTGGACGAGTAGGGGATAGTTTGGGCTGACGCGCGGTTCTTGGGCGGCGCTTAAGCCTTTCCGGCGCGGTAGGTGCTTGCGAGGCGGGAGACGGTTTCTATCATGAGGCGGGCATCGAGCGGCTTGGTCAGGTGCTCGTCCATGCCCGCTTTCTTTGCCGCGATTTTGTCTTCGGTGAATGCGCCCGCTGTCATCGCGATGATCGGGATTTCGGTTGCGTCGGGCCTTTCCATTTGGCGAATCGCGCGGGTTGCCGCATAACCGTTCATGTTCGGCATCATCACGTCCATCAGTATCGCGTCGATCTCGCCCGGCGCGCTTTGCGCAAATGCCTCGATAGCTTGCCGGCCGTCATGCGCTTCAACGACGACCGCTTCTTCCGCTTCAAGCAGGAATTTCACGATTTCCCTGTTCAGCTCGTTGTCCTCGGCCAGAAGGATGCGCATGCCGCGGATGGATGCGGGTGCCGCCTCAGCGGCTGCGGGTTCGCTTGCCGGCTCGCTTCGGTCAATCGCGAATGGAACGATTACGTCGAAGGTCGACCCTTCGCCCTTCACGCTCTCGACCGTGATGGTGCCGTCCATTTTGTCGACGAGGTTCTTGGTGATCGACATGCCCAGTCCCGTGCCGCCGTATTCCGAACGCGCCGTTTCGGTTTCCTGCACAAACGGGTCGAACAGCTTTTCCAGGAACTCTTTGGACATGCCGATGCCGGTGTCGCGGCATTTGAACTCGATGAGCACGGTGTCGTCTTCACAGGAAACCTCCCGGCAGGTGATGAATATCTTGCCGTTGGGCTTGTTGTACTTGATCGCGTTGCTCAGGATGTTCGTCATGATGCGCTTGAAATGAGTGGGGCTTCCCACCAGCCTGCAATGCAGTGCCGAGCAGTTTTCCTCAATCAGCTCGATCCCGCGGCTTTCAGCCTGCTTGGCGATGACGGTGTGGACGCTTCTGGATATTTCGGCTATGTCGAACGGAACGCGCTCCAGGACGATCGTGCCCGATTCCAGCTTGTTCATGTCGAGGACTTCGTTGATAAGCTCCAGGAGCACCTGCGCCGATTCCTTGATCTTGCGCCGGCAGTCGTCGCGTTTCTCCAAGTCATCGGTGCAGCGCTCCGCGATATCGAGCATGCCCAGGATGCCGTTTAGGGGCGTGCGAATGTCATGGCTCATGCGCAGCAGGAAGTCGGTTTTCGCGCGGTTCGCCCGCTCGGCCTCCTGCTTGGCGGCGATCAGTTCCCGCTGGTAGGCTTCCTCCTTCTCGCGCTGCTGCGCTTCCTGCTCGAGGTGCTGCTCGATGATGTCGTCGATGAACTGGAAGCCGGCGATTACGTTGCCCGCGTCGTCCATCTTCGTAACGGAGAACTGGTAGTTGTGCATCACGCCGCCGTCGATGCTGCGGTAGGTGCCCGTGAACTCCGTTTTGCTGCCCGACAAAACCCGGCGCAGATTCTCCACGCTCAGCTGCTGGCGCAGGCGATCTTTGTCCTCGTCGTGCACGCGGTAGTCGATCCAGCGCTCGAGTACGCTTTCGTAGGGAAACACCTGGTTCCTAAGCGCCACGACCTCCGCGAGGTCGTAGTCGGAGGCCATCTTCAGGATCTTCGCCGTGCCTTCGTTGATGTTCGCCTGGTAGACGTTGCGATAGTTGCGCGAAAGGATGTCGAAGATGGCAAGCTGCTCCTCGAGCTCGCGCTGGTGGGCCTGTTGGATTTCGCGTTGTCTTTGCTGCTCGGCGATGATGTCATCGATGTTTTGGAAGCCTGCAACGATGTATTCGGCATTGTCGATTCTGAGATATTTGTACTCGTAATAGTGCGTTTCGCCGTCGGAAAGCACGCGATAGCTGCCGCTGTATTCGTTCGCGGATTCCAGGTGCGCCCGCACCTCGTCAAGACTGATGGCCTTGAACATCGTGTCGCGGTCTTGCGGGTGAACCCGCTCGGAGACGTACTGCTTCTGCACGACGTTGTAGTCGTAAACGGCGTTCTCGTCGAATTCCAAGCCGGTGGTCACGTAGCCGTTCAGCTTGAGGGCTCGCGCCTTGCCGGCGTTGGCGTAGATGAGGTAGACATTCGCGTAGGCGCCCGCGAGTGCGCTGAAAATAACTAGCTGCTCAGCCAGTTTGTCGTCGTGGTGTTGCGTCGATGCGTCCATGTTGAACATCCTTGTCGTCGCAGCCGTGGAGGGCGTCGTCATGCTTGCTTGGTTTAAGGGGGGAACGGGCTTAGCGAACCGTTCCTTATCGTTTGGTAGATTTTACCGTGACAGCCCCCGCGCTGCCAGCATTGCCGCTTTCATTTGTTGTGCAAGAATCGGGCAAAGGCCATCGCTATAATTGGCGAAGAAACCCGTCAACGAGCGCAGGAGGCTGTCGTGAACTTTGAATTCGTAAAGCCATACCCTCAATTTCGCAGCTTGTACGAAGCGTGTCGCAATGCTGAAGCGCTCGCTCTCCCTATGCCGGGACTTAGCTGCGGTTCCTCTCGATCTGCCTTGGAGTTTGTGGTCAATCTCTTGTTCCGCTCCATTACGGACGGAACGGAACCGAGTCGAACTCTGTTTGAGTCCATGAGCGATGATCGATTCGTTAACTATATCGGAGACGAGACAATTCTCACGGCAATGCACATCGTGAGGAAGAACGGCAATCTCGGGGCGCATGGTGAACTCGTGAGCCCCCAGACGGCTTGCGCCACGCTCGAGCAGCTCCACTACGTTATCGGCGAGCTGTTCATGAATTTGCAACTCATCGAAGACTATCCCGAGTTCGCTTCGCCCCTCAGCGCAGCCCAGCAGGCACGCAGCGCCAACGAAAGCTCAGCCCTGCAAAAGCCCGCCGTCGTTTCGACCGACTCTGGCAATCAACCTAACAAGGCCATACCCACTGTATCCGCGCCCCCCGAGCCTGTGCAGGAAGCAGCCTCCCCCGAATCATGCATTCCTTCCGAAGAGGTGATTGCCGAATTCGGCAAGACGCTTCGGCAAACGCACTTCTCGACTTCGCGCAAACGGGACGAGAAGGAGAACAAGAAGCTCTTCGTGCTTGCGTCGTTGCGGGAAGCCGGCTGGCCAATCGCACTGAAAAGCGACCAGTCTTACCCTGAGACTGCTTGCATCGGCATGACGCTCGAGGATGGCAGCAGCATCGATTTCATCCTGTATGGCCGCGACGGGAAACCGCTCGCCGTCGTTGATTACTCGAATGCAGTCGAGAACCCCATAGCAGGAAGAAGGCATGCCAGCCATGTCGCCGATTTGCTCGAGAGGAAGTTTGGGTATCGCCCGACTGCATACTATGCGTCCGGCTACCGCATTTTCTGCATGGACCCGCTCGGTTACAGCCCGCGCCGCGTCTTCGGCTTCCATTCCCTTGAAGAGCTTGAGCTGCTTAAGCAGCGCGCCGGTTCGCGAGGGGATATCTCGAACCCTGTTATTAACGACGACATCACTAATCGCGATTACCAGAAGGGAGCCATTCGGGGCATCTGCAATGCGCTTCTAGCCAAGCGTCGCAGGAGCGTCATCGTGATGGCGACGGGCACCGGCAAAACCCGCGTGTCTATATCCCTAGTCGATGTGCTGACCAAGGCCAATTGGGTGAAGAATGTGCTCTTTCTTGCCGACCGAACCAGCCTGGTGAGGCAGGCTCACAAGAACTTCAACAAGCTTCTACCGAACATCCCGACGGCAATTTTCGCCGGATCGAGCACTGACCGCGATAAGAACGCCAGAATCATTTTCGCCACTTACCAGACGATGATTCGGCTGGTGAATGGCGATACCCGTGAGTTCGGGATAGGCCGCTTCGATCTCATCATCGTTGATGAGGCCCATAGGTCCATCTTTGGCAAGTATCCGCTTCTGTTCGAATACTTCGACTCGCTGATGGTTGGCCTGACCGCTACACCGCGATGTGATGAAACGAAAAGTACGTATGCGGTTTTCGACTCTCCCAACGGGGAACCCGACTATGCTTACGAACTTGAGCAGGCCATTAATGATGGCTACCTGGTGGGCTTCCATGTCATTGACAACACCACGGAGGCGATGCGCCTCGGCATCTCCTACGACGACCTCACGGAAGAGGAAAAGGCCAGTGTGGAGAACGCCTTTAAGCTTGAAAGCGATGAGCCGGCGGGTGCGACATCCCCAACCGGTTCGCTCGCTCATGCTCGCATCAAAGTTTCACCCAATGTTATTAACCGTGGCACTATCGACGTGATGCTCGATGAGCTTATGAAGAATGGCGTGAAGGTGGATGCCGGAGACAAGCTCGGCAAGACGATCGTCTTTGCATCGAGCCATGCCGAGGCCGAGGTCATCGTTGAGGAATTTCGTAAGCTGTACCCAGGGTTGGGCTCCGATTTCTGCAAGCTCATCGACAGTCGGGTCGACGATGCGCTTGCGATCATCGACAACCTGGGGGAGCGCGACAGGCTCCCCCAAATCGCCGTGAGCGTGAACATGCTGGATACGGGCGTTGACATTCCCGATGCCGTGAACCTCGTCTTTTTCAGGCACGTCTATTCGAAAATCCAGTTCCTGCAGATGGTGGGACGTGGCACCCGTTTGTCACCCGACCTTTTCGGTCCCGGCTCCGACAAGAAGGGCTTCCTTATTTTCGACTGGTTTGACAACTTCAGGTACTTCAATACGTCAAGTACCTGGTCAACCGTCCAGGGCAGCGGCAAAAGCCATGCTGCAACTAGCAGCCAGGGCGTGAAAATGAACCAGCTGAAGCTCTCCATTCTTCAGCAGCTTCAGAAAAAGGTTGACAAGACGCCTTTCGAGCAGAGATACGAAAAGGATCTCTACGACTACTTCGTTGTCTCCATCGCCGGCTTGAACAACGATGCGCTCGAGGTGAACCGCAGCATCGCCTATGTCAACAAGTACCGCAAAGAGGGGATGCTGGACAACCTCAAGGACAAGGAGGTCGAAGAGCTAAACGATGTCGTCATCCCGCTTATCGCGATTGAGTCGTGTCCGCCGAAAGTGAGAAGCTTTGACAACCTCGTTTTAACGGTTGAAAGCGCGTATCTTCAATACGTAGCCGATGAAAAGGATCCCGCAACCATCAGAAACGGGTTCAAGTCCGTCGCCTCCTTGTTTACCGAGCGGATGACCGAGCTGCAAAAGCTCAAAGCGATTCCCGAGGTATTGAAGAAGGAGAAGCTCATCGCGTCGATGATGGACGGCTCATACCTGTTTGACGACTTCTCGTTCGAGCGCGCCGAGTACGTGCGCAAGGAGCTTCGCGATCTAATGAAGTACATCCCCGACTCGAGGGAATATTACATCGTCGACCTGCCCGATACGCTTATAGATGGAGGTGAGCAGGCGGGGCTGTATCGTTCAAAACCCTATGCCGAAAAGGCCGAAGAGTATCTCCAGGGCGACGAGGTCTCCCTTGCGAAGCTGCATACGCTTGAGTCCCTGACCGATGAAGAGAAGCAGCAACTCAAGGAAATTTTCACGGCTCAGCTTGGATCGCCTGCCGATTTCGCCTCATGGTCCGGTAAGGCCTGGGATGGGCATATGGATGCCCTCGCTTTCCTACGAAAGCAGGTGGGGATTTCCGACGATGCCGTTGTCGCGAAGCTAGGAGCCGTCCTGAACGACTCCGAGCTCACTGACGCCCAGAAGTCGTACCTGCAGCAAATTGTCGACTATGCGCAGGTAAACGGCGATATCACGTTTAAGACGCTCCGCAATGAAAGCCCGTTTAGGAGTTTCGGGGTTACTGAGCTTTTCGGGATTGAAAAGGTCGGGCATGTCAAGGAGGTCGTCAATGGCCTTCACGTTCCCATAAGCGATTAGGCTGCCTAATGGATGTTGAGGAGATCTTGAAAACGCAAAGCGATGACCTGCTGGAAATCGATTTGCTTTGCTTGGAGGAAGAACTGGATACGGGCGGATATCCCAAGCGCTATGTTGCGCGCTGCAAGAGGCTCATATCCGAGCTCCGCAATTTGAAGAAAGCCGATATGGGGAATGTCAAGGATTGCGCCGGCGAGCGGGAGGGGGCGGCTCCGATAGTTCGCGAGGTTCCGCTTGACCGACTGTCTCCGTTTTCTACGCCGTCCGCTGCACCGAAAGGCGATGGCGAGACGTCGGACGACGCACTCTGGACTCGCGTTCTCGACGCAAGGCGCGGCAGTCAGCCGCAGTCTGACCTCTGCGGGCTTCTTGAGAAAGAAGCCGCCCTGGACGAGCGGTTTGTTGAAGCCCGCATCGGGGATATGACGCAGGAAGAGTTATCCGTGTTTCTCGAGCACAGAGATTTCTCCGAACCGTTTTTGGATAGGTACTTCTCCGTGCTCGATCCGGGGAAGATTGCGCGCTTCCAATTGTTCAGCGAGGAGTTCTTCATCAGACATTTCTCGGAAATGAACCCAACCGTTGTGCTGAAGCAGGGAAAGAATCCGTGGCGCAAGAAAGAAGCGCGGTCCAAGAAGCTCGACACGTTCCTTCGCATCAAGGGAGTGAGATTTTGATCACCATCAATAACGCTGCTCGTCTCATTAAGCGCGCAATCCTAGCCAACATTGCTACCGAGAAGCAAGATGTTTTCATCACGCCCCTTATCTCGGGGCAGCACGGCATTGGGAAGTCGGCCATTGTGAAGAGCGTTGCTCGCGATTTGGGAGGCGTTTGCATCACTATCGAAGGCGGAACGCTGAAAGAGGGCGAGATTACCGGCTTGCCCTACCAGTATGAAGACGAGCGGGGGAAGCCCTGCTTTAGATTTCTGCCCTACTACGCAGTGGAGCGAATTCAGGCGCAGGAGAAGCTGCTATTCGAACGCTCGGCCAAACGACAGCCGAACGCGTCGGCGCTTTCCGGCGACGCGAACGCCTACGCCCAAAACGACCTCTCACCTTCCGAGAAGATTGACCTATTGCTGTCAGGGAAAATTCAGCCCGTCATCATCTTCGTCGATGAGATAAACCGCACCGAGAACACGGTCTACAAGGAACTTATGAATATCTTGCTCACCAAGACCGTTAACGGGTATCGCTTCCCGTGGTGGGTGTTCTTTGTTGGGGCAATGAACCCAAGTACCCAGAACAGCGTGTATGCAACCAACGAAATGGATCCGGCGCAGCTCGACCGATTCTTGAAGCTGAAAGTGACCAGCAGTGCGAGCGAGTGGGTTCGGTATGGGAAGAAAACGGGTGTGAGCAAGGAGATCCTGCGGTTCATCAAAGAGAACCCGAAGTGCCTCAACGAGGCATCGGCTGAACTTGAGGACGAGGAACAGCCCGCCCCTTCGCCGCGCGGGTGGGATATGGTGGACACTATCATCTCAAGCGAGCCGGTTTTGCGTCCGTTTTTCACCGACAAAGAGAACGGGGAGCGCTGCGTGAGCAGTGACATGAAGCAGTTGGTAGGTGCCAAGCTTGGGCCTACGGTTGCGGCCATGTACTTCGCGAGCCTAGTTGAGAAGGCCGCCGCTTTCACCGCCGAGCAGGTTTTCGCAGATGACGAAGAGTTGAGTGTCGTCGGTCCGAAAATCGCGAAGCTGTCGGTTGCGAAACGTGTGCAGACCTGCGACTCGGTTCTTGAGTACCTGAAGGATAATGCCGGTTTCCTGTCGCTCGATCCCGCGCTTTTCCAGAAGACCAAGCATCAGCTAAGCAGCCTTATACAAGCACTCGACCCTTCAACCAAGTTGCTCTTCGCGCAGAAGATCACGGCGGAGAAAACCGCCGATGGGGAAAGCCTTATCGAGCTGCTGTTCGATGTCTTCGAGCAGGACCTTCTGGATACGCTCGACTTGTCAGACGAAACGCGCAAAGCTATTCAGGGTGGCGGCAAATGACAAGTGCCGACGGCGATATCGCAAGCCTGCTTGCCGTAATGAAGGACTGCGTTCGGCGGTATGAATGCACGGGTGACAAGGTGCTACTTGATCAGATAGATGCTGACTTTCAAAAGTTCGCGCAGTTGGTCACGCTGTTCCTTGTCTCTGAACGCGATAGCTATTACGGCTACTTTCTCATGGCAATGAGTTTTCGGACCAATTTCATGGTGCGCAGTATTGCCGGCATACGGCTCGACCAGTATCCTCCGGTTTTTGAGACGAACCCGTTGATACTGTTGAAGTTCTCCATCAAGGAAATCCTCTATATCTTTTGTCACGAGATTGACCACGTCGTGTTCAATCATCCCGCCGAAATGGTTGCCTCGAATCCTGGGAAAGATCCTAGCCTTTTCGAGCTGTTCAATTATGCGGCGGATGCGTCGGTGAACGATATGCTGAACAGCGAAGTCGCTGGCGGCAAACGCTTCATGCAGGCGCCGGAGGGTGTCGTCACCTCGGAGACGCTTCAGCAGAAGTTCGGTCTCGAGCGCATTCGTTCGGGGGAGAGTTACCGGTATTACTTCGATCTCATCAAGGGGCTTGCTGACGGCATGGAAGGAGAGCGAGATTCGGGGGTTGCCCCGATTCCGAGCGATGGCGGGGCGAGCGGGGACGAAGGCGAATTGGATGCCGGTTCGCAAGACGGTGCGAGTGCGACTTCCGACAGCAAGGTCGTTACCGCGGCGGATGCCGCTGGCAACCTTGTGGATCATTCGTGGTCGTCGCTTGCTGACTCGCCAGATGAGGAAGCCGTTGGGACCGATGCAACTGCGCTCGACGAAATCGCGGCGGAAGCGGTCAAAGAACTCTTGAATGAGGTGAACGACATGATGGGCCGCGAAGAGCGCGGTCTTATGCCTGGCCGATTCGCATCGGCTTTAGAGCGGATCAATCGCCCTGCAACATTGAACTGGAAATCGATTCTTAAGAAGTATGTCGGCACCATAGCCGCTAATAAGGAGAGCACGCGCATGCGGCTTAATCGCCGGCAGCCACGTAGATTTGACCTGTCGGGATCTCGCGAGAGCAAGACGGTCAAAATCGTCGTGGCCATCGATACCTCCGGGTCGGTGTCTGACAATCAGATAAGGCAGATATTCGCGGAGATATTCGGCATCATTGCAAGGCGCAAGTTCGAGCTAACGGTTATCGAATGCGATGCGGATGTTCAGCGCGTGTATCGGGTGAAGTCTCCTGCGGATTTGCCAGATCACGTTGAAGGCCGAAGTGGTACGCGTTTCACGCCCGTTATCGACTACGTCAACGAGCATCGCTATTTTCGCGACGCGTTGTTCATCTACTTTACGGATGGCTATGGGGAACGCAGCGTGCCTCGCCCGCACACCTATCGCAACTTGTGGGTTGTGCTTGACGGCGTTAAGCATCTGTCGGTCGAGAACCCCTATGGGCTCGTCTTGCCGCTGGAAGAATAGAGGGGGCGGGAATGGATCCGAAGGAATATGTTGAGGGAATGCTGCGCAAGGCTTACGGCGCTGCCGCCGAGGCTGATATGGAAGGTCGAGAGCGTGACGAAGGAGAGCCACTTACCGAGGGCGCGCCTTGCACGGTCGTTGTCGATCGATACGAGCGCAGCCGAGCGGCACGGCGGCAATGCCTGGATGCGCATGGTACCGTTTGCACTATCTGCGGTTTTGACTTCGCTGCGACGTATGGGCCTGAATTCGCGGGAATCATTCAAGTG
Organism: bacterium; assembly: GCA_963639885.1. Classification (GTDB taxonomy): domain Bacteria; phylum Actinomycetota; class Coriobacteriia; order Coriobacteriales; family Eggerthellaceae; genus Senegalimassilia. The sequence continues at coordinate 10,017 of CAVHXL010000018.1, read as the reverse complement.
CATCATATCGTGCCGCTTCACGAGTTGGGCGAAGCGCATGAAGTCGATTCCGTGCGCGATCTGGTGCCGGTATGTCCGAACTGTCATGTGGCATTGCATGCTAAACCGGGCGGTACGTATACTCCTGCCGAGCTGAAGGCGCTTCGCAGCCGCTGGGGTAACAACGAAAGCGAGGAACGATAATGGATAAGTCAGTACCTTACGCCGTTGAAAACAAAACGCTGTTCTATCGCTCGCGCTTCACCATAGCGCCCGAAAGCGAAGAGACGGGCGAGATATGGCCGAGCATCGTTACTGCTGTGCAAGGGTGGCTGGAGGAGAAGGAAGAAGCCCTCGAGTCGAAGGGGTTAGACAACTTTCTAGACGATTTGACGAGTGACGTGAAGAACCTCTCTAAGCTTGTCGAGGGCACGAAGGGCAACGGATGTGTATCGTTGCGAATGATGCAGGGCTCGCTAGATTGTCAAGCGGCCAAAACCTCTTTGAGGACGAAAGCGCTATTTGACGATGGGTGCGACGTGCCCTCCTATTGGGCTATGGAATACGTTGAGCAAAGTATCGATAGTTGGTATCGAAAGTGGTATACCAACGTCGGCGTTACCGCAGTGGGAGATGGCAGCTATGTCGTGAATACGCGCGTGGCCATCGCCGATGACCCGGCATTCATTTGCGATCGTCCGTACATTCCTTCGCGCAACACGCCCCGCTTCGTTTCCAAGATGCTCGATATTGACGGCTGCGTTGCCTCCTCGAACGGGATCCTTCTTGCCAACGATCCGCAGCCGCTCGCCAACTACAACATGCACGACTTCAAGGAATCGCTCGAAAGCCGCGAACGCACGATCCCGTTCGTGGTGATAGCTGCTTTGCGAGATCAGCCAGGAAGGTACGCCGTTGATCCCGGTAGGCTTGCCGCAAAGCTGCGCGGTTCGGCTGTTGTCTATACGCTTGATTGTTCGGATTACGGAACTTGGCTTAGTTACCAGGACGTTTTCTTCAAAAACGAGGCATCCAGGAACTACCGCGTGAATCCCGGCTTCATGCGTGTCTTCTTTCCGGGTGTCGACCTGGATGATCCCGATGGAAGCAGCAGGCATCGTTATTACACGCAAGAGACGCTGTTTGAGTCGGACGAAGGGAGGCTCTGCAATGACGTATGCGGCGCCTTTACGCGCCTGTATCGCCGCGTGCAGGGCGAGGCGCTGGATCCGGCAAGCATTGCGCTTATTGAATCGCAGCAGCGGCGCAAGCAACTTGAGTCAAGGCTTCAAGAACTGAAGGCGGTACGCAATCAGCAGGTGCATGCAGCTCCCAGCTACGAGGGAATGCATACCGAAGAAGAATTGAAGCGCGAAATCGAGCGCGTAAAAAAGGAAGCCGACGTCGAACTCGAGACGACGAAGGGCTTTTACGAAGAACTCATAGAGGAGTACAAGGCTGAAGCCGATCGGCAAGCACAAGGCGATGATATCTTGGAGCTGCAGATTCAGCTGGAAGATCTGGGGGATGAGAACCGGAAGCTGCAATCAAGTGTCAAAGCTAAGGACTATCGGATTCAGGAACTCAGCCAAGTCAACCGTCAGCTCGAATCCCGTGCGAGTGAGGCAAAGGTTCAGGCGGATTTGATTTGCACAATGAGGGAATTCCCCGAAACCTGCGCGAAGGCCTTGGACTTGGCGGAGCAAGCATTCTCGGGACGGATTGTCGTGACGCAAGTGGCAAGGAAATCGGCCGCTAGCGCCAACCGAAACATCGACAGCGGGGAGACGTTTGACATTCTGCGCTGTTTGGCAATGAACCTATGGCCGAAGTACTTCGAGGAAGACGAATCGGACGGCGATGCCGGCACCGAGTTCAAGAATGAGACGGGTTACGAGATAGCATTTCATGAGTCGACCATGACCAAGAAGGACTCGAGGCTGCAAAGCCTTCGCCAGATTTCCTATGACGGGAGAGAGATCGATATATCGCCGCACGTCAAAGGGAAATCAGGCAGGCGTGATGCTCTTCTTCGCGTCCATTTCTGCGTTGACCGGAAAACGGGCAAGATCGTCGTCGGTCATTGCGGCGAGCACATGGAGACCGCGGGAACCCGCAAAGCGGCTAAATAGTCCGAATGGATTACCGGGGCGGTAAAATCGCCAACAATCGTCGATAATGTAAGCGGCTAACTAACGTACCAAGGAGGAACGCATGATAACTGGCGAGCTTAAGAACAAGGTGGACGGCATCTGGGACATCTTCTGGTCGAATGGCGTGAGCAATCCGCTTACCGTCATCGAGCAGCTCACCTACCTCATGTTCATAAAGATCCTCGACGACAACGAAACGCGCAGGGAGGGAGATGCCGCATTATTCGGCGAGGAGCTGGATAACCCCACCTTCGATGCCGATCACCAGAATTGCCGCTGGAGCGTCTTCCGCAATTACGAGCCTGATGCTATGTACAACAACATGGTGCAGAACGTGTTCCCCTTCATCAAGAATGATTTGATTGCCGACGAAGACGCGGCCTTCGCCAAATACATGAAGGACGCGACGTTCGTGCTGAGCAACGCCCGTGCCCTTACCAGGATCGTCGACAAGCTCGAGGAGATCGACCTCAACGACAAAGACATCATGGGCGACGTGTACGAATACCTGCTCTCCAAGTTGGCAACGGCAGGGCAAAACGGCCAGTTCCGCACGCCACGCCATATCATTTCCATGATGGCCGAGCTCATGCAGCCCACGCCCGAGGATACGATTTGCGACCCGGCCATGGGCAGCGCCGGCTTCATTTGCGCCGCCGCCGCCTATATCAAAGAGCACTATGCTGACGAGTTGATGGATTCCGATGTCGCGAATCGCTTCCAAACCACCATGTTAACGGGCCACGATACCGATTCGACCATGATGCGCATCGGCGCCATGAATATGATGCTGCATGGCGTTGATGCCCCGAATATCACGCAACTCGACTCGCTTTCCGAAGACAACACGGTTCGCGACGCGTACACGCTTATCATGGCGAACCCGCCGTTCAAGGGCAGCTTGGATAAGGAAACCATTGCTAAGGACCTGCGCAACGTTACTGCGACTACCAAGACGGAGCTGCTGTTCCTGGCGCTGTTCTTGAAGAGCCTGAAGATTGGCGGCCGCTGCGCGTCTATCGTGCCGGATGGCGTGCTCTTTGGATCGCAAAAAGCGCATAAGGCGATACGGAAAGAGATCATCGAGAATAATCGCTTGCAGGCTGTTATTTCCATGCCGTCGGGCGTGTTTAAGCCGTATGCCGGCGTGTCTACCGCCATTCTGATATTCACACGTACCGACAACGGTGGCACGGATGACGTGTGGTTCTATGATATGGAAGCAGACGGCTTTAGCCTCGACGATAAGCGTGACCCTATCAAGGACAACGACATTCCCGACATCATCGAGCGCTTCCATAATCTGGAAGCCGAGAAGGACCGCGCCCGCACGGAGAAGAGTTTCATGGTTCCGCTGCAGGAAATCGTCGACAATGACTACGACCTCTCCATCAACAAGTACAAGGAAGTCGTGTACGAGAAGATTGAGTATCCGCCCACCAGCGAACTGATCGCCGACATCAAACGCCTGAACGAGGAAGTCGCCGCCGGCATAGCCGAACTGGAGGCGATGCTGTAATGAGCGAAGAGAAGAAAATCCAAACCGATAAACCCCGATTTATCGGGGAGAGAGTACGCGTATCTGACGCATTCGATTTGCGGATGGGTAAGACTCCCTCGCGCAAGAATCCGGAATACTGGCGCGATGGGAATCATGATTGGGTATCGATTGCCGACCTTGGCTCGTTCGATAAGTTCGTTAGTAAAACTAAGGAGCAGATTAACGACTTGGCCATCGAAGAATCGGGCATAAAGCTAGCACCTGCCAATACGATTCTCATGAGCTTCAAGCTGTCACTTGGAAAAACCGCAATCACTGTTGAGCCCGTCTATACGAATGAGGCCATTATGGCCTTCATAGACAAAGGTATTTATCCCGTTGACGTCGATTTCATGTACCACCAGTGCAAGGCCAAGAATTGGGCCAGCGGAACGAATACCGCGGTAATGGGGAAGACCCTTAACAAGAAAACTCTTGGACAGGCCTTTGTTTCCCTGCCTTCCCTAGAGGTTCAAAGGGAGATTGCCGCAAAGCTCGATTCGCTCAGCTCTCAAATAGCTCAGGCGGAAAAGCAGTTAGCCAAACTAGATCAGCTTGTCAAATCCCGGTTTGTCGAGATGTTCGGAGACCCCACTCAGGACGCAAGTCAATGGCCTGTGGCTCGTCTTGGCAGCTTTGCTCAAGTGGTGACTGGCAACACACCCTCAAGGAAAAACCCCGAATACTACGGTAATGGGATTGAATGGATTAAAACAGACAACATAACGGACTCTGTCGTTACGCAGGCAGCCGAGTGTTTGACGGAGATTGGAAAAGAGAAGGCGCGGCTGGCTCCCGCAGGAAGTATTCTGATGGCTTGCATAGCCGGTAGCGTGAAAAGCATAGGAAAAGTCGGTTTGCTGGATCGTGAAGTGGCCTTCAATCAACAGATCAACGCAATTATTCCAGGTCAAGCGGTTGAATCGTTATACTTGCTCACATTGCTGACCCTTTCTAAGGATTATCTGTGCAGCAGTATCAATATGCAGCTTAAGGGAATTCTCAATAAAAGCTCCCTTTCAGCAAAAGAGTTCCCTCTTCCACCGCTTATCCTTCAGCGAGAATTTGCTGCTTTTGCGCGCCAGGTCGACAAACCGCGGTTTGCAATACAGCAGCAAATCGAAAAGTTGGAAATGCTGAAAGCGTCCCTGATGCAGGAGTATTTTGGATGAAACTTCCAGGAGGTAAATCGCCGCATTGCGCTCTTAAGGGAGCTTTTGTGCTGCTGATGCTGTTCGGTCTTCTGTTGTCGGTCAATGGGCTGTTCTCATGCTCTGCTCCATGCGTACTTTTAGAAGCTAGGTATAGCGCTGATACGCTTCTCTCGTATCTCGGCATGGCACTCGTTGGTATCGGGACGATTGTCATGTCTTATTTCGCATATAAGCAAACGGGAGCCATTGAAGAGGTTAAAAGGGAAATGGAGATTGCGCAGCGCAGATTTGAGCGGGAGAACACAGGCCGGCCGTTTCTTGTTATGTCGCGTGTTTTGCTCGATGGAGACGAGGGTGTCTTCAAAGTTGATAAAAAAGGCGTGCGCTGCACAAAGTTGCCTGAATCTTGTGCCGGTATGCAAGTTGAGGTGAAAAACGTAGGGAGTGGGCCTGCATGCAAGGTGAGGATGTGCGACGATTCGGCCTTTGGAACTGCGCTCGCGATGGATCAGCATCGAATCTGTTTGCCGCGTGATGCTGCCTATGTAATCGAGTTTTCGCTGGGAGCAATTAGGAAACATGGCAGTGATAGCGTAGAGATTGAACTCAAGTATGAAAACATTCTGGGGTGCGAATTCAAGCAGACTTTCGTGATTGGTTATAGGGAGGAAATGGTCTCCTCTGGCGATCGGGAGTTCGAGATAATTGATGGTTCGGTGGTAGATGTTTCGGGCTACGAACTAGAAGAATCGCTGAGTGTGAGCGCTCTTTCTAGCCAGATATGTTCTGGTTCCGCTAATACTATGCAATCATGATCCAGTTGATCCGTGCTCGGTCTTTAGCATCTCGGAGGTTCCAATGCTTAACGTTTACTTTGGCGATATGCCTGACGCTATATTCAACACCGCTGTGTACTTCAAGAACACGTATAAGGACAAGTGGATAACCGACGAGTATTCACGTCGTATGATTAAGGACGTGGATCGGTCAGAGGTTGTGAGCGAGAGCGTGATACAGAGCCCTGTTCTGGGTAGTATTACGCCGCTTCAGCTTTCTGGTGGTGTGAAAACATTGATGCTCATCAAGTTTGATCGCCAACACGTGTTCAACGCTTCAACATGCGGCGACAACTGCGCTAAATGGATTCTCGATATGGCAAAGAACCGCAAGGTGGTTATCAACCTGTACCATGTTATGGATTTCGGAGCGGATGACTTCAAGATTCGCGTTCTCAATAGCGGCAAGATAGTGCACAACATGGCTGAGCTGATTCATGAATCGATTCCGTGTTTTTAGAGGTTGACGATGAAGGGTTCCTTTGATGTTCGCGTGACGCGCAAGCGCGGCACTGATTACAAATTCACGATCAAGCGCAATATCACGGTGATTAGCGGTGATAGCGGTACCGGAAAAACGACGCTGTACGAGATGGTTGCGGACCACATGCGGCAAGGTCAGCAATCGGGGGTGACCGTACAATGCGATTGTCCTTGCGTTGCCCTTACTGACAGCAATTGGGTGGTGCAGCTTGCGGGGTTTTCCGATTCGATCGTATTCATCGACGAGGGTATGAAAGACCTGCTTTCGCATGATTTCGCGGCTGCGATAAAAGGTTCGTCGAACTATTTCGTGCTGATTACGCGTGTAGATTTGCCCTCGCTTCCGTATAGTGTCGACGAGATCTATCGCGTGAAAACAAGCGGTAAATATCACTCGCTTGTTCCGCTGTACGCCGAGCGAGCTGGGCATAGGTATTCGATTTCAAGAGCCCTTCCGAAATTTGATTTCGAAGTGCTGCTGACCGAGGATTCGAAGTCGGGCTACCAGCTGTATTCCCGCAGGTTCGAAGATACGGATGTTGTGTGCGAAAGCGCCGGCTCCAATGCGGGCGTGCTTAAGTGGCTTGATGGGCATCCGACGGCCAAGGTTTTCGTCGTTGCTGACGGTGCGGCTTTCGGGCCGTACATCAATCGCATCATGAAGCTACAGGCTATGCGTCGCGATGACGTCGTTGTCTGCTTGCCGGAATCGTTCGAGTGGCTGCTGCTCAATTCGGGGGTGTTGAGCTCTTCCGAGGTGGGTGAGGTGCTTGAAGACCCCAGCCAGTTTGTGGATAGTGCTGAATATATGAGCTGGGAGCGATTCTTCACGGCGTACCTTAAGCAGCAGACCGAGGGGACGCCATTCGCCTACAAGAAGGATGTCCTTGCCGAAGCGTATATGATCGAGGAGAACGCCTCGAGGGTGCTGGCGCTTATAGCGTGCCGGAACATCAAGTAGGCTGCTTGCGGCGGATAGGGCCTTGGTTGCGGCTCCGCCGATAGCTGACGGCGTCTTGGGCGTATTCTGCCTATGCTTCACCTTCCTCTTGTAGGTAAAACTGCGAGAGGAAGGTTACCTTATGAGGGAAGTTGTTGAACGTGTTGATCGTCTTATGGCTCCGATGCTTACGGCCGATCAGGCGGCTGAGCTGCATGGCGTTCTGGTGGCGTGCCTTGTGGGCGAGGGCAGGTGCGCGAATTTGCGGCGGACAACGGATGAGTACATCGAGCTGTTTCTAGCCGCCAAGCGACTGGAGGGGTGTTCGGAGCGGTCGCTTCGTTATTACGCGAGCACGTTGGCGAAGTTTTCGGGCGGCGTTGAGAAGCCGGCGCATGACATGACGACTGACGACATTCGCGAGTACCTTTCCGGCTACTCCAAGGATGGCCGTGCCGGAAAGGCGACGGTCGATAACGTGCGGCGCGTCATATCGAGCTTCTTTTCGTGGCTTGAAGAAGAGGACTACATCTACAAGAGTCCGGTTCGCCGGATCAAGAAGATTAGAACGTCGCGGGTGCTGAAGCCTGTGTACTCGGACGAGTCGTTGGAGGCTTTGCGCGACAGCTGTGCCGAGGTCCGTGACTTGGCGATGATTGACTTGCTGTCCTCGACGGGCATCAGGGTGGGGGAGCTGGTGCGGCTCAACCGCGGCGACATCGATTTCGATGCGCGCGAATGCATCGTCCATGGCAAAGGCGACAAGGAGCGTCGGGTGTATTTCGACGCGAGGGCGAAGACGCATATGCTGTCGTATCTTGAATGCCGCACCGATGAATCGGCGGCGCTGTTCGTGTCGCTACGCAAGCCGTTTCGGCGGTTGGAGATCAGCGGAGTTGAGGCAAGGCTGCGGAAGCTCGGCGACGATGCCGGGGTGAAGCATGTGCATCCGCACAAATTCAGAAGGACGCTGGCAACCAAGGCGATTGACAAGGGGATGCCGATTGAGCAGGTGCAGGTGCTGCTTGGCCATAGCAAGATAGACACGACACTATGCTACGCGATGGTCGACCAAGACAACGTGAGGCGTTCGCATCGGAAGTACATCTCATGACCCCGAGCAAACCCCGATTTGTTGGGGAGAGAGTGAAGTTAGGCGATATTTGTCGGCCCAAGCAGTGGAAATCCCTAAAGCAAAGCGAGATGACCGATAAAGGCTATCCCGTTTATGGTGCGAACGGGATAATCGGTTTCTATTCGGAATACAATCACGAAAATGAAACCATTTTGGTTGGCTGCCGTGGCACGTGCGGCGAGGTTACTGTATGCAAACCAAAATCTTATGTTACTAGCAACGCCATGTGCTTAGATGATCTGTCAGATTGCTATGACATTGGCTTCATCGTCTCATTTCTTAAGGCATATGATTTTCGTAAGGTGATCGGCGGCACTTCCCAGCCTCAGATCACCAAAGCAGGCATTTCTTCTATCGAAGTGCCAGTCTTCTCTATTGAAGATCAGAGACTAATCGCTAGACGATTCAAGGCTGTCTTAGATGAAATCACCAGGTGCGAGGGTTTACTCATGAGGATCGATCAGCTCGTCAAATCCCGGTTTGTCGAGATGTTCGGTGCATATGAACCAAACTGCTCCATTGATGACGCCTGTGTTGTTTTAAGCGGCTTTGCATTTAAAAGCGCTCGCTATGTTGATGATGGCATCAGAATTATGCGAATTGCAAATGTGCAAAAAGGCTACATCGAGGACAAAATGCCCTGCTATTATCCTGAGGCAGATCAAAACGCTGCAGCTAATTATGCATTGCGAGAAGATGACTTACTTGTCTCTCTAACTGGCAATGTGGGACGTGTAGGCTTGGTGACGAAAGAACTGCTTCCGGCAGCGCTTAATCAGCGTGTAGCTTGTTTAAGGCCGAAAAGTAGCAACAAGCTCAATACGAGATACCTCTTTGCTCTGCTCAATCTTGATGAGTTTGAAAAGGCGGCAATTGAGGCATCAAGTGGTTCGGCGCAAAAGAACCTCAGCATAAAGTGGCTGAAGTCACATCGTATCGCCATTCCACCCATTGAGATTCAATCTGCTTTCGACGCGTTCTGCAAGCAGGTCGACAAACCGCGGTTTGTTCGGGTTGGTGTTTGTTTTGCGGCGGCGCACTCTATACTTCGTTTCTGTGGGCATACGTGGGGCAGTGTGGCGAAAGATGCTTGCGTGGAGAAGGTCAATTCGAGGAGGGGTTGTTGTGTCGTCTGAGATGCATGAAGGATCGCGCAAAGAGGCGGAGCTTGTTCGTCTGTACGATCTTGTCGAGCGTGGTATGAGCGACGTTCGCGCTGGGAGAGCTGCCGAAGCGAGAACGGTAACCAGCAATCTACGAGCTGCTTTCGACCCTCGTCAAGCCTCGTCTCGCGTTCGCCGTTTTCCTGGTATTGGGCAATCCCGCCAAAATCACGCCAAGCTTTGGTAATCGCGCCACTTTGGTGGCGTGACGGCGGTCGTTCGGTCATTCGCATTTGGGTTCCCATGGGGCCGGAGACCTATCGCTTCAAGGGCGAAGCATTTGACCGCGTTGCCGACGTAGACGTGCGCCCGACGAGTGACATCCAAATATCGAACCTTGCCGTCCGCAAGCGCGGCCTGTACACCGAACGTCGCGTGTATCCCTGGATTACGAAGGCCGATCTGCGGCTTGGCTTTTGCAGCGTACGCGAGAGTTGGCGGCTTTGGGTCCCCCGCGCCCGCGCCCCGTCCCCCCCCGCGCCATGCTGTTGCCGGCGTGAATTTCTTCTTCTTGCCCACGTGATTCGTCTTGGTGTGGAACAATGGGACGCAGCAAGCCCAAGCTGAGTGTTTCGCTCATTACTCCAAAGGGGTCCCCATGATCAGTGTCAAAAACGTCAGCAAGTCCTACGAT
>CAVHXL010000017.1:10559-19834 GCA_963639885.1 bacterium | reverse complement strand
CCGAAGGCGCGGCGGTTTCCTCCAGGGTGTAGGTGCCCCAGGGAAGGGAGTCGATCGCTATGTAGCCGTTGGCATCCGAGACAAGGGCATCAGAGATAAGGTCCGTGTGGGTTTCGCCAAACGAGTCTGCCCAAGTTCGCGTGAGCTCGAAAGTCGCACCGGCAAGCGGAGTTGCGATCTCATTGGTTTTCAGCGCTTGCAAATCGTACAGGATACCCTTGACCGCGGGTTTCGGGAAAGCGACGGTACCGTCATTGTAGGTTGTTCCCCCGTCAACGCTGTAGCTGTAGGAAAGCGTTGCGTTGTTGTTGGTAAGGTACGAGTTGCTGACACTGGCCGGATCGTACGAACTCTTAAAGTCGCTCGCTTGGGTGTTCAAACGCACGCGGTACGTGAGCGAAGCGACGCCGTAGCACCATTTACGCTGCGTAACCGTGACTTTCGTCACCGCGCCGCTGTCGTTTACCTCTTCCTCAACGACAGGCTCTTCCTCAACCGTCGTATAGGAGTCCTCGGACTTATAGGCAGGGTTCCAGGTGAGGGTACGAGTCTCACTGTTGTAAGTTGCGTTTCCGCCATTGGGCGTGGCGCCACCGATAAACTCAACGTTGTCACCCATCACGTCGGTAACAGAAGAAAGCTTGGTCGGGTCACCCCAGTTGGTCTCACCCTGAATAGCTTGATTAATCAGGTCATAGGCTTCTTGGGAAAGCTGAAGATTATTGGAGCTGTCCTTACTGACTTTCAGGCCCATAATAATCCACTTTGTATTTTCCTGCTCCCCGATCAGCTTCCCGATATCCAACATAATGGTGACATTGTTGGCCTGAGACCAATAGAGAGTGACGTTCTCAGCAATCTTTCGGCCCTGGGGATCCATGATGTTGAATGTCCCTTTGTTTCCGCCCAGATCCGTACTACCGCTGACCTTAACGTCCATTGTGCCTTTATTATCAGATGTTACTTGACCTACTTTATAGCCACCATTGGCGTAGCCATTTGAAGTAGTTGCCTCATAAGGCGCATTCTCGAAGAAGCTCTTGTAGTCCGTGACCTGCTTGGACGTTGCACTCGCGTCCACCGACAGATGCACGATGAACTCATCCTCGACATCGGTAGGCTCAACCGTCTTGGTAACGTGCACCTGACTGCCATCGTCACCGTCGTCCGACGCCACGAAGCTGTACGCGCTCAAATCGGCATCCGCGATACCCTGGCTCGTCGTGTGAGCAGCATCATACGCCCCGCTCACGATCTGCCACGAATTATCCTCCGCGCTTGAGCCTGCGCCATCTGCAGCGAACGCGCTTCCCGCTCCCGCCGTAAACACACTCTGCCCGCCGATGCGGGACAGCGGGCCCACGCTCACGCACAAACCGACAGCAAGCAGCACGGCAAGCGCCGTGCCGAACAGCTTGCTAGCCCTCACTTTCACGTCCCCACGTTTCATCGCCTTCACTGCCCCCCGGCCTATCTCGAACCCCTTGTTTTCAAGTGGATTCATTTATTCACATAGAACTTTTGATAGCTCTATTTTCCATAGGGGGTGTGACAAGTTGTTCGTGTCACGATTTATCGTGACGGCTGTGACGGTATCGTGAAAGCCTACTCATAATGCCTGATAAAAGCAGGTACTCGATTAGCTATGAAGTTATTCATAGCTAATCGAGTACCTTTGATTACCTTCACATATGTCACGAAAGCGAAAAGTTATCCAGAGATACGAGGGCTTTGGGACAACCACGCTGCGAAATGTGACAGCAAATAGCTGGAAAATTCATCTCAGAAAAAATCGGTGTCACGCAAGGCACATCACCCCGCGCCTACTCGACCCTCACGAACTCCGACCAAGAATACTCGGGCAGCAGATCCCCCGTCGGCTCTATCAGCCCGTCGCGGAAATCGTAGTAGTCGCACTCGATGAACTCCGGGATGATCCGGCGTGCGCCGCGGTCGTTTTCCACGATGTAATCGATGCCGATACCCCTAAGCTCAGCCATCAAGCGCGATGCGATCTTGCGGTACCGCGCCCGCACCGTCTCGTCCGGTTCGCACTCCCAAAGCGAGGTGATGGCCTCGCGCGTGGTCAGATAGGCCCCCCGTTTCTCGATCAGCAAGGCCAAAAGCTCGCGGCCCTTCTCGCTTCTGATATGCACCGCCTCGCCATCAACCTGCAAGCTGAACGACCCGAACAACCTTGCCGTGATCTTCTTGCGGTCCGCCACAGCCGTCGAGCAGAAGCCCGAGCCCATCGTCGTGAACTCCGAGTTCAAGCACAAAAAGTACTTCGCATGCGAAATGGGTACCATCACCAGCGCCACCGATTGCCCAAAGCCGCTTTCCTCAGTCATCGCAAACTTGATTTTGGACGGCGCCATATCCTCGCGCTCGTCATCAGCCTTCAACGTCTTCGTATCGATGCAGAATTTTCTTACCTCAGCCTTGTCCTCAGGCATAACGTATTCCAAAAACCAGGTAAGGAAATCGTCGGCGTTCATCCGCACGTTCAGCGGGGCCTTGATGGGAGCGCGATCGCTGTGGCATATGTACTTGACGGAGTTATCAAGGCGGTCGACCTCGAACACGTCTTCGGCGAAGCTCGAGAACAGCATCTTGCTGAAAGACGTCATTCCGTCCTCGGCCTGATGGTATTCCTCGTCGATTTCGGCTTTGATGCAATAAGAACTGTTTTCAATTCCCTCACCAGGATCAACAAGCTCGATCCACAGATCGCATTTCACGCCTTCGCCCTTGGCCGAAACGATGGCGCACGACTCCATCCCCGAATACTCCTGAGCATAAGCACGCGCTATGGCCTTGCGGATTTTATCGCGATCGGCCATCGAGATGAAGTCCATAAGGCTCAAGCCACTCAGAGAGCCAGAGACACCGAGAAGCCGCTGCGCAATACCGCAAGCCTGGGAAATCATCGCATCGAGCCCGCCGGTAACCCTTAAGACGGCAATATGCTCGCTGCGCTCGGGTGAACCTGGAACGGCCTCCTCGTCGGGAATCTCGCATACGACCGAATAACCTCGCATGATTCCGTCGGAGCCGCGCACCGAAGCCATGGTGTCGACAACGCGGATGACCGTCCCGTCTTTTTTGATCAACCGATACGCCACGCTCTCGCAGGTTTCCTCCTTCGCCAGCAGTGTGACGAAGTTCTCGAAGATGTAGGTGTCATCCGGATGCATCAACGCGGTATATATGCAGCCGATCAATTCAACGAGCTCGGACTTGGTGTAGCCCAGCATGCCACACAGGTTGTCGCTCACGAATTCAAGATGAATCGGATCGCTCAGATAGCATCTGTGATAACCGCCAAGATGGTTCACTATGCTTTTCGCAGGGTCATGAATCAAATGAATCCCCGCGTCGTCCATTAGGTCCACGCGTTCGCCTTTCTCACTTTTATCCCTAGTATCACGCTTCCTGCGTTCCATATTTAACGAGAATGTGACTGCAGCGTGACGGGATGGAGATGGCGCAAAGATGTCGTAAGCTTCCAAGTTGAGCTCCTTCCCTGCGTGCAGAAGAGTGTCGTCTTCTGGCAGACAGTCCCCCAACAAGTTGCCAAGCATACGGGCTGAGAGAGTTAACCGGACTAACCTTTTAGTGCGCAGCTTGCTTTCCAAAGCGAGCAATTTCGCAGATGCAACGAAAGGGCGCCGAGCCTACCGTGAGTCGCCCTGACTCACCGGAGTTAATACTGGTTAATCCATCGAGCCTACAAAACTGCTGACCAAAGCAAAAAACAAGTGTTATTTTGCCCCCCCCGTAATAATTGCAAGGCACCTCACAGAAAGAGAACGGGTCAACTATGTTTTACTTTTCTGGAGATACGGTGAGTTTACATTGGTAAATATTTATCTTGGGCAGCTCGATGGCTATGCAAGACAGGAGGTGCGGGCGCGCCCCTGAAGAGGGGCAATACAAGGGGCAAGGCGCGCTCTTACCGCACGTCGCTCCCCTGTTCACAACCCTGAAAACTCGCACGCAGCCAATCCGGCACATCCATGTGGGGGGAGACAAAAGCGTCACAAACCATGACCAAAAGGTATCACTTTCGGAACCCGTGATCATATACGCAAAAGCGTTCCGCCGAAAACGTCACAGCATCTATGGATACTATTCCTCAGAGAGAGAAAAAACGTTTCCTATATGAACATCCTTCGAAGAACCCTGTCTGCTGATGACTTAAATGGGTTATCGGCTCGATATCAACGATAAGATCGGTGATACTCATGAAAAAAGGATTTCGCCAGACACTCTCTGCCGACGGGGTTGAGGAATGCGAAAATCAGCTTCTCTCATCTTTAAACTGACGAACTGGCGCATTCGGCTACTGCAAGCAAACGGCCCCGCAAGGCATGCCTTGCGGGGCCGTGGTTCGTCCGGGAGAAACTATCGATTCGAGTGCGACCGCCGATTCGGGTTCAACTACCGATTCAGGTGCTACCGTCAACCATCGATTCAGGCGCAACCGCCGATCATGAGGCGGTTTTGAGCAGAGCCACCTCTTCCCTCTCCATCTCAACTTGAAGGTCATATTTCTCGCAAAGATAGGAAACCGAGGCGGACGGAACCACGTACCAGCGCCAACCCCCGTCCCTGATGTAGGACTCCATCGACTCGTCGGACAGGCAGGCGTCGACGAAGTCCCTCCACGGATGGGAGCCTTCGACGTGCGTAATGCCGGGTTCCCATATTTCGGGACGCAAGTCGAAGACGACCTTCACGCCTTCCCATTCCAGGATCGAGGCCGACGGGTCCCAGGAAACAAACACCCTACCCTGTTCCTCCTCTGCAAGAATCTTCTCGGCGATCGGGGAAAACTCCTTCTCAACCAGCTCCCAACCGACGAGCCGCGTCTCAGCGCCCTCCGCATTCGCAAGCCGCTCCGGGAAGCTCGTGGTGAATTCAACCATCCCGCCGACAAGCAGCGCGCATACAAGGGGAAACACCCAAGGACGGAAAGCAGATCCCAACCGAGCGGGACACGCCACCCCCTCTTTCGCCGAACGAAGCGAGCTCGAAACAAGCAACATCGTGGCGATCGTGGCAACCCATACACAGCGGACATGCGAAGCGAAGACCATCATCGAAGCAACCCACAACAGCGCGAACGGAAAGGGAGGCAGCCGGCGCGCAGATGCGCAGGCAAGCAAAACAAGCGCGATCATGGCGGCAAAGAAAACCTTTAGCATTACAGCAACCTCGGGATGCAGGATCGAGCGCATCTCCGAGAGCACATCGCGATATCCGGCCGCTCCCATCGAGTTGATCAGATAGAGGGCGCCATCCAAGCCATAAGGGTTCACGAAGGCCGCCAGGCACATCGCGACCAACACGATTGCAAGCGGGGCGCGTGAACGCGCGAAACCCCGAGAAATCTCAGCCTTGTCCCACGGCAGCAGGAAGCAAGCGGCCGCAAAGACGTCGAGCCACATCATGGACATATGCACCTGAGCGTTGAAGAGCATGATCAACGGCAAAAAGGCGTATAGACCCGGTTTTCCCCGTCGGCGAGCCAGCACGCAAACGCAGACCACGGCGCACAGGCACATCATCGTCCACATGGCGGGTCTGACCGAGAAGAAGTAGCTGCAGCCCATCAGCGCGACAGCCCACAGAGCGAAGCAGAATGCAGGCGCAGATCCATTGGTCACCGTGCGCACCGTGAGGTATAGAATGGTGGCCGTTGCAGCCGCCATGAGGACCGCGACCATGTTAACGGCAAAATAACCGCCAATCGAATAAGCTGCATAGAGAATGACCGCATGGAGCCACTGCTGCACAACCAGCGAGTACTCCCCGCCCTGCGCATCGTAGGCCCACGGATTCACGTACGGGATGCCGTTCTCGAGAATTTCCCGACCCGTAGCGAGCAAGAACCACCCGTCGGTGTCGTAAGGGCCGTCGGACGAGCCCAAAATCAGAGCCGTGGCGAATCCAACGGAGAAGACGCAGAGAAGAAAGTCGCTCGCAACGCTGGGACGTGCGAACATGCGGTAGAGCACCCTGACGACGGGAAGGCTGTCAAGGGTAGCCGCGATACGGCTGAGCAGGGAGCGATTCAACAAACGACCTCCTAGTCGATAGTCGGGAAATACGGATAAGCGAGAAAATCCCTATGCGCCAGATCAAGATTTAAAACGCGCGGTTTATCCTAATCAGGCGCACGAAACCCACTCCAAGCAGGATGACCGCCGCCGCGATCACGCCGATAAGAAACGGCGGGAAAGAGCCGCTTCCGGTCTCGTACGGGAACGGCAAAGCGGTGTTGCCGCTCGCCTTCCGGTCGAGCCAGTCCTGCGGAATGTCGCACCTTTCGGCATGGATGAGCAGGCGATGCGAATTAACCCCGTAGGGCGTGCAGGTGACCAGGGTTACCAAATCCCTGTCCGCCTGGACGCCGAGGCTCGATGTGTCGTCGGGCAGCACAACCTCCGTCGATGTCACGCTATAGGCATGGTCCTCGCCGAGCACCTGAATGATGAAATAGTCCCCGACCTGCAACTTATCAAGATCATCGAAGATCACCGCTGAAGGAAGCCCCGTGTGGCCGGCGAGCACAGCATGCGTCGAGCCGCCGCCGACAGGCAACGAGGTATTGGTCACATGCCCGACGCCATGATCCATCCCCGACCCCTCGGTACCGTGGGAAATGGGAAGATTGACGTTGATGGAGGGGATGACGATCTGCCCCATCACGCCGTCACCGTTGAGATTGAGGCAACTGACGTAATCGGTGTCTGAAGCCGTGGGGGCTTCCGGATCGAACGGGTCGACCACGTATGTCGAGCCGTACAGCAAGCGCTCATTGTAGCTTTGCGCCTGCTGCATGTAAGCGCTCAAGTCTTCCTCGGTTGAGCCCTCGATAGCCATGGCGAGGTTTTGGGTGACCTTCGCCTGCTGCAACTTGTTCAGATAGTCGCTGGCGAAGGGGTAAGCCACCATGCTGATGCCCACCACCATGAAAAGAACCGCCAGAAGCAGCGGAACGCTGCGCCTGCCGGCACCTTCACGTTTCTTGGTAACCCATCCTGCGCGCCTTGAGCGCCCAGCGCGCCCTTCGCGAACTTTCCCGCCATGACGACGCGCCGCCGCGGCATTGGCAGCAGTAAGAGGGGAAGGGAGCAAAGCCCACTTCCCCTCTGATACGCTATTTAGCCTAAAAGCCAAAACTGTTTATGCCCTTGCAAGGAACCGGGGACGGCTAGTCCTGGCCCTGATGACGCCTGCGAAGGACAACGACGCTACCGGCAACGACAAGGAGGATACCTCCGGTCGTGAGCGCGATGGTACCCGCGCCGCCGGTCGTCGGCAGCTGACCAACCTGCGCGTCAACCTTATTCTCGACGATCTTGAAGTTCTTCTCCTCAACGGCGGTCGCCGGAGAGTCGTCCGTGTCATCCTCGTCAAGCTCGACGGTGAAATCGTCCACCTTCTGATATCCCGCAGGGACAGAGGTCTCGGAAACCGTATACGTGCCCGCGGCCAAACCGTTCACGTGAACATAGCCATTGGCGTCCGAGGTCACCTGACCGTCTTCGTGCAATGTGCCGTTGGCGTCCACATAGTGGACGGGCTTGCCCGCTTCGTCCGTAACCGTGAACACGGCGCCACTCAGAGGCGTATTGTCAGGAGCCGCCAGCTTCTGGAAGACGAATCCATAGGTCAAATCTTGAACGGTATTGCTGGGATCGCCATCGACGGGGTTACCGGGGCTATAGGGGTTCGACGCGAACCTGATGAATGCGTTGTTGCTCACACGACCCGAGGACGCATCGATGCTGGAAATCTTACCCTTAAGCTTAATGCTTACATAGCCGCCCGGATTCCCCAAAATGACGGACTCGGCGAATACGACCTCGCACGAACCATCAGTGTTGGAAACGATGTTGTAGTCGGTTCCTGGGTCAAGCTGCTTGCCGCCAACTTCCACCAGAAAAGTGTCAGTCAGGAGGTCCAGACCCTGCGAGGGTGTATCAATGATGGAAAAATAGGCGTTCGTCGCATCTTGGGGATAATTCGGCACCCTTGCGGTGATCTCGAAGTCCGCCTCATCACCCACGAAGTATATTTCCTCAAACCCATTCTTGCCGTTGATCTTCTTCATTGGCGCGGTGACATTTTGGCTCTTGGCCTTAGTATCGGAAATCGTGCGGGTCACATATGCGCCGTTCTGCACATCCGGCGTCGCATCGACGAGGAGCGTCTGGTAGACCTTCGTGTTTCCGCTGTTCGACGTGACAACGACCAGGTAATAGCCTGAATCAAGCGACAGCGTGGCGGAGCCATTCTGAGCAGTGGCTTTGGTTTGAAGAGCGGAGGTACCGATAACCGTTGCGGCGATATTGTCCGCCACATCGCGGCCCTCTTTGTACGTTGCGATCTTTTCAACCGAATCGTATTCGGCCGGCAAGCCCGAAACCATCGTCGTGTAAACGATATTGTTGTTGGCATCGATGCTCGTGTCGAAGATCTGATAAGCCGTAACCTCATCGCCGTCCTGGATGTCGGTCAGGGTGAACGAGGCGTTATCGACGTCGTTTCCTGTCGGATCGGCCAGCGCCGCGCCCGACGGCAGCATCAGCCCCGCGGAGAGCACCGCAGCGAACGCGATCCTCGAGGCCTTGCTTGCATAACCACACTTTTTCATTTTCTTCTCCTTCCAAGTTCCTTCCTTGTGAACTTTGTCGATGGTGGTTATTCGGAGATCTATCTTCACCCGGCCTAAGCCGAGGGAAAACCATGCAAAGAAGCCGTTAAGAAGCGGCTGGGGGGCACCCCTCACAGACGACGGGAATCCCATGCGCCGCTGCGGGACCTCATCCGATGGCCAGCGAACGCTGCCGCCCCCAAAACGAAGAGCACGATGCCGCCGATCATGACAAGCCGCCCCGTGCCGGGACCCGCCGTAGCGGGAAGGACGGGAATAGCCTTGTCCGCGACGGTGACCGTGTTCGGCACATAGGGCGGCTGCATATACGCGCAGACCGCGGCACCGACGCAAATCATGTTGTCATCCGCGCCACCCGCTGCCCCTTTGACTCCGTAGACATCGATGCGGTAGGCCTTCTCACTAAGCTCATATCCCGCGGGGGCATAGGTTTCCACGAGGAAGTACATGCCAGCCGTCAACTGCGGGAATACCGCCTTGCCGTCATCTGAAGTCTCGACCTCGCATACCAAGTTCGCGGGGATAATGTCATCCGACCGGGAGAACACGCCGTCGCCGTTATCGGTATACAAGGCATACCCAGCTC
>CAVHXL010000017.1:0-10549 GCA_963639885.1 bacterium | reverse complement strand
GCAAGGTCACGTCCGTTTTCACACGCCCGTTCTCAATCGACGGAACCTGTCCCGCCGGCATCGCATGATGCTCGGACGCATCGACGAGAGTTGAAGCGGTAAGCTTCGAGGAGTCATCGGTGTAGCAGAGGGTGAACGTGGCGGTTCGATCGGCTGCGTTCTCGGGCAAGGTGTGCCCCGGCGGAGCCGAGATCTCCTCAAGCGTGTACGTGCCCCAGGAAAGCGACGTCGCCGTAACAAGGCCGTTGCTATCGGAGACGAGGTCATCCGCGACCACATCGGCATAACGATTACCTAAGACGTCGGTCCACGAACGCACGAGCTTGAACGTCGCACCCGCGAGCGGAGTCCCCAAATCATCGGTCTTCTTCATGCAGAGGTCATACAGAATGCCCTTAACGCTGGGCTTGGGGAAGTCCACCGACCCGCTTTGGACGGACTGCCCACCGTCGTCGGTGTAGGAGTAGGAAAGCGTGGCGGATGCATTCGTTTCGAAGGCGTTCGTCGCTTGATCCGGATCATACGAGCTGGCAAAACCGTCTGACTGCGGATTAAGATACACATAGTACTTAAGTTTCGCGGCCCCATAGTACCAGCTACGCTGAGTGATGGTGACTTTCGTCACCGCGCCCGAGGAAGGGTCGCGCTCCTCCACAAGAGAGGGGTCCTCGTCGACCTTTTTGCAGGAGGCGCTATACGAAGGCCTCCAGGTGAGCGTGCGCGAGGGTTTATTATAACCCGCCGTCCCCCCGTCTGGACTGCCCAGACCAGCATATTCGACGTTGCTCCCCATCACATCGCTCACGGTTTCAAGCGTAGGCGGAGCGCCCGATGCCACCTGGGCGGCAAATGCCTTCTTAACGTACTCGTAAGCCTCCTCGGAAAGGCGCGCTGTGTTCTGGCCGCCATCCTTCACGCTGATGCCTAAAAGGACGTAGCGACCGTCGTCCACCTTCATCACCATGGTGCAGTTGTTCGAGGAGTCCCAATAGAGCTTGACGCCTTGAGCAATCACGTTGCCCTGAGGATCCTGTATCTCGAAGGTGCTGCTTTTGCCGCCCGCGATAGTCTGGCCGCTGACGTTGACCTTTTGGCTCCCCGTCAGGTTCGTGAGAACCGTCCCACATTCATCTGAGTGATAGTTATTCGAGCTCGTGGCCATATACTCCGCGTTCTTGAAGAATTCCGAATAATCGGTGACCTGCGTTGACACAGCGCACGCGTCAACAGACAGGTGCATGAGGAATAAGTCTTCGGTCGCGGTCGACTCCACGGTCTTCGTCACGCGAATCCGGCCATCGGCCGATTCAACAAATCCATAGCCTGCAAGCTCAGAGGCTCCCAAGCCCTCGCTTGTGGCATGAGATGAATCGTAGGCACCGCTTACGATCTGCCACGAATTGTCACTGCCTGAACCCGCGCCCGCGCCTGAAGCCAAGCCGCTTTTGGACTCGGAGGCAGTTGCAGCGAAGGCCGCGAAGCCGCAAAGGGGGATGGAAAGGAGCACCCCAAGCACGCTGCTAATGATTTTCCGAGTATTGACGCTCACAAAAACACCTTTCATTGGATCTAGCCGCAGGCCCATGAATTCAAGCCCGCTTGGCGCAAAACGATCGGTACGGGGACTGAACCGACCGTTTGCGCTGCAGAATAGTATCCACAACCGCTGTGACGCTTCTGACGGTGCCGTTCCGGTTTGATCGCTTCCGTTCCGAAAGCGTCCCCTGAAAAAACCTCGGGAATCATGGACGGGAGCGAAAGCGCCCCCCCCCAAACGGTCGCGCACACCGTGAATAGAAGCGAAAACGCCTTCCGTTTCTCATCTCCAAGAAACGGAAGGCGTTACATGCCATACGATAGCTGGCCACCAAGCGGATAGGCCATGCATAGGGTTTGCAAAAGATGCCCTATTTGCACTCGTCAGTTGATGCGAACACGAGGAGTGCCTTCGCGGAGTTCGTAACGGAAAACGTCACCAGCCTCCAGCCTTGCTCCGCCTGTTCGTTCGCGACATCCTCGACGGCCGCAGCCATCTTCTTTGCCTTAGGAGCGTAATCAATGACTACGGTTTTGTACATCGTCATGGGGAATCACCTGATTTCGTTGTCGCGCCGCAAGGTATTCGCCCATTAGGCAAAATTCCCCTGCGGCTGGTCTATTTGCCGTGCCGCACCGCGCACGCTCAGCCTCGAACAGCGTCGCAGCATGGTGCCCTCGTTTCACCGCAAACTAAGATCGACCGAGCCTGCTTGCCGTCTAGATCTTCGGCAGCGTACGGTTGAGCTCCCTCATTCGCTCAAGCGTCGCCGATGCGTACTCGGACAAACTCGAATCAGTCTCGGCGCGAACGCCGCAGGAATCCGTAACGGCCTGCGGGCGCGTCGACTCCGGAACGTACTTGGACACGGAAGCCGAAGCCGTTGCGTCCAGGTCGTCCAAACCCAGAATCGAAACGATCCTCGCCCGCTCCTCCTGCGCGGCAGCAAGGTTGCGTTTGGCCGCACCGCATTCCTGCCGAAGAGTCACAACGTCCCCTTCAGCTTCCCTGAGCAGCGAATTCACTCTGGCAAGCTCGCTGCGAAGCGCCTCGCACTCCTCCGCCTTCTTCTCCATCTCCAGCGCCATCTGGTCGATAAGTTCGCGCGTACCAAACCTGGTACCGCTACGGTATTCGTACATACAAACTCCTATCCATGAGGTTGCCAATAGGGTCACTCTCTATAATGAGAGAGTCCGCGTTCCGTATCCGTGCCCTAAGCGTTCCAAAACAGCCCCAACAAGCCGTGCAACACCAAAGATGCTTATTAGTGCTCGCCGATATCGAGGTTCCTCACACGGGAAAGCGCCGTATCGGAGCGCGAAGCGACCGCATTAGCATGAGTGGTGCCAACACCAGCGCGCCGCGAGGAGCCTGAGGGGTCCTCCCCTTCGATTCCCAGCACCGCGGCGATCTTGAGCCGGCTCGCGGTAAAGCTCTCGACCTCATCCATCAAGCGGCGGTTGTCACGCAAGAGGCTCTCCATGGACCGATTGGCCTCGGAGAGCTTTCCGAGCACCTCGTCCCTCTGCGTCGTCAGATCGCCGACCGTGACCCGAAGGCTGCTATTCTCCTGCTCCATCTCCTTGACGCGCGTCTTCAGGGGGTCCAGCTCGGCAACAAGCTCCTCGTTCTTCTTCATCGCGTCGTCGAAACGCTGGTAAACGGCCCGGCTGTCCTCGGACGACTCCTTGAGCTTCTTCTTGAGAAGGTCTGCGCTCGCACACGCCTGGGCGTAAAGCCTCCCTTGCTCATCGGCCTTCTCGGCAAGGCTGGACTTCTCGGCCTCGAGCGTATCCATCTGGCCCTTCGCCTCTTCCACCGCCGCAAGCGCCTGATCAAGCGACACCTTAACGCCCTCGAGCTCCTGAGCTTTCTCGCGCAGGTCGGCATTTTCCTTCTCAATCTCGGCGAAGCGGGATTTGAGGGTTTCGATTGTGCCGAGCAGCTCCTCGTTCGTCGCCTTCTCTTCGTCGAATCTTTTCTCGAAGGATTCCGCCTTTTCCTGCGCTTGCTGATAAAGCTCCATCTGCTCATCGGCCTTCTCGGCAAGGCTGGACTTCTCGGCCTCGAGGTTCCCGACCCTATCCTTGGCTTCTTCCAGCTCGGCGAGCACCTTGCGCAAAGACTCCTTGCTGCTCTCTAATTCTTGGGCCTTGAGCTCTCCTTCCGCGAGAGATGCCTCCAGCTCCTTGCAGCGCGCGGCGGAAGCAGCCGCCTTCTTTCCCTCCTCTTCCGCTTTGAGCCTGGCGCCTTCGATTTCGGAAAGAAGCTGCTCTCGATTGCGCGAGCTCTCCTCCATTTCCGCAGTCATCTCATCCAAGGAAGCCTTCATCTCGGATAGGGATGCTTCCTTTTCATCCTTCTCGCGCGTTAGCCTCTCGACTTCCTGCTCCATGGCGGCACGCTCGGACTCCGTAGCCTGCGCCTTCTCCACCGCGGCTTTCTGGTCGTCGATGGTGCGATTGCGATCCTCGAGCTCGTTTCCCAGCTCTTCGATTCGGCGGTTTCGTTCCTTGAGCATCGCGTCAAGGGACTCGCATTTGCTCGAAAGCTCCTCTTCGCTTTCCTTGCACTTCTTCTCGACCTCGTCCATCTGCTCATGGACCAGCGAGCACTCGGCGGCGATTCGGGTGCACTCCGCGGACAGATCCTTGAACTGCTTCTCGTAGCTGCTCTGCATGCCCACAAGCGCTGCATCCATCTCGTCAACGTACTCCCAGACGCTGTTCTTCTCGAAGCCGCCGACCAGGGTGTTCCTGAAATGCGTGTCCCGGGTGATAAGGGACTCGACCTCGTTTGCGAGAGCGGCAGTGGACGATTCGATCCCCTTAGACGAAGAGGAAACAAGCTCCCTGAAGAGATCGTCATCGATCTTCTGCGCCTCGGAAGAAGACTTCGAAGAGGAATCGGGGGACCCGGAGGGATCCTTACCAGTTGATTTCTTCGCCTCGGAGCCCGAAGCCGAACCTTCCACGGACGGCAAATCTTGAAGTGCCTTTTTCTGATCGCTCTTTTCGCTACGGGCGGAGATATCCAGGGCTGCCGTATCCGAGATGTCGGGCAGGCCCTTGAGGTCAGGCTCCTTGATGTCATGTTCCTTCAGCATAGGCTCATCCTTTTTCGAATTCTCTTGGTCGAAGGGGGAGAAGGTTCCCGAGTATCCGGCCTCCATCGCAAGACGTGCGAAGGTGTCGCGCATTTCATCAGACTCTTTGACAGAGGTTTTTTCCTTAAAAAACATCTTGTTATCCTCCTTAATTCCTAACGTTTCAAACCAACTTGATCGACCCTGGATCCACGCCGTCGAAAAACCCGGCGCTCATCTCGAGCACATGGCGCGCTCCTTTGACCCTCTTCCCGAGCCGCCACGGCGCCAGCGTCTCGACCTCGATTCCCTCTAGATCGGGTCCCAAATACAGAACATCGATCGGAAACCGCATGAAGCACGTGTGCACCTGGGCGCAATCGATGAGGACGAGCCCCTGTCGCGCTTCGAGGAAAGGCTTGCCCATAAGACCCCAAAACCTTGATGAAAAGGTGTTGGCAACGGGCACGCTGGCAACCAGGTCCTCCCCGCGCATCACAAGCATGCTGTTCGTGTCTGAAAACGAAGATGTCATCACTCCTCCTCACAACTACGAGAACGCGTCCACGATGCTCAGCGCCGCGGGGCCCAAGAGGACGACCAGCAGCGCGGGAAAGATGAATCCGACCAGGGGAAGCAAGATCTTGACAGGAAGTTTCGCGGCCTTCTCCTCGACGGCCTGTCGGCGATATTGCCGAATCGAGACGGACTGAGCCTGCAGAACGTTGGCGATCGGGATGCCAAGCTTGTCAGCTTGGGCGATGGCGTTGACGAACGTGCTGATCGCATCCGTATCGACCCTTTCGGCCATCGCCTGAAGCGCCGATTCCCTCGACCTGCCGACCGACATCTCCTTCAAGATGATGCGGAATTCGTCGACAAGGGGGCCGCTATAGTGATCGACCACGTGCGAAAGAGCCTGATCGAAGCCCAGTCCCGCCGTAACGCTTGCGCTCATGATGTCAAGAACATCGGGCATGTTCGCCTCAAGCGCCTCGCGACGCTTCGTGACGCGAGAGCTCAGGTTGAACCGGCTGAGCACGTACACGGCGAGTGCCGCTATGAGCGCGAACTCCACAGCCTGGAAAAGGCCCATCGGAAGGCCGAAGATGAGGCCACCTACCGCGCATAGAATCATGATGGCACCGGTGCGGCCGATATACTGCCTCGGTGTGATGTTGTACCCCGCCGCGGCGAGCTGCTTGCGCAACATGGAGGTCTGAGCTTCGTTTGTGGGCACAGCCGAGCCGATGACGCCGGAGAGCCAACGCATGGCCGGGTCGATGATCCTTCGCCTGAAGGATTGCACGGGGGTGACCTCGACATGCCTCAGGGAATCCATTGCCCTGATCTCCTCGAGGCGCGTCAGGATACTGTCGCTTTCCTGCGCCCTGCTGCCCAGCGCAAGCACTAAAACAGCGTAAACGGCGACGCCCAGCATTAATGCCCAAACGATAATCATCTCGCACCTCCTAGAATTTCACGTCGATGATCTTGCGTATGACCAATGCGCCCACGACCTCGAAAGCGAAGGCGGCACCTAGCATGAGCCT
This sequence comes from bacterium, assembly GCA_963639885.1. GTDB lineage: Bacteria > Actinomycetota > Coriobacteriia > Coriobacteriales > Eggerthellaceae > Senegalimassilia. Next base: position 4,371 of record CAVHXL010000017.1, on the reverse strand, counting down.
CCCGATGAGCGTGGTGGTGAAGACGCTTACGTACGTGGGATTGATGGCGCTGATGACGATCAGCATGAATATAGGCAAGGCGCCGATAATGATCCCGCTGATGCGACCTTGCGCCGTGAGCGTCTTGATGTTCTTCTTTATGGTGATGCGCTCGCGGATGGTGTCCGACACGCTATCCAAGATGTCGGCCAGATTGCCGCCAACCTGACGCTGCACCAAAACGGCCGATGTCACAAGCTTCATGTTCTTGCTATCGGTTCGCTCCGAAACGCCATTGAGCGCGCGCTCAAGCCCGACGCCCATCTTCATCTCGCGTGAAGCGCGGCCGAACTCCTTCTTCAGCGGATCCTTGCTATCCTCGGCAGAGGACTCGAACGCCTGCTCGAAGGAGAATCCCGAGCGCAAGCCATTCGAGATGAGCATGAGGCACGAGCTCAACTGCTCCTCGAAAACCTCCGAATTCTTCTTCTTAAGGTACTTGATGTACAAGGGAGGAATAAACGCGAACACGAGCACGGCGAGAAGCGTGGCCAAAAGGCTCTGGGAAACGAAGTTCACCAGCGCCGCGGGCACGAAGGTTGCCACGATCCACACCAGGAAGAACTCCTCAGGCTCGATGTCAACGCCCGCCGCGACAACCGTCTTGCGAATTTGCTCGGGAACCTTGATGTGCTTGAGCTTGATATGCTTCCTCTTTCGGGCGCCCTCGTTCTGCTCGGCCTCCGACACGCTCGCCGAGGTCTTCTCGATATCGTTGAGACGTTTGCCGACAAGGCGTCGAGCCTCCATCACCCTAAGGATCAAAAAGGAGATCAGGTACACGACGACGAACGCGAAAAGGGCGGTCAGCATAAGCGTAGACGACATGAGCCTCACCTACTCCGAGAACCAGTTGTCGTTAACGCTCGCTCCGCAATCGCGCAGCTTGGTTATGATCTTCGGCCTGATGCCCGTCGGCATGAACCGACCGCGAATCTTGCCTCCGGCGCTCATCCCGTCGCTTTTGAAGACGAAGATATCCTGAAGCGTGATCACATCGCCCTCCATGCCCACCACCTCCGAGATGCTGGTGACCTTTCTGGAACCATCCCTGAAGCGCGACTGCTGGACGATGATGTCGATAGCCGATGCGATTTGAACGCGAATCGCCGAGAGCGGAAGCTCCATGCCGCTCATGAGGCACATGGTCTCCAGACGTGAAAGCGCATCGCGGGGCGCATTCGCATGAGCCGTGGTAAGGGAACCTTCATGACCGGTGTTCATGGCCTGAAGCATGTCGAGCGCCTCGCCGCTGCGGACCTCGCCGACGATGATGCGGTCCGGCCTCATACGCAGCGCATTCACCACCAGGTCGCGGATGGTGATGCGTCCCGCCCCCTCGGCGTTTGCCGGGCGCGCCTCCATGGGCACGACGTGCGTCTGCGTGAGCTTGAGCTCGGCAGCATCCTCGATGGTCACGATACGCTCGTCTTCCGGGATGTAGCCCGAAAGCACGTTGAGCAGCGTGGTTTTGCCGCTGCCCGTGCCGCCCGAAACGATGATGTTCGCCTTGCCCTTGACCGCGGCCTCCAAAAACGAAGCCATTGCGTATGAAAGGGAGCCGAAGCGCACCAAATCGGAAATCTCCAGCGGCGTCGCGGAGAAGCGCCTGATGGTTATATAGGGACCGCGCAGCGCAACCGGGGATATGACCGCGTTCACGCGCGATCCGTCTGGAAGACGGGCGTCAACCATGGGGCTTGCCTCGTCGCAGCGCCTGCCCAACGGCGACACGATTCGCTCGATGATCTTCTGCACATGCTGCTGATCCTCGAACTCGACCTCGGCCGGCTCGATCTTGCCTCGGCGCTCGACGAAGACGTCCTTCGGCCCGTTGACCATGATCTCGGTGATGGAGTTGTCCGTCATAAGCGGCTGCAGGGGACCAAGGCCCGACACCTCGGCTATGACCTCGGAGACCACGCGCGCCCTATCCCTTCGGGGGATCGGAAGCGCGCGGCGGCTTATGGCCTCATCGATCACAGCCTCGAAGTCCACATTCGCGCCCTCCTCGGATGAGAGAGAGTTTACTTGGGAAATCAGATCATCTATCAGAAGCTTGCGAAACTCAGCGTACTGATCCTTCTGCCCCGATACATCCTGGATATCGGCACCAGACGGCCTTGATCCCGGCTGACGGTCCTCCTTCGCTTTCCCGATCCTATCGGCTAGGCTCATCGCTCATCACCCCCGCCATGACGGCTCCTCCGATGTCCGCCGCGCCTTCCACCTAAGCCGCCTCCAAGATTGAAAGCGGGCTTTCGATGTTTCGGCATACGCCCAAGCAGGCCCTCACCGGAGTCATCGTCGTTCGAGGACGCATCGCCCCCTGCGATCTTCGAGGCAATCGATACGTAGGCTTTCGAGATGTCGCTTCGCGGGCTTTCGATCGAGACAAGCCTTCCCTGATTGACTGCCGAGTCCACCTCGTCCGCCGCGGAGGGGATCGATGCGTATAGATGAACCCCCAAGACGCGCTCGACATCCCTATAGCCGATACGATCGTTCTTCTTGGTCTGAGACAAAATGCATTCCAGCTTTTCCTTGGCACCGAGCAGGTCGAACAGGATAAGGGAACGCTTGACGTGCCGAAGCGACGGCACGCTCGGCCGCACGGGGACGAGCACCGTGGTCGCACGCTCGACGCAGGCTGCCACGATGTCGTTGAGCGCGGAGGGAAGATCGACCACCACGAAGTCGTAATAGCCGATCACGGTGTTGAGGACTCCATCGATCTGGGAAGCGGTGGTCTGGTCTGCGTACTCGATGTTCCCCAGGGAAGGCAGGAGATGAAGCCCCGTCGAGTGGATCGAAACATTCTGCCGCACACGATCGATGGTCGCATTCTCCCCTTCCTGAAGAAGGTCGGTGAGGTTTCGCGTAGGATTCATGCCAAGGTGCGAGGCGCAGTCGCCGAACTGCATGTCCAAATCCAACAGCAGGGTCTTCTTACCATGCCTGGCAAGCAAGGCCGCCAGGTTGCAGGCGAGGGAGGTTTTTCCCGTTCCGTCCTTAGGACTGTACACGCAGATAACCTTCGAGTCGGAAATGGTGAAGCTCTCATCGGTCAGAAGCGACTGGCGCGACCTCTCGATGTCGAAGGCGCTATGAAGGCGATCCGTCTGCTGGGCAGGATCACCGAACGGCTCGATGACGTGCCGCATGCCCGAATGCAACGCCTCATCGGGATCGATAGGGAAGTTGCTACCCGCGCTGACGCCCATGACGATGGTTTTTGGCCGCAGCTGATAGACCTGCTGAGAGGCACGGTAGGGCCTCTGCGTGCCATCGATGCACGCCAAGAACAGCTCTGCCGAACCCGAGTCAATGAGGGAGAGGACCTCCGACTCCTTCGAGGTCTCGCACACGATATCGATATCGTCGATACGCTTGAGAGCCTCTCGAACGGCATCCCTGAGTTTCTCGGAGCCGAAAAGCAATGTGTTCATAGAGTGAACTCCTTACAGGAAGTCGTAGGTCGATGCGCTGATATCGCCCGCTGAGTTGTTGTCGCTTTGGTTTCTCAGGGCAAGATAGAAAGTCCCCTTGCTCTGCTGAGCCGCGCTGATCGTCGCGGCCTGCTCGAGGCTGACATGCAGCGTCACCGTCTCATAGGTGGTGTTGCTCGAGCTTGAGGAGCTGCTAGACGTGCTATCAGCGCTGTTCTCTGAAGCCTTCGAGTCGGAAACCTGCTGGTCAAGCGCCAGCACGGTGATGTTCTCGACAAGCAAGGTGGAAGCGGTGCTCCCGGAGTTCACCGGATCATCGGCCACGTAGAAAAGATCGACCCGGTTGCCAACGCGAAGAAGATCGGCAACGCCGGTAACGTCGGTAACGCTGATGGTCATCGCACGCATATCCGTATTGATGCTGGGCGTGACCGTGGCGTTGGCCGCATCCCTCAGATGATTGGCCAGGATGGTCTCATTTCCCTTGATATAGCTTAACGAGATCGATCCCGCAACATCTTCGACCTTGCCATAGGTGGTGACGCCAGCGGGAATCGAGCTCTGCGGAACATCGGCCACGCTCAGCATATCCGCGGTTATCAGCGAATAAGCCGGGATATCCGCCTTCGCCACCACGACTTGCACGGTGGCTTCCTCGGTTTTGGACTTCTCATTCCCGCCGCCGCTCAGACCGACGAAGCAGATGATTATCACGACAAGCGCCGCGATGCAGGCGGCGAGCAAGCGAATCTTCTTCACTGGTTTCCTTTCGTTTCCAATTAGATAAGGGCATCGCCCCAAGCAGCCGGCCCCAAACAGGCTCGGTGAAACGTAAAGCTGCTCAGGATGAGCCCCTCCCTCCAAGATCGAAGCGGCTCCTCAT
>CAVHXL010000016.1:0-19917 GCA_963639885.1 bacterium | reverse complement strand
ACCCTCCACCCAAGCGGCCCCTTCCGCTTGGAGGCTTCCCCTTCCCCAAACCCCCCTTGCAAACGGGAAAGCCTTCAAGCGGGAGGGGCCGCTTTGCGTCTTGATTGGCCTTTCCTTCAAGCGCTCCTAGCGGTGCCTGCTGTGCGCGGCGTCGCTGGGCAACGTGCAGTTTGATTTGCTGCAAGGCCGCGTCGATGTGAATATGGGATCCATCATGGAGAACGCCATCGGCCAGGAGCTTCGCGCGCGTGGGTTCGACCTGCACTATTTCAATTCGCGAAAAGGCGGCGAGGTCGATTTCTTGGTCCAAGATGGGCGGAAGGTCATCCCCGTTGAAGTGAAATCGGGGAACGATTGGAGATCGCATAAGGCCCTTTCGAACATGCTCGACGTTTCCGATTGGGGGATTGACGAGGCATTCGTGCTTTGCAAGGGAGACGTGGAGCGCAGCGGGAACATCACGTATTTGCCGCTTTACCTGGCGATGTTCCTTCAGCCGACGCCGTTTCCGAAGGAGTTTATCTACGAGGTTGACCTTTCCTTGCTTGGTGCGATCGGCGAGTAATGCCGTGATAGCTGGGTGACGACTGGATCAAGCCTGGCGAGAAGCATCTGCGCTACGACCCCGGTATCTACGCCGCCAATAAGATCCTTGGGAAAACCGTGGACTAGTTGCCGATTTGCAAGCTAGCTTGATGATTGTCGAAGGGGCAAGCTTTCTGAAGGGAGCTTGTCCCTTCGATCTTTCACCCGGTCGGCATGATGCTCAGGGCACGAGCCAAGCGCGCTTACCTGTTTTTATCCATCTTCAAGCCGCTTACGCCATGGAAAAGGAACGCCCCGGCGACGGGTCCCGCATTTTAAGTGCCCCATCTGCTTGGAGGCATCCGTCTCCTTATCCTTTGCAAGCGGGAATCCTTCTGGCGAAAAGTTCGCTCTCCGTGTGCGTGGGCCGGGGGCCGGGCTTGCGCTATCGGCGCGCGAACTTGCGGATGACTCGGATCACCTTGTCGATGTCGACGGGTTTGACGATGTAGTCGTCCATGCCTGCCTGCTTGGCCAGCGCTCGGTCCTCATCGAAGGCATTCGCGCTCGTGGCGATGATGGGGATGTTCGCAATGTCGTCGTCGGGCAGGGAGCGAATGGCGCGCGTGGCATCGTATCCGTTCATGCGCGGCATCTGGATGTCCATCAGCACCAAATCGAAGTCGCCGGGTTTGGCCTTGCTCAGAGCCTCGACGGCCTCGTCACCATCGGAGGCGGTCTGAACTTCAGCACCGCGCCGGGATAGGATTTCCACGCAGATCTCGCGGTTCATATCGTTGTCCTCGACGAGGAGGATCTTGACTCCCGCGATGTGGGCATCGGCCTCGGCATCGGCCATCGCCGTCGGCGTTGTCGCGTATGGCATGGCCGGCCCCGCTTCCGCGCCCTTTGCCGGCGCCCCTGCGCTCCCGGCCGCGCCACTGGTCGCGCTGCCGACCGCGCATTCGATGCTCACCGTGAACTCGGCGCCTCGCCCGCGCGCGCTTGCCACTGAGATGGTCCCGCCCATCATGTCCATGATGCTTTTTGAGATGGCAAGCCCCAAGCCTGTGCCCTGAATCCCGCTGACCGTGGAGCTTTCCTCCCTGGTGAACGGCTCGAAAATATGTTTTTGGAATTCCTCGCCTATGCCGATGCCGTTATCGCGCACGCGAAACTCGTAAAGTGCGTGCTCGCCGTCGCGGCCGGGCTTCTCGACAACGTGCAGGCTGACCGTGCCACCGGGCTGCGTGAACTTGACGGCATTGCTCACTATATTGAGAAGCACCTGCTGCAGGCGCAGGCTGTCGCAGACCGCCCTTTCATGGACGAGGTTTCGCGTGTCGACGAGAAGGGTCAGCTCGCGGGCTTCGACGCTCGTCTGCACGATGGTGCGGATGTCGTTCAGGATGCGCGGCAGGTACGTTTCGCGCTTCGTGATGATGACCCTCCCGCTTTCGATGCGGCTCATGTCCAGCACGTCGTTGATGAGCGACAGCAAATGGCCGCTCGATACCATTATCTTCTCAAGGTAGTCTCTGACCAGGTCCTTATCATCGAGGTGCTCCTTCGCGAGCTCGGTGTAGCCCATGATGGCGTTCATCGGCGTGCGGATGTCGTGGCTCATGCTGTTGAGGAATGTCGTCTTCGCCCTGCTCGCGTGCTCGGCGGCAAGCAGCGCCTCTTTGAGCAGGCTGTCTTGGCGCGCCTTTTCGCGAACCAGCTCATCCACGTCGTAGTGATAGCCGCGCAGTTGGTAGCCGCCTTTGATCGGCGTGGCCGTGCCACCGCAGCGCACGTAGCGCTCGCCGAGCGTCGGATGGATCCACAGGTACGTGTTCTCATCGCGAAAACCCGCTTCCATGCGCGCCACGCTGTCGAGAACCGAGGGCACGGCGTCGGGCTTGATGTGGTCGTACCAGGCGTCGTACACCTCTTCGGGGGTCATGGCGACGGCGTCTTCGTCAAGGCCGAGCAGCTTGAGCATGCGGCCGTCTGCGAGCATGCGGGGGTGCTGCCCGTCGATGAGCTCGATGCGCCACGTGCCCATCTCGGCCGCCTCGATGATGGCCTTCATGGTAGCCAGCTCGGCTGACTTGCGCTGCTCCGCCTCGATGATGGGGCTTGCATCGTGAAAGCCTAAAACCAGGTACAGCTTGCCGTTTTTGTCGGTGAACTTGGCGGAGCTGAGCTGGTAATAATGACTTTTCCCCTTGTAAATACGTCGGTAGGTTATGGAATGGACGCCGCCGTCGGGCGTTTCCGCGAGAAACGCCTCGGTGGTGGTGTGCTGGCGCAGGCGATCTTTGTCCTCGTTCGCAACGTGATTGTCGATGTACGCGAGAAGTCCATCGCGGTAGTTCGAGTAGCGCAGCGTCCTGTCGAGAACGGGCTTGTGCATGTCCGACAGGTCGGATTGGTAGTGGACGTAGGTCTCCGTCTCGACGTCGACGAGGAAGATGTTGTCGTATTCGCCGCATAGCGCTCCGGTGACCTCGGCGTTTCTGCGCAGCAGACTCACCAGGCCCTCGAGCGCCTCAACGCGCGTGGATGGGTTCGTGCCCCTGTCAGCCGTGCTTTCGATTCGATTTGGATCCATCGCCCGCCTCCTTGCTTGGCGACCATTATACGGGACGACCCTGCTGTATTGAAGCGAGCCCGTCCCGTATCGGGGCTTTCCGGGTAGTGCCGTGCACGAAAAACTGGCTCTGGCGGCGGGGTTCGGAAACTCAAGAAACCCGCCAGGGCGTCCATCGTTATTTCGGATTACCAAAGATTCGAAATCAGCTTGCAAGAAAACCGAACGCGTGGCACTGGAAAACCCGAATACGACTCACATGAAAATCTGAATGCATAGCACGGCAAAATCCGACTAAGTAATGCGTCTCTGGTTGTGCCGCTACGCCAAATCTTGCAGGAGGAATTTCCAGGCGGGTTTGACCTCGATGCGCGTGTCGCCTTGCGCGATGACGCCCTCTTCCTCTTTCGTCACGATGAGCAGGCGCAATGCCGAGTTGCTGACGTTTGCGAGCTTTATCAAGTTGCCCACCTCGCGCGCGCGGGCGCTCTCGGAAAGCGAGTAGGCAACCTGCACCGCGAGGCCCTGTTCGGGTACGTAAAAGTCGATGTCGATGCCGTTTCTGGGCGACTTCAGGTAGTGCAGTCCATCGCCGAACGCGTCATGCATGGCGACCGCGACTTCGTTTTCCAGCAGCGCCGGCTCGCGCCCGACCAGAAACAGGCTGAGTAGCCCGTTGTCGCTGAAGTAGCGTTTGGGGTTTCCTTCGCGCTCGACGAACTTTGCGACGGCGTTTTTTATCTCGAACAGCAGGTAAGACTCGCGCGCCATGGCGAGGTAGTCCACCAGCGTGCCTTTGCTGACGTTGTAGCCTATGGCGCACAGCATGCCGTGCAGCGCCGTGGCGGACGTTTCGTTGCATACGGCTTCGGCCACCTTTTTCATGAGAACCCGTAGGGCGTCGGGGTTGCGTACGCCGTTGCGTGCGGCAAGATCTCCGAGCAGCACTTTCTGGTAGACGCTCTCCACGTATTCGCGCGGCGTTGCGTAGCGCAGCGATTCCGGGAAGCCGCCGTATTGGTAGAATGCGTCGAACGCGCCCGCGATGGAGCCTTTCGCCTTCGTTGCATGCAGCGCCTCGGCGTCGTGGGGCACGCCGGTGGCGTCGAGATACTCGTCGAAGCGGTAGGGCGTGACGAGTTTGATGAGGTAGCGGCCGCCGAGCGTGGTGGCGATTTGGCTGCTGAGCATTTTCGCGTTGCTGCCGGTTATCCACACGCGCTCGCCTGCGTCGGCCAAGCGGCGGGCGAACTTCTCCCAGCCATCGATGTTTTGAATCTCGTCGAAGAAGTAGAAGCCGGGTTTTGCACTCAACTCGCTGTGCACCGCGAGGATGTCGTTGAAGTCGCCGACGCCGAACTCCGCCAGGCGCTCGTCCTCGAAGTTGACGTAGATGATCTGGTTCCATTCCGCGCCCGATTCCACTAGGTCGCGGGCTATCTTGTAGAGCATGGTGGACTTGCCTGAGCGGCGCAGGCCCGTGACCACGTAGTTCGCCTGCGGGTCGAAGGCGTAGCGGCGCGGAACGATGCGCGCATTGCGGATGATATCGCGCTGATCGAAGATGACGCTTTTCAAGACCTCGTGGTTCATACAGGCTCCAATCCGTTCGATATACTGAACAGATTATATAGTAATCCGTTCAGTATATCGAACGGATTGGAAATCTCATCGATGTAAAGCTGATGGCGAGCTTCTGCATCCTCATGGCGAATGGGTCTTTATCGATGTCGGTAGCAGAGGGATTTTACGGCCATGCGGCGGTGTTTTCTCTCGCCGCTTTCGCAAGGTGCTTCTTCCCGCCTGCGGTGAGCACATAAAAGATGTTGGAGAGCTGGGAAGGGCCTTGCTAGATCGGAATTGCCTCGCCTGTGGGCTCAGGGCTGCACTGATGCCGGGCTAGGCGGTGCGGCGGATTTTCGCCAGGAATCGGGCGGGCGCGGCTTTGGAGGGGCAGGTGAGCAGCGTGCCCTCGCAGGTCGTGGGCAGCTGCGGCAGGCTATCGACCGCACCGAGCGCGGCGGGGCTTATGGGCTCGACCTCGAACGTGCCCATCGAGCCGCTGCGTGCCAGGCAGGTGCGGATGACCTCCTCGTTTTCCAGGTGCAGCACCGAGGACGTGGTGTATATCAGCACGCTGCCGACTTCCATCATGCTCAGGCTGAGCAGGAACAACGATTTTGCCAGCGACATATACTCCACGATTTTGCCCTCGGGAAAGCTGCCGTGCAGCTGCGGGTCGTGCGCGTAGAGCGAACCCGTCGGGGTGCAGGGCGGGTCCAGCAAAATCACGTCGTAGGCAGAGGTTTCGCTGCGGAAGCGGCGGGAGTCGTACCTTTGCGCGTCGACGTTGGCGACGCCTGCGGCCTCAAGTGCGCGGGCCAGCTTGTCGAACTCGGCGCTGGAAACCTCGCATGCGCGGATGCGAGCCGCACCTCCGACCGCCGCGCTCAAGGGGAGCGTCATGCCGCCCGCGCCGGCGCACAGCTCCGCCACGCGCACGGGCGCCGGTGTTGCGCAGGCGGGTTCTTCTGGCTCCGATGCAGGGTCTGCGATGCCCCTTGCAACTTGTTTTTCGCTTGGGTCGCCTTGCCGTTCGCTTGCCGAAGGGGCTGGTGCAGCTGCCTCATAAGGACTCGCGCAGGCCTCGCTCTCCGCAGTTTCGTTTGGATCTTGCCCGTTTGCGGCCGCCGCTTGGCGCGCCTCAGCGATTTCGCGAACCGCTTGCGCGGCAGCCCGGACGGCCAGCAGGGCGGCGGGGTCGTCGAGGACGCGCAGGCCGCCATGGGCGAGCAGTTCGCGAACGACGTCGAGGGTGCTATGGTCAACGTCTTCGTCGCCGGTGCCGCTGCGGGCGTTCCCGGGGGCGCCCGCGGTGAGGTGCTCAGGGGCGCCGTCGCTTTCGGGTTCGCCTTCGCCCTCGGTCTCCGCCTCAAGCTCGGCAAGGCGGGTGAGGCCTGCTTCCGTCGTGGTAAGCACGCCGGCGAAGTGCTCGCTCGCGGCGCATGGGATGCCCGCCTCGTCGAGCGCGGCCGCGGTCTCCTCGACGTTGCGGGCTGATTCGTTCACCCACAGCACGGGCGCGCGCCGAAACTCCCAGCCTGCCTTGATGCGTTCGATGTCTTGCGCGCTGTACTTCATGTGCAGGTAGGCGTCCAAAAATTCGGGAGCGCCGTCATGGGCGGGTTGCTCTTTCGTGCGCTCGATAAGCCAGCGGGGCTTTCCGTTCACGGGTCGCGTCATGGGAAGTCCTTCGTTCTACTCGTTTTCGGTATTGGCGGTTTTGCTCGGGGTTGCGGCCTCGTTTCCGGCGCCGCTGCCTGTCTTGCCCGCTTGTGGCAGCAGCGGCATGGTGACCGCACCGGTGGGGCAGGCGTCCACGCATGCGCGGCATTTGATGCACTCGTTCCATCCTGCGCCCAGCTCGGGGTAGCGCGGGTCGATGCGCTCGGGGCAGGCGGAGGAGCACTTGCCGCATGAGCCGCCTTCCGTCTCGATGCACTTCCGCGCGTCCACGCTCACGCGCAGCACGGGTGACCTCACCTTCGCCAGAAGACTCATCAGAGCCGATAGGGGGCAGATGTGCGAGCACCACTTCCGGAACACCAGCAGTTCCAGCGCAAGCACTGCCGGCACGGCGACAAGCCCCCATGTGATGTCGCCGCTTCCGAACAGGGCGATCACCATGAACACGAACGCGAACGCAAGCCCGATGGGGCAGACAAGGCAGAAGACCGGGAAGCCGAAGATGGCCGCGGAAAGCACGGCGCCGCCGAGCACGAAGTGGCGGCTGTCGACCTTCGCGCGCACGTCGGCGCATCCGTTGCAGGTGCCGCACGCTTTGCGTTGAGCCTTGCTGCAGGGATGCGCTGCGCCGATGCGGATGGCCTCAGGGTCGCTTCGCTGCTCGTCGGCCAGCGCACGCTTGGACTTGAACAGGTGAGGGATGCGCTTGATTAACGGAACGGGGCAAATCCAGCCGCAGAACAGCCGGCCCGTAACCACGATGATGGTCAACACGGCAACGAGTGCCACGACCGCGCGCGGGATGAGCGTTTTCTCCGCGAGCATGGCGGTGAGCGCGCCGAGCGGGCAGATGAGCGAGATATCGGTTGATCCCAGGGCGCTGAGCGTGCCGGTGCCGAAGTTCGCCACGAACCCTATCGCGCCAAGCAGCAGCACGGCGGCGGGGACGATGATCCTTATCTGCTTCGATTTCACGGCTCCTCCTATTCCGCCGGGACTTTGATGACGATGGCGCGCGTGGTGGCCTCGGATGCCGCCGAGCGCGAACCGTTGGTGAGCGAGACGCATGCCGCTTCACAGGCGCCGCAGCCGCAGCAGCGCTCCTCGATGACGAAGGGACGGTTTTGCTCGTCGAGCTCGATGGCGTCCCAGGGGCACACGTCGTAGCATTTATGGCAGCCCATGCCCAGATATGCCAGGCACCAAGCGCGCGTGAGGCTCGCCACGCCGATGACGGCATCCTGCGCGCAGGCGTCCTTTGCGAGGGCGAGCGATGCGGTGGGGCACGCGCGCACGCACAGCGGGTCGCCGCCGTTCTCCTCTTGGCAGAAGTCGCAGTAGTTGCTGCAGAAATCCATCTGCGGCGTGCGCAGGTTCAACACGCCGTCCTCCAGGTGGCAGAGCTTGATGACATCGTTGGGACACGCCTCCACGCACTTTTCGCAGCGGATGCAACCGGCCATGAAACGCTCCTCGTCCTGTCCGCCGGGCGGACGGACGACGGCGCCGGCGGGAACGAGCTTCGCGCCGGCGCCCAAACCCAGGCACGCGAGCATGCCGCCCACTCCTAAGGAGAACGTGCGGCGGGACATGCCGCAAATCTGCTTCTGCACTCGTTCGGTCTCCATGATTCCTCTCTCGTCTCGTGTTTCGTCCCCGTCAATTCATCTGGCGCGCCGGCTAGAACGCTGTGTAATTCCCTCCGATGTCGGCCGCGGTTTTTTGCCAGATGGAGTCCACTTGGTTGGGTATCCAGCGAAGCCGATGCATCTCGATGCGCTCGACGTAGCCGTCCTCGAATTTGCGTAAGGAGACGTTTTCGCTCACCGTGATGGCCCGCTTCGGGCAGATGCCCTCGCACAGCCGACACTGCACGCAGAGCGCGGGGCGGTGCTCCACTCCCAGCCGTCCCTCGATCGACCCGATCTTGTGCAGGGCGCCGGTGGGGCAGAACACCGCGCACATGCGGCACGATGCGCACGCGTCCACGTCGATGGACGCTTCGCCCCACAGGCGGGTGGTGATCGTGTCGCCGCTCGGCGTGCCTAAAAGCCCCATGAGCTTGAACAGCCGTGCGCGACGATCGGGCGTGTGGTGCGAAAGCGTGCCGTCGGCGCCGACGTGCTCGAAGCGAGCGGGGGCGGCGGGCGCGGTTGCTTGGCGCGGGGCCAGCGAGGAATGCTCGCAGGCCTGGTCGGGGGTGAAATCCGCTCGCGGGCGAATGTCGACGTCGATGGCGCGCCCGAATGCGGCCAGCAGGCTCATCGCCGACGCGACGACGTCGCGTGCGAGCGCGCCGCCGCGGGCGTGCGGGCACGCTTCGCAGTTGCCCGTGTGCAGCACCAGCCGCGTGCATCCGCGCAGCGCCAGCTCCACCAGCAGCGCTTCATCCAGGCGGCCTATGCACATGACGTCGGGGGCGCATGGGGTGGCGTCGTTTGCGGGGGCTTTGACGTCGCGAGCATCCGCGCATGCGCTGCCGCCAGCGCTGACGTTGCTCGAGCAGCGCAGCTCAAGCACGCCGTCGCTTTCCGCGAGTTTGGCCGCGCATGCTGCGGAAAGCTGGCGATCGGTGGGGTTGGCGGCCTCGAGCGCGCAGGTGGGGCACGCGGTTGCGCAGGTCCCGCAGCCGATGCAGCGCTCAGGGTCGAGCATCAGCTTCTCGCCGATGAGGGCGATGGCGCCGGTGGTGCAAACGTCGGCGCAGCGCATGCAGCGGGTGTTTTTGTTTCGCACGCAGATGCAGCGCTCGGGGTGCACGGCAAGCAGCGTGCTGTCCAGGTGCTCCCAAACCCCCAAGATGGGCTCGTCCATCGTGCGTCACCGCTTTTCGCTGCGCGGCGCTATATCAGCAAGCAGCACGCTTGGAGAGGCGCTCGCAACGCGCACGCCACGCTCCGCGCGGATGCGCTCGGCTTCAATCCCCAAGCGTTCTGCCTGTTCAAGGGCGATATCCTTGAAGCTGGTCACATATAGTTCCTCCGTGGCGCGCGACAGGGCCGCATGGAGGCGCGCCATGTCCTTGCGCCGCATGCGCTTGCGCTTGTCGTCCTCGATTTGCGCGGGATCGAAGTACTTCGCTGCGGGCACGACCCCGTTTACCGCGCCGCAGAACACCACCATGCGGAATTTCGCTCCCGCCATGGCTTCCGGCAGGCATATGCGCACGCCGTCTGTGGATGAGGGGGCGGGTTCCAGCAGCGCCCGGTTCAGCAATTCGAGCAGCTGCGGGGCATCCTCGCCGGCGCCCGCGCCGCCGGCTTTCGCGCAGCTGAGCAGCCGCCTGATCTGCGCAGCGGGTTTCTCTCTTATGATCTGCGAAAGCCGAGCCGCCTGATTGAGCAGTTCGGTCCCACGCAAGCCATCCAGGTGCTCCAGGGCGAATTCGGCCTCATCGAGCGCGCGCAGCACGTCGGCTGCATCGCCGAGTGCGACGATGTCGGGGTATTCACCCGCGCGCATGCCCTCGAGCACGCGGCGTATCGAGCGCCCGTCGTCAAGCGCGGTGCGGCGGACGCGCATGAACGTGGCGCTGTTGCCCGTGTACGAACCGAAGCCGCACCACGTGCGCCATGCCATGCCGTCGTCGGGGCGCGCCGCCAGCGCGAGCATGCTTGCCAAGCGCGCCGCGTCGTTGCGCTTTTCGGACTTGAACCCCACGGGGAGCGCTTCGGCGCTCGGCATGAACGCGAGCGGCATGCCCGCGCGGCGCAGACATGCTGCCGCGTTCGCCAGCCACAGCTCGCTCGCGCTGCTCACCGCCATATCATTCCAGGCGATGCCGCGCTCGTGCGCGCGCTGCAGAATGCGCACGATGCCCTCGAGCTCGGCTGCCGGTGTGGCGAATTCCACGCGCTCGCCCGCTCCTGCGCCCGCGTTGCAGGCACAGATGAGCGGGGAGAGCCCCATGCCCTCACCGGCGCGCAGCACGTTGAGCGCCGCGGCCGCGCCCTTGCTCGTAAAACTGGTTTCCAATCTTGTGACCTGGGCGTTTGGGAACAACTCCACGAACTCGTCCGCGCCGCTCTCGTTGGGGAAGCGGAAACTCACGGGTGTTGCGGGCTCCGTGCCGCAGGTTATCGCGATGGATGTTCCGGCCAAAAGGCAGCAGATGCGCTGCATGGCGCGGCCTAAAAGCTGATAGTCGTCCACCAAAACGTGCGCGCACCCCGCGCGTCGGGCAAGCGCTCCATCGGCCTTAAGGCAGCGGAAGATGGCGCAGGTCGCGCGCTCGAGCGTGGTCACTCCGTATGCTTTGAGGTAATCCTGCTGGTAGGCCAGCATGCCCGTTTCCTCCCACTCGAAGGGGAAGTCGTCGGCCTGCTCGCCCAAGTCGCTGTAGGTGCGTTCGAAAAAGCCCGTCATCTCGCGGAGGCGTCCCTGCTTGATGCCGCTGGTTTTCAGGTCCTCGAACAGCATCTTGTCCTCGGCGGGTGTGATCAGGCGCGCCTCATACCCGATTCGCCGCGCCGCTTCCGGCAGCGCAAGAAGCTCGGATGCCAGCCGTGCGGCGCTGGTGGTGTGCACGGCATCGCCTGCGCCCAGGCGCGCGAGCTGCCGGCTGATCTCCGTGAGCCCGCCGGGGCAGGCGGCAACTACCAGCACATCGCCCCCTCGTGCGGCAAGCGCGGCCGCGCGTCGTGCGAGCAAAGTTGTTTTCCCTGATGAAACGCTGCCCGTGATAATCAGGGCCTCGATGTCTCGCTGCGACATGATCTACTCCTTGCCCTCGGCGCCGTCCTGCGCGTCGTCGCCTGCGGGCGTATCGTCCACGGTATCCAGGCTGGCATCGAAGTCGATGGCGAACATCCCTTCGCTATCGATAGCTTCCTCGTCGTGGATATTCAGGATCTCGTCCAGCATTCGCTTCGCCAGCTGCAGATATCCCACCAACATGAAGCTCAGCCCCCGGTAGAAGTCGGTCTTCGCGAAGTTGCGCATCTCCGCGGCCATCATGGGCACCCAGGCCAGCGGGTGCGCCACCAAAAAGCGCCGCAGCACGGTGAGGAAATATTCCGCGTGCTCGAGGTCTCCCAACTTAAACGCGTTCGCCGCACGCACGAACATGCGCTGCATGAACTCGAGCTCCACGGAAATGTGGTCCTCGCTGTTGCGCCAGGTGTCCTGCTTGTCGAGCCCCTGGCTTCGGTAGATGGCCAGCACTTCGGTGCGCGCGCCTTGCATGAGCAGGCGTTTCGCGCTGGTGTAGGTTGACTCGTAGGGGTAGGCGGCGCTGTGGCCATCCGATCCGTGCCCGATGAACGTCGCGGTGAAGTCTGCGTGCAGCTCATCGAGCGCGCCCTCCCACGTCTTGGAAAGGTAGCCGGCAATGAGGCGGCTCGACTTGGAAACGTTGTCATTGCCGCTGGAAAGCGGGTAGAGCGTGTCCATCAGCTTGTCGAGAAGGTCCTGGTCGACCTCCTTGTTGCACAGGTGCGCCATCAGGCCGAACGCGTCCGCGCACTCGCGGCACAGATCGTGCATTTCCAGGTAGCTGACGTTTTCGGCGGCCTGCTCGGTTTGCTTGTTGCCGGCCCGCTCGACCTGTTCGGCCGCGGCTTCGTTGCGCTTGCTCATGTTCGCTCTCCTCTACTGCTGCTTCGCGGGTAGGCCCGGATCCAACACATCAGCCATCTGCTCGAGTGATGCGCGTCCGATGTCGGTGATGCACCAGGCATCGCGCCACACCACGGCGTCGGCGCGCTCCAGGCGTTCCAGGAAGTGGCCGGCGTAGAAGCGCGGTTTTTGCACGAGCGGGTCGTCGTCCACGATGGCGGAGACCTGCGCAAGCGTCGCTCCCTCGGGCGAGCTGGCCAGCAGCGCGAGCACGCGTTTGAAGATGGGCAGCGTTTGCGGGAATTCGCCGTAGATGGCGGCCAGCTGCGCGTGCGGGTCGTAGGCTTGCAGATGCTCGGCGCCGGCGGGAGTGGTTTCCCAGAAGCTGCGCGGCGCGGGGCGGGGCTTCAGGAATCGCTGGTCATCGACGACCACCAGCTCGGGTTCGTTCACATACTCGTCGTAGGGCGCTCCATCCTCGGTGACGTGCGCCAATGCTCCGGCGGCTTCGAGCATGCCGCACACGTTCGCCGTCGAATACACCGAGGCGTTGAACTGCTGCGCGTCCGTCACCGTGCGTTCCGCATCCTCAAACGGTGCGCGCTTCTCGCAACGGGCGAGCACCGCGCGCAAGAGGCGGTGCTGCGGCCCCATCTTGCGGAACAGGTCGGCCGTGCGCTCCTCGGCCGTGCGCGTGTCCGCCAGCACCCTCTTCGCCTCCGGTGCCGTTTGCGTTGGGGCCTTGGGTATCCAAGAGCCCCTATCCGTGTCGATGCCCTCGGTGCTGAAGCGGTCGTCGATGGCCGCTTCCAGGTTGAACTCGTCGTATAGCGAGCTTAAATCCGGGGAATTCGGTATCTGAGACATGTTCCCTCTTTTCGTCGTATGCTGCTCCCACGCGGCCATGCGCTTGGCGCAGCCCCCTCGGTTGCGCGCGGGTCGATTGGTAAAGCGGCGGTTGCGGGTTTGAACGGCGCTTCCTGCACCTTCGAGTATGGGAGGCGGCTTGATTCGGTCAACGCGAACTCGATTCCACTTGGGAATCACCGATGCTCTTTGTAATCAGTCGAATCCAAAACGTGCACAGCGCGTAGTTGACGAATGGGGCGCGCGAACGGCACAATCGAAGCGGGTTTGAGAGGCGCAGTTTGACAAGAGAGGAATGCTCATGACCGTGAGGCCTTCCGTCATTTTGACGGCACATGTCGATTCGCGCCTTGATCCCGAATCCGACCTGACGCAAGCACTGAAGCGCTCGTACCTATATATAGCGCCCGTTCGCGCGAACTTCCATGAGGAGCCCATCGACGAGCAGACGCAGGCTGCCATCCTTTCGGCGGCCACCGATGGGGAAGGAAACGTCGACGAAGGTCGAGTTCTCGCCGCGTCGTTTGAGGCTGTGCCGCCCCATTGCGCGATGCGCGTGGCCGTGCGCCTGCATAAGCCGTATTGGGAAACGGACGACCCTGCGGCGGTGGAGCTGTGGGATACCATGATGGATCGCTGGCTGCGCAACATCATCGCGAAGATTTCCAACACCATGGTGGCGTTCAACACCATGCGGTGCAGAAACGGCGGGTTAGAGGTGCCGTTTGAGAGCATGCTGTTCGAATTCGAGGGTAAGGCGCTCATCGAGGTGGCGCTCGGGCCGGATTGCGCCGCCGCAAAGGACACGGCCGCGATGCTCAAGCGCGCGCGGGCCTGGTTCAATTCCGGCATTGCGGCTCAGAGCGTGGCGCTTTTGCGTATCCCGCTTCGGGCCGAGGTTGGGATCGAAGCCGCGCCCGAGGACGATGCCGCGCCCGAGGACGGTGCCGCTGCTGCCGCGCTTGACCCATCTGCCGCCGAAGCCCTGTTCCGCGACGGCACCTCGCGCACGGTGGCATTGTAGGCGGCGGGGCCGTTGACGCCTGGGGCCTGCGCCGACTTCCCCTATAAGCAGGTGAAGTTGGGGCAGGCTGCGGCGAAGAGCGGGGTGCGTTTCAGCACCTCGGCGAAATCCCTTATGTAGCTCGGCGCGGCGTCTTTGCGGAAGATGAGGTGCAGCGGCGTGTAGGCGGCATCCTCGGCGATGTGGAGCGCAACGGTGTCTTCCGACAGCACGTCTTCGGCCTGCTCGCCGGGGGAAAGCTCGCAGCGGGGGATGAGCAGCACCTCGTTTTCGGCAAGCGTGACGCTTTGGTAGTCGTACATGCTCATGATGGGTACCATGCGCGTGTCGTATTCGATATGCAGGCTCTCCAAGATGGTCTCCATGCGTTTCCAGCCTGACTGCATGCGCGGTCCCACCATATGGACGAACGTTTTGCGTTTCAGGTCCTCCGCCTTCACGTACGGCAGCTCGGCGAGAGAGCTTTCGCGGCTCACGAGCGCCATGGTGGGAACCTTCTTCAGCAGAATGGCCTCGACCGGGTTGATCTCGCGGTCGAATTCGCTGCGCTCCTCGTGGGCCAGCACCAGCGCATCGAGGTTGCCGCTTACAAGCTCGCCCATGGGGGAGTTGACGCCGGACGGGATAAACATGGGCGTGAACTGCGGATACGTTTTGCGCATGGTCTTCGTGGCGCGGTTGAGCCAGTCGACTTCGCGCGTGCTGTCCATAAGGCCGCCCACCAAGAAACGCCCCTTGGCCACCGATTCATTCGCGAATTGGTCCTGCGCGGCTTTGTAGGCCTTCGAGATCTGCACGGCGTAGGGGTAGAATTCGCTGCCCTGGATGGTCAGCTCGGAGTAGTACTTGTCGCGGTTGAACAGCTTCACGCCAAGGTCCTCCTCAAGCGCTTTGATGTGCTTGGAAAGCGTGGACTGACTGATGAACAGGTTGCGCGCCGCCTCGTTGAAGTTGACGCATTTGTACAGCTCTATGAATTCGTCGATATACGAGATACGCATGCGATTATTCTCCCCCTAAAATTATTCCCCCAATTCCCAATAGTGCGTTTGACGTTGGGAAAGTATGTTTCAGATTGTAGCACTCCGAGGGGTCGGGGTTTCGCCCTGCGTCCCGGTTGTCCCACCGCCGTCAAGTCCATATTCGAATCTCGATTCCGAAGTGGAATCGAGATTTCGCAACATTCGCGCGCCCCTGAAGAGTGAAACATTCGCGCTCGTCTGCGCCCTGTAGCGTATTTGCCAAGGGAAAGGCGTTTGACGAGCGCCTTTTCAGGAAGATGAGTTGGAAACGAGAAAGAGGAGGGAAACGATGAACCTTACGCGCAGAAGCTTCGTGAAGCTGTCGGCGGCGGTCGGTGCCGCGGCGGCGGTGGGCTCGGGCATGAGCACCACGGCGCTCGCGGAAACCGGTAAGGGGACTTCGACTGAAAACGAGTCGAAGATCACGCGCGTGCGCAGCTGTTGTCGCGGTTGCGGCAAAATGGAGTGCGGCGTGTGGGTGACGGTTGAGGACGGTGTGGCGACGCGCGTCGAGGGCGATGAATCGGCGTTCCAGTCGTTCGGCCACTGCTGCTGCAAGAGCCAATCGTCCTTGCAGGCCGCCTATCACCCCGATCGCCTGTACCACCCCATGAAGCGCACGAAACCCCGCGGCGAGGACGATCCCGGCTGGGAGCGCATCACGTGGGAAGAGGCCATGACCACCATCTCGAGCAAGATGAATGAGTGCATGGACAAGTACGGCGTGGAAACCGTCTTCGGCATGTCCGGCACCAGCCGCATCTGGGGCATGTTCGCCTACGGCGCCTTGGCGCAGCTGACCGGCTCGCCGAACATGGCCATCCCGTGGCAGGTGTGCAAGGGGCCCCGCCACTGGTGCGGCGGCATCACTAGCCTGTTCCAGGATTTCTGGACCGAGAATTCCGCCCGCCCGCTGGTATACACGCAGTGGGCGACGGCCGTCGAGATGTCGAACTACGACGACTCGTGCCGTACCGTCGTCGACGTGCATGAAAAGGCCGAGCATCACATCCTGGTCGACCCGCGCATGACGAACCTGGGCAAGGAAGCCGATATCTGGGTGAACCTGCGTCCCGGCACCGACGATGCCATGGCGCTCGGCTGGATCAAGGTCATCCTCGACAACGATCTGCAGGACGATCTGTTCGTGAAGCGCTGGATGAACGCGCCCTTCCTGTACGTCGCGGACATGCAGCCCACCGAGGGCGGCAAGCGCAAGCGCTTCATGAGCGAGGACTGGACCATCAAGACCCGCCTGCTCAAGGAAAGCGATCTGAAGGAAGACGGCTCGGTCGACCGCTACATGGTGTGGGATAACCTGAAGAACGAGCTGACGTACTTCGACTCCCTCACCGGCTTCTGGGAGGGCGAAGGCGGCGAGGGCTGGAAGGCCCCCACGAAGGGCAAGGAAGCGCAGCAAAAGCACCTGGTGCCCGGCGTGAGCCAGGGCTGGGTGCTCGACCCCACCGAGTTCGACCCCGAAAAGGACCCGGCGCTCTACGGCGAGTTCAAGGTCACGCTGAAGGACGGACGCGAGGTGGTGGCGGTTCCCGTGTGGCAGAAATTCATGGATTACCTGGACAAATTCACGCCCGAGTACGTTTCCGAGATCACGGGCGTGGACGCCAAGACCATCGAGAAGGCGGCCATCACCTACGCCACGCGCCTCGACCCCGAAACCGGTTACGGCAACGGCGGCATCAACGCGCAGCTGGCCATCGAGCACTACTGCAACGCCATGGGCACGTGCCGCGCGCTCGAGATGCTGTGGTCCATTACCGGCAACTACGACATCCCCGGCGGCCCGCGCGGCGGCACCCAGGCCGACTACGTGCAAAAGGCAGGCCCCGGCTCCATGGCTCCCGGCCTGTCCGAGAAGTACCTGCCCGTGTCGCAAACCGACAAGGCCATCGGTGTGGAGGATTTCCCCATGCTGTCATGGTGGCAGGAATGGGCCGACGACGCGTCGCTGTGGAAGACCATCGAGACGGGCGATCCGTATCCGGTGAAGTTCGGCTGGAGCTGCACGGGCGACTTCATGTGCATGTCGAATAGCCTGCAGAAGTGGGATGCGTTCCTGAACTTGGACTTCTTCGTATGCGAGGACCTGTGGAAGACGCCCACCGCCGGCATGGCCGACATCCTGCTGCCTGCCGAGCACTGGATCGAGACGAACTGCCCGCGCCTGTCGCAGGGCGCCCATGGCGCACGCGGCGCAACCGTGCGTGCCGTCGAGCCGCCGGCCGACGTGCAGGCCGACCTCGAGACGGCCATGATGATCTACGACTACATGGGCGTCGACTGGGGCACGGCGGACAACCCGCATCCCACGGCCGAGGAGAACCTGGACCTCATCATCGCGGATTCCGGTCAGACATGGGCCGAGTATCGCGACGACTTCGAGAAAAACGGCTGGCAGGACTGCAAGATCGTCGCCCCCGATGCCTGGGGCACGTATCGCCGCTACGAGACGGGCATGATGCCTCTGAAGTGCTTCGGCGAAAACCCCATCAGCGAGCTGTTCATCCCCGGCTGGCGCACGCCCACGCGCAAGGTGGAGCTGTACTCGCTTATCTGCGAGACGTTCATGGCCGACGCGAAGGACGTGGAAGGCAACCCCTACAGCCCGCTGCCGTTCTACAACGAGCCGCCGCTGTCGCCGAAGATGGCTCCCGAAATGAACCAGAAGTACCCGTTCACGTGCATCACCGGCCGCCGTATCCCGGTGTACTTCCACTCCGAGCATCGTCAGCTGCCGTGGTGCCGCGAGCAGTGGCCCGTGCCGCGTTGCGAGATCAATCCCGAGGACGCCGCCGAACTCGGCGTGAAGCAGGGTGACTGGGTGTGGATCGAGAACGACCAGGGCAAGGTGCGCCAGACGGTCGATCTGTACTACGGCATCCAGAAGGGCGTCATCCACGCCGAGCACCAATGGTGGTACCCCGAGCTTGATCAGGCTGATCGCGGCTTCGACCTTTCCGGCATCAATTGCCTGGTAACCACCGGCGTAGGCTTCCAAGACCCCGTCACGGGCTCCAGCTACCTGCGCGGCTACCCGGTGAAGGTGTACAAGGCGACGGCGGAGAACAGCCCGTTCGGCAATCCCGTGCCGTGCGACCACAAGGGCAACGAGATCATTCACAGCGCATCCGACCCCCGCTTGAGGGATTGGCTGCCGAATTACGAAGCGAGGAAGGAGGCGTAACGTCATGACACGCTATGCGATCGTCACCGATTTGAACCGCTGCGTGGGATGCCTGGCGTGCAGCGCGGCATGCAAGCTGGCCAACGGCGTGCTTCCGGGCAATTTCTGGAACAAAACCCTGCGCGTCGGCCCCAACCTCAAAGAGGGCGGCAGTGGGCAGTGGCCTGACGTCGAGATGTATTTCCTGACGCTGCAGTGCCAGCATTGCAAGAACCCCGAATGCGTGAAGGTGTGCCCCACGGGTGCGAGCTACAAGGCCGCAGACGGCACCATCCAAGTTGACAAGGAGAAGTGCATCGGCTGCCAGTTCTGCGTCATGAGCTGCCCCTACGGCGTTCGCTACCTCAACGAGGAGCAGGGCGTCGTGGAGAAATGCACGCTGTGCCAGCAGAAAACCTCCGAGGGCCAGCTGCCCCAGTGCGTGCAATCCTGCGGTGCCCGCGCCCGCTTCTTCGGCGATTTGGACAAGGGCATCGACTCGTTCGAGGCGCCGTGGGCCGTGGACATCACGGAGGGCGACAACTCCTATCAGCGTACTATCGATTCGCGCATCACGCTGAAGGAGTGCGTGACGCCCTACACCAAAGACGACATCCATCATCTGCCCAATCTGGGCAACGACCCGTCGGTCTGCTACATCTTGCGCGATCGCAAGTGGAGAAGCGGGGAAGGGAAGGAGGAGTAGTAATCATGGAAATCCAAGTGCCTCTTATCCTGTTCACCACGCTGCTTGCCTGGTCGGCGGGCGTGTTCGGCTCGCAGGCGATCCTGGCCGTCAAGGGCGAGGGCGCCAAGGTGCAGCTTCCCGCGCTTATCACTTCGCTGGTGCTGCTGGTCGTAGGCGGCATTGCGGTGACGTTCCATCTGGCCCAGCCGCTGCATATCTTCAACGGCTTCGGCAATCTCACGTCCGGCATCACGCAGGAGCTCATCGCCATCGTGGTGTACTTCGCCTGGATGGTGGTCTACTTCGTGCAGTACCGTCGCAACGAGGGTAAGATCGCTTCATGGTGCGGTATCGTGGCCGTGGTGCTCTCCGTAGCGCTGTGCCTGGTCATGGGCCATTCGTACAATATGGCGGCGCGCCCTGCCTGGGATAGCGTGCTGCAGATCCTCTCCATCGTGGGCGGCGGCCTGGTTTTGGGCCCGGCAACCGTGGCGTTCATCGTCGCCATCACCGGCGACGGCGCCGATATGGGGATGCAGAACCTTGTCGGCTCGGCGGCGGGCGGTATCCTGATGGTCGCCTACCTGGTGTCCATGTCGTTTGCTGCTGGCTCGCTGTACTACCTGGACAGCTATAACTTCGACCATGTGTACCCGAACGCCGAGCTCTACACGTCGGAGACCGCCGCGGTGGGGCCGTTTACCGGTGATGCCCTGATGCTTGCGATCCTGGTGATCGTCGCCGCGGTGGTTGCCATCGGCGCGGCCGCCCTCGGCAGGAAGCAGGGAAATTGGAAGGTGATGGGCCCGGTGATCGTGGTCGCGGGCTTCGTTGCCGCCTTCGCGCTGCGCGTGGTGTTCTGTCTGAACGGCATCGCGGCGTTCAATTACCCGCTGTAACAGGGATTTCTCCCCTCGCGTTTCCCGGCGCGAGGGGATGCGCTCTTGGGCACCTGCGCTCGCGGCCTTCACGCCATAGCCTATTTCGTGCCCTCTCCCCTTTGTCGCATGAGATATCCGTGCTCTTCTCCTTCCCATGGCACGTGGGTGCTCTTGCCCGCCGGCGCATGTCCCTTACAGGCGCTTAGGGTCGCTTCCCCCAGGCGACTTTTAGGCGTAATGCAAAGGCCGACTTCTCGGAGTCGGCCTTTCCGCGTGCTGGTGATGCAGGTTGTCCATCTCGTTCGCTTCGCGCGCCCCGTCGAAGAGCCTGCGGAAGTGCACCATG
>CAVHXL010000015.1:0-20208 GCA_963639885.1 bacterium | reverse complement strand
CGGCGGCCATCATCTGGCCGATGCTCTTGGACGTGGCGTTGCGCTCGGCCTGCAGGGCCTCTTCCTCGGTGATGGCGGCGCGGCGGGCTTCGTCAAGCTCGGAGAAACGCGACGCGTCCCATGAAGCATGGCGGTTCTTCATCGCCTCGGCTACTGCTTCCTGGTTATCGCGTACGAACTTAATGTCTAGCATCGCGCTCTCCTTCTATTTCGGTTTCGTTGCGAAGCAAAATACGTATTCGTGCAGTATAACGCAGCAAGAAGCCACCGCGTCGCGCTTCATACGGAATACCACCGCGGGTTCGGCATGCGCGCATGGGTCCAGCTTGCGCGCGGATTTGGCCTGCGGTCATGAGTCCAGCGCGCCCGCATGGGTGGCGAGGGAGCGCGAGGGAAAAGCCCGCGCCCGCCTCCCCGCCGATCAGGCTTCTTTTCACGCGCGGCTTTCAAGCCAGCGGATCGCGGACGCCGCATAGCAGGCTGCCGCTATGGCTAGCTCGCCCTCGTTGAAGCGAACCTGCGGCGTATGATGGCTGTACGGCTCGGCGCCATCATCGGGCATCGCGCCCAGCATGAAATAGGCGGATGGCACGCGCTTCGACACGAGCGCGAAATCCTCCGACCCCATGGCATGCAGCCCTCCGATCGGCCTCAAATCGGCCACGGCCTCGGTCATCGCGCCAAGGCATTCCTCAACCAGCCCGTCGTCGTTCGACAAGGTGGGCACATCGGTGAGAACCTCAAGTCGCGCGGTCGCCCGATACGCCGCGGCGACCGCCGGCACCACTTCGCGAATCCGTTGCACCAGGTACGTGCGCTGATCCTCGTCGAACACGCGCAGCGTCCCTTCCATAACCGCCTGCTCTGGAATAACGTTGCCCACCTCGCCAGCCTGAAACTTGCCGATGGTCAACGTCGCATCCGCATAAGGCGATTTCTCACGGACCATCAAGGAGTCGAGCGCTTCGTGGATCTTGATCGCCGCGGCTATGGGGTCGACGCAGGCTTCCGGCGTCGACCCGTGACCGCCCTTCCCCTTCACCGTGATGCGAAAGCCGAACACCGACGCCATGGTTTGGCTGCCGTAGCAGAGCACGCCCAGCGGGGCCTGGCTCGCCACGTGCATGCCGACGGCCGCGTCGACCCGCGGGCTTTCGAGCACGCCTTCCTCTATAGCCGCTCGAGCACCGTTGAACGTTTCCTCCCCGGGCTGGAACAGCAGCTTGACCGTTCCCTTGAGCTCGCCCTCGCGCGCTTTCAGCAACGACGCGGCGCCGAGCAGGCTCGTCGCGTGCATGTCGTGGCCGCACGCATGCATGCATCCGTTTTCCGAGGAGAACGGCTCGCCCGATTGCTCGCGGATGGGAAGCCCGTCCATGTCGGCGCGCAGCATGATGCAGGGCTCGCCCGACCCCACCGTTGCGACGACGCAATTGCCCCCGACCAGTGTGGTGAACGGAATACCCATTTCGCGAAGGCGATCTTGAACGAACGCGCTTGTTTTCGGCAACGCCAAGTCAAGCTCGGGCATCCGATGAAGCGCCCTTCGCCACGTAATCATATCTGGAAGGATATCTTTTGCCTGTTCATATAACGTTTTCATAGAGACCCCTTTTGCGCCCAACTTCGTTAGCAATCGGCAATTCAGATAACTCGCTTGCATTAATTCGATTTACCCACCACTCAAATTATATACCCGTAAACCTAGGTAGAGAGTATACTATCGTTCCCGTAGATGACCTATAGGCTTACTAGGCTATATTCACTGAGCACCAGAAAGGCAGCATCATGAACCACTACAGCGAACAGCCCGAAACGTTGCGGGAATCGGCGGGCGCGGCAGGCCCCGACAGTCTCTCCCCGGCACAGCCGCACGGGCAAGCAAGCCATCTTGCGCAGCCCGCGCAGCTTCCATCGCCTTCCCTTTTCTCCCGCCGCCACTTCCTGCAGATCCTCGGCGTCGCGGGCCTTTCCGCCCTCACGGGCGCATCCTTCGCCGGTTGCGCGGGCGGATCCGCCTCGCAGGCAAACGACGCTCCGGAAACGGTGGCCGACCTCGAGCAAGCCGACACCGTCATCATCGGCGTTTACTCGGGAGACTGGGAGAAGTCGATCGAGCAGGCAGCTCTCAACGCCTTCGCCGACGAAACGGGCATCGATGTGCAGGTGGTATCGGGAGCGGATGCCGAATGGCTCACGAAGCTTTCCGCCGCGAATGGCAAAAACGTGCCCTACGACCTGCTTATCCTGCAGCCCGACAGCATCCAGAAGGCAATAGACGCCAACCTGCTGCAAGACCTCGACGAGCAGCGCGTCCCCAATCTGGCGAACCTGTTCGACAGCGTGAAGACGCGCTTCACCGAGGACGGCAAGCTGTACGCCGCCGGGTTCTCCATGGGCCAGCTCGGCATCGCGTACCGTACCGACCTGGTCGCGACCCCGCCCACCAGCTGGGCGGACCTTTGGAGCGACGAGTTCTCGAAGAGCCTGGGCATCAGTCCCCTGACCTACAGCGCGGGGCTTCAGTTCTTCTGGAGCCAAACGAGCAACGGCACCGACATCGACGGCGCGTTCGCGAAGTTCGAGCAGCTCAAGCCAAACATCTCGTCCTACCCTGACGGCGCGGGAACCATCCAAACGCTGCTGCAGCGCGGCGATGTCGCCGCCGTTCCCTTCTGGGATGGCCGCGCGTTCGCGTGGCAATCCCAGGGCCAGCCCATCGGGTTCGCTTACCCCACCGACGGCCCCGTCGCGGCCATCGCGAGCTGGGTCATCCCGCAGGGCGCGCCGAACCTGGCCAACGCCTATCGCCTGCTCGACTACCTGTGCCAAGCCGAGCCGCAGGGCAAATATGCCGAGCTGTCGTATTACGGCATGTGCAACAAGAACACGGGATACTCCGACGATTTCCTGTCGAAAGCCCAGGTAGGCGAGGAATTCTACGAGAAGCTCGACTGGATTGACTACAGCGTGGCAACCCCGAACCTCTCCGACTGGTCGACGCGTTGGCAGCAAACCATGGGCTAGGGCCCTTGACGAGCCTGGGCCGGCCGGCACGGCCGGACTCAGGCGAGGCGCGGCCCGGCAGACCCGGCCCAACCGGCAGGCGCGGCCCGGCGCAACCTCGACACGGCGGGACCCGACGCGTCGAGGCCCAACGCCGCGGCAGGCCCGAAAGCGCACATCGAACACGGCAAAAGGGAACAAGAAAGGCGACGCAACCCCATGAGCTTTATCGAGATCGAACATGTCACGCACTCCTACGGTGGGGGCGCAGCGGCGCTTGACGACGTCAGCTACCACATCGAGCGCGGCGAATTCTTCGCCCTGCTCGGCTCAAGCGGATGCGGCAAGTCGACGCTGCTCAACATCATAGGCGGCTTCATCGATCCCACCCGCGGCGCCATCACGGTGGATGGCCGGGACATCCTCGACGTGCCGGCGAACAAGCGCAACATCGGCACCGTCTTCCAAAGCTACGCCCTGTTCCCTCACCTGACCGTCTTCGACAACGTCGCCTACGGCCTGCGCCTGAAAACAAGGGATAAACAGGCTATTCGCCAGCGTGTCGAGGAGTGCCTGGCGCTTGTGCACCTCGAGGATTTCGCGAAACGCCGGCCGCATCAGCTCTCGGGCGGACAGCAGCAGCGCGTCGCCATAGCCCGCGCGCTGGCGCCCCGGCCCGAGATCCTCATGCTCGATGAGCCGATGGGCAACCTTGACGCGAAGCTGCGCAAGGAGATGCAGATCGAGCTGCGGGCGATCCAGCAGCGCACCGGCATCACCACCATCATGGTCACGCACGATCAGGAAGAGGCCATGTCGATGGCCGACAGGATCGGCATCATGCGCGACGGCAAGGTGCAGCAAGTAGGCACGCCGCAGGAGGTGTACAAAACGCCCGCGAACAGCTTCGTCGCAAGCTTTTTAGGGAAAGCGAACATGACCGGCGCGACACGTCTGGCCGACGGCAGCCTCGCATCCACCTCTTGGGCGGACGAGAGCGGCGCGATCCCGTTCGGCAATCCGACGAAAATCGGAGAGTTCGCCGACGACGAGCCCTTCGTCTTGGCCATTCGCCCCGAGCGGATTCGGGCGAGCAGCACCGCGACAGGCACCGCGCACGCGACCAAGGTTCGCGGCGTGGTGTACCTGGGCAGCACGACGCGCGCGACGGTCGCATTCCCGAACGGAAGCGAGATCGAGCTCGACCTTGATCCCTCCTCGCTCAAAACGCTTCCGAAAGCAGGGGAAACGCTTTACGTGACCTGGGATGACGAAGATGTGCTGCAACTTAGGGATGTGAGGTAGATGAAAGGGTCCCGCCCCGCGCGCTTGGCTCTCGCCATCCCCGCGATCCTGTTCCTTATCGCGTTCATGGTGATCCCGATGGCACTGCTCGTCGTCATCAGCTTCCAGGATGCCGGCGCAGGCGCGTTCACCCCCCAACGATACGTCAGCCTTCTGACCAGCCCCACCTACCTGACCGACATCGTCGTCACGCTCGGCGTGGCGATCCTGACCACGGCGCTCGTTCTTCTGCTCGCCTACCCCGCCGCGAGCCTGCTGGTGGAGGCCAAGCGCAAATGGGTCCGCACGCTGCTATACGTCGTGCTCGTGTCCCCGTTGCTCACCAGCGTGGTGGTCCGCTCGTTCGCCTGGGTGGTCATGCTGTCGCAAAACGGCCTGGTGAATCAAGTGCTTGAAACCATCGGCGTCATCGACGAGCCGCTGACGCTTCTCTGGAACATGGGGGCGATCGTGCTCGCCTACGTGCAGGTCCTGCTCCCATTCGCCGTGCTTCCGCTGGCAACGTCGCTCGGAGAGGTGAAACCCCAGCTGAAGCAAGCCTCGATGAGCCTGGGGGCGAGCCGCGCGCGCAGCTTCTTCAGCGTGGTGCTGCCGCTTACCGTCCCCGGCGCGGTCAACGGCGGCGTCATCGTGTTCTCGCTCACGGCGGGCAGCTACATCACACCCCTGCTCATCGGCGGAGGAACGCAGCCCATCCTGCCGCTGGCCATCTATCAGCAGGCCATTCAGATATCGGACCTGAGCATGGCCGCCGCCATGGCGGTGGTGCTGCTGGCACTGGTCGCGATCATCATCATTCCCGTTGAGATATTCCTGAAGCGCTGGGAGGCGAAGATCTATGGCTAGCGAGAACGAGACGAACCCCGAGCTCGGCAAGCCGAGCGCCCCCGGCAAGCTCGGCACCCCCGGCAAGGCGGACGCACCCGGCCAAGCCCGGCCAGCTCGATGCGCCCGCAAACGCCGGCGCATCGAGGCCTTGCACATCGCGGCGAACGTGGCGGGAGGGCTCGTCTTCGTGTTCCTGGCGCTGCCCATTGTCGTCATCGCGTTCTCGGCATTCTCCCCCACGGCGTTCCCCGAGTTCCCGCCAACCGGGTTTTCCCTGCAATGGTTCGGCGAGGTATTTTCCAGCCGCGGCTGGATGCGCGCGATCCAAACGTCGCTCGTGCTGCTCGGCATCGTCACGCCGCTTGTGGTGATACTCGGGACGCTGGCGAGCTACGCGCTGCACGCATCGAAGTCGAAAGCCGCTTCCGTTTTGCAGGGATTCCTGCTGTCACCGCTGATGATCCCCCAAATCGTGCTGGGCATCGCGCTGCTCTACGTGCTCAGCACGTTCGGCCTCGCGGGGTCCATCGCGGGCATGGCCATGGGACAAGCCGTCATCTGCCTGCCCTACGTGGTCCGCTGCGTGAACGCCAGCATCGCCAGCTTCGACCCTCGCCTTGAGGCGGCCTCCCTCAGCCTGGGGGCAAGCCCCGCCCAGACGTTTTGGCGCGTAACGCTGCCGCTGATCAAACCCGGGATCATCGCCGGCGCGGTGTTCGCCGCGGTCACATCGCTGGGCGAGGTTTCCATCTCGCTGTTCCTTTCCTCGCCGAAAGCGATGCCCACCTCGGTGCGCGTGTTCAACTACATCGAGCAGACCTTCGACCCCGCCGTCACCGCCGTTTCCGTCATATTCGTCGCCGTATCCATCGTCGTGCTGATCGTCATCGACCGGACGATCGGCCTTTCAAAGGTCATGTAGGAAAGCAGGGGATTCACCATGAGCCAACCATCGCGCTACCGCCTGGGCATCGACATCGGCGGCACATTCACCGACTTCACGCTGATAGATGCCGAAACCGAGTCAACAACCAGCCTGAAGGTTCCCACCGTCGCCTCCCATCCCGAGCGCGGTATCGAGAACGGACTGCGCATCCTGCGCGACGAGCAGGGGTTCGACCTCGCCGAGGCGCAGTATTTCGTGCACGGCATGACGATCGGGCTGAACACGCTTCTGCAGCGCCGAGGCTCTAAGCTGGCCCTTCTGGTGACGGAGGGTTTTCGCGACATCCTCACGCTGCAACGCTTGAGGCTGCCCGTCCCTTACGACCTCACCTCCCGGCTTCCCGAACCGCTTGTCCCGCGCAACCTGGTCTTCGGCATACGCGAACGCCTTGATGCGACGGGCCGCGAGCTGACGGCGCTTGACCGCGCCTCCGTCGAGAACGCCGCCGACCAAGCCGCCGCCGAGGGCGTTGAGGGCATCGCCATCTGCTTTCTGCACAGCTACCGCGACCCCGCGCACGAGATCGAGGCAGCCCGGATAATCGCCGAGCGCCATCCGCAGCTCAAGGTCTGCTGCTCAAGCGAGCTTTGGCCCGAGATGCGCGAATACGAGCGGGCATGCGTAGCCTCGACGAACCTTTACATACAGAAGAACGTCGAGGAGTATTTCGGCAACCTGGAACGCATTTTGGACAACGAGGGCCTGGCCACGCGGCCTTTTATCACGCAATCGAACGGCGGTATCCAAGATTTGCGGTCGGCCGCCGCCGCCCCCGTGAAAACCCTGTTCAGCGGACCTGCTGCTGGAGTAATCGGAGCCATCGAGACCTGCACGGCCGCCGGGCGGGAAAACCTCCTGACCTTCGACATGGGCGGGACGAGCACCGACGTGTCGTTCGTGACCGGCGGGAAACCGACGTTCACCTCGCAAAGCGAGCTCGCGAAAATCCCCGTGGTGATACCCGCCATCGACATACAATCCATCGGCGCCGGCGGCGGGAGCATCGCATGGATCGATGCCGGTGGCCTGCTGAAGGTGGGGCCGGAATCCGCCGGCAGCGACCCGGGCCCCGCATGCTACGGGAAAAGCGAGCTTCCAACGTTAACCGACGCGTTTTTGACCTGCGGGTATCTTAACCCGAACCACTTCGCCGCCGGCCGGATGCCCCTTGACGAGAAGCGCTCACGCGACGCCATAGCCCCCCTTGCCGCGCAGCTCGGAAAATCAATCGAAGAGGTGGCGGACGCCATGATCCGCATCGCCGCAGCAAACATGTACGCGGAGCTGTCGAACATCATGGAGCAGAAGGGCTTCGACCCGCGGGAGCTCGACGTCGTGGCCTTCGGCGGAGGCGGGCCGGTTATGGCCAACATCGTCGCCGACGAGATCAACGCGCGCGGCGTCTTCGTGCCGCAACGCCCCGGGACGCTATGCGCCCAGGGCGCGCTGTCCGCCAACTTCGTCTATGACGCAACCGCGAACGTGCAGATGACGCTGGACGAATCCGCACCGGCGCGCATAGACGACGAGCTGGGAAACCTTGAAAGCGAGGCTCGCGCATGGCTTGACGGGCAAGAAGCCGCCGTGCTCGAAAACGCCGCAGTCAAGGTCACGTTCTTCGCCGACGCGCACTATGATGGCCAAGCGTATCAGCTCCCCATTCCCGTTGATCGCTCCACGCTGAAGGCACGCGGATATGCCGCGCTTGCCGAAGCTTTCAACGAGAAGCACGCGCACCTGTACGGGCACGCGGAGCCGGGAGCGACCGTGAAGATCGCCCGCTTGAGCGCCCGCATCGTGGCGAAGCCGCCCGAGCTTGACAAAGGCCGCGAGGGCGGCGAGGGCAACCCCGGCGCGATCTCGTCGTCGGCCTCCCCGAGCGCCACCTCAGGCGCAACCGCATCCGTGAAACCCGTATCCACCCGATCCATCAGGCACAACGGGACGCTTCAGAATGCTAGCGTGTTCGATCGGGACACGCTTGCGCCCGGAGACCGCATCGAGGGCCCAGCCGTCATCGAGCAAGACGACACCACGACGCTCGTGCTTCCAAACTGGTTCGCCACCTGCGACAACAAC
This sequence comes from bacterium, assembly GCA_963639885.1. Classification (GTDB taxonomy): domain Bacteria; phylum Actinomycetota; class Coriobacteriia; order Coriobacteriales; family Eggerthellaceae; genus Senegalimassilia. Next base: position 12,044 of record CAVHXL010000015.1, on the reverse strand, counting down.
CGAAATCTCATCATCGAGCGCAATGAGCGCGCACTATAAGGGGCACCCATGAGAACCGACGCTTCCCTGCTGGAAATCATCCGCAACCATTATTCAGCCATCTGCTGCGGCATGTGCTCGGCCATCGAGCGCACCAGCTACTCATCCTACGTCACCGAATCCGCGGACTTCGCCACCGGGCTCATCACACCCGACGGCGAGTTCTTCGCCTATCCGAAAACGGCCGGCGTCACCATTTTCATGGGCCTGTCGCTCGCTCGAACCATTGAGGAAGCCGGCGGGAACGAATCGATGGCCGAAGGCGACGTCATCATCACGAACGACCCGTACAACAGCGACGGGCTTTCGACGCACTTGCCCGACGTGCACCTGATCAAGCCCATTTTCGCGGAGGGGCAACTGCTTTGCTATGCGTGGTGCTTCGTGCACACGGCCGACGTCGGCGGATCCGTGCCCACCAGCCTCACGCCGAAAGCGACCGATATCCAGATGGAAGGCCTGCGCATCCCGCCCGTAAGGCTGCAGCGCGCCGGAAAAACGGTCGACGACGTGCGGCGAATCATCCTGACGAGCAGTCGCCAACCGCAGCTTTTGATGGGAGATATCGACTCGATGATGGCAGCCGTCAACACGGCTGAGGCCCGGATGCGCGAAGCGGTCGGGAAATTCGGGGCGGGCACGCTGTTCGCAAGCCAGGAAGACCTGATCGAACAGGCGCGGGAACGCGCGCGAAAAGTTCTTGCGAAGATCCCCGACGGCACGTATTCGTTCGAGGATTACCTTGACGATGACATGGAAAGCGACGTCCCGATTCGCCTGGCCGTGGATGCGACCGCCGAGAACGGATGGGTAACCCTGGACTTCTCCCGTTGCGATCCGCAGGTCGGCACCGCGTTCAACCTGATCACGAACGGCAGCCACCATCCCTACATTTACCAGGGGCTCATCAACTTCATCATCACGCAAGACCCGTTCATCCCCGTGAACGGGGGCTTGACCGAACCCATCGCCATCATTGCTCCCGAAGGCACCGTGGTCAACGCGCTGTATCCCGCGGCCGGCGGGCTGCGCCATCCGGTTTCCGTGCGGCTTTACAACGCCGTGCTCGGAGCGTTTAGCCAAGTCATTCCCCAATTGCTCCAAGCGGCGGGCGGCGGCCAGGCAGCCATCGTCACGCTGTCCGTGCCCGACGATTCCCGCGGCGGCGCGTACCGGGCGAACGTGGTCGAGCCGATGGGCGGAGGCGGCGGAGGCATGCGCGGCAGCGACGGCATCGACGGCATCACGCACGAGACCGGCTTTCTGCGAAACACCCCGATCGAGAGCCTGGAATCGCGCACCGACATCCTGGTCAGGCGCTATGAGCTGATACCGGATTCCGCCGGCGCGGGGCAATGGCGCGGAGGATGCGCCATTCGCCTCGATTTCGAAACGCTGCACGGCCGCTCGCTCGTGGGCGCAAGAGGCCAAGAGCGGCTGCGCTTCGCGCCCTGGGGACTCGCAGGGGGCGAAGCCGGCACGTGCGGATCCGTCGTGCTGAACCCGGAAACACCGCAGGAACAGAGGCTTTCGAAGATAGCGATGCTGCCGTTCGAGCCGGGCGACGTCATCAGCTTCCGCTCCCCTGCCGGCGGCGGCTGGGGAGACCCGCAGCTGCGCGAGACCGACGCGGTTCTCTCCGATGCAAGAAGAGGGCTGCTGTCGATCGCCGCGGCTCGCGAGCAATACGGGGTCGTGCTTCGCGAATCCGAAGATGGAGCCGTCGCCGTAGACGAGGAGGCAACCGCGATCGAGCGAGCCGGCATGCACCGCGACGACAAGACGCACGGGCTTGGAAAGGAGCGGGCGCGCTACGAGGCCAAATGGACATCCGGCGCCAGCGATGCGCTCGCGGTCGGGCTGCAAGCCCTTCCCGTCTCCGAGCGATCCGCCGCAAAACACGCGGCGCACGCGGCGCTTGACCGGCTTGAGCGGGTTGCGGCAGCCGATGTGCGCGCGTGGCTGGATTGCCGGCTGAACGGAAAAACGCCTGCTGCGAGCGCGGGCGAAAATAACGAGCCGGACAAAAGCACCGAACCAGGCGTGGGCGAGGACGTCTCCGATGCAGCCCACACGGCCCTTGCGGCCCTCCATGCAAAAGTCGCCGTTGACCAGCCAATATCGAACGAACAACTCGTTGGCGCGCTCAAAGGCGCCCTGAAAGCGCGCAGCAAGGTCACCTATCTCATCTGGAAGGAGATCGAACGCGAGTGCCCCGACATCGACGCCGTCGCCCTTCTCGGTCGCGTATATCGGGCGTGGGGCGCCGATTGCGGCGAGTCCTGGGAAGGGGTGCACGATGCGGCATCGGCCCTGATCGCCCAAACGTCGAAGGGCGGGTACCTCACCTTCCAGCAGAGATTCGTATGCGCCGCCCATGATATGGCGCGGAAAGATTTCGGTTTCTGCCCGCACATGGAGGCGCTCGACGAGCTCGGCGCGACACCCGAGGAGAAGCAAACCTTCTGCCAACGCATTCTCTCCGAAGGCGATTACGGGAACCTGGACCCGCATCCCGGCTTGAAGCTGACGTTTGAGCACCAGATCGGAGCGGGAGACGACCATTGCAGCTATGTGATAACCGCGCAATAACCCGCGCACGACCGCGCGTATGCGGGCTCACGCCGATAATGAAGCGATGATCACCGTCCCGAACATAGCCAACGTGCTCTTCCGCGAAACCGAGCCGACGCCATGCGCAGCACGCGAGCGAGAAACCATGGCGCCGGCGTTTTGCGCCATCGACTGCCCGGGGCGCTGCCCGCTGCTGCTGCACCTGCGAGACGGCGAGCTTTCGCGCGTCCGGCCCCGCAAAGATGCCCAGGCGTGCCATCGCGGGCTGTCGATGCGCGCCTGGGCGAACAGCCCCGACCGCCTCATGTGGCCCCTGCGCCGCGTAGGACCGCGCGGCACGGACCGTTTCGAGCGCATAACCTGGGACGAAGCGCTCGATATCACCGCGCGGGAGCTCTCGCGCATCCGAAACGACTTCGGCAACGATGCCATCTATCTTGCGTACAGCACGGGCCAGTCATGCACGATGGCCGACCCGTTCGACCGCCTGCTCAATTGTTTCGGCGGGCATCTCGGCTATTACAATTCGTACTCGAATCCGCAGATCAACGCTATGGTTCGCCACCTATACGGCGCAGGCGCCCTCTCCCCCGGCGGCAGTGAGCTTGATGCGGCCGCCGACGCGGAGCTCGTTGTCATGTTCGGCTCTTCGCCTGCGGAAACGGGAACAGCACGCGCCAGTGCGCATGGCGCCTGGGATCGCGTGGTGAAGAGCGTCGGGGAACGCGGCGGGCACATCGTCATGGTTGACCCGCGACGAAACGGCTCGATGCCGGCGAGGGCGAAAAGCGCAGAGGCCGCGCCCAGCGCGGGGACGACGTCCAGCGCAGGGGCGGCAGACGCCGCGCAAACCGTAAGCTGGATTCCCATCATCCCCGGAACGGACGGCGCCCTTGCCGCCGCGCTGTTGCACGAGCTCGCGTTCACGCACCGTGCCCTCGATGAGGAATTCCTGCGCGATCACTGCATCGGGTTCACCGACGACACGCTTCCGGAGCACCGGCGAGAACAGCATCTATCCGTCATCGACTATCTCGATGGCTTCGGCTACGACCAGGTCGCGAAGACGCCCGCATGGGCCGCAAACATCACCGGAATCAGCGAGGACGGCATCAAGGCGCTTGCGCAACGGCTGGCGCAAGCGCGTCCGGCGTTCATCATGCAAGGATGGGGTCCACAACGACGCAGCAACGGGGAAATGACCAGCGGCATGATCATGCTGCTCGCCATCGCTTTGGGTCAGATCGGGCTTCCAGGGACGAACAACGGGATGAACATCGCCTGGGGAGGCGGCTTTCTTACGCGCATATCCGCAGGTGAAAATTGCATTTCGGCAAGCATCCCCTCGTATCGGTTCCTGGACGCCGTCGAAGACGGCCCATCGCTTGGGTCGCAAGAGGGCGTGCGCGGACTGCCCTCCGGCAACGGCGCAAGCGAGCATGGCGCAGACGACGCGATCCTGAGCGAAGAGCCGAACCGGGGCTGCTCCCTCAAGGGCAACGCCCCCGAGAGGCCGCATCTGACGAACAGCATCAAAGCCATCGTCTGCCACGGCGGAAACTGCCTCACCAACCAGCACGGCAACGTCAATAGGGCGCATCGCGTGCTCGGCGACCCTTCGTTGTGCGAATTCATCCTGAACATCGATGTCGAATTCACCGATTCGGCTCGCTACGCCGACATCGTGCTGCCCGATCTTTTCCGCATGGAACAGACCGGGGTGATGGATGCCGACGTCCACGGCCGGCGCATCGCCGCAAGCAGCGGAGCACTCGGGGGCCGCTTCGAACGGCGCGGCGCATGGGATATCTGTCGAGAGCTCGCGAAACGTTGGGGCATCGAGGAGCGCTTCACCAGGGGCAAAACCGAAATCGAGTGGACGCGCGATCTCTACGAGTCGGACCGAGAGCGCGACGCAAGCCTTCCTCCCTTTGAACAGCTAATTGAACAGGGGGTTTGCTATCGAACAGGTATCGACTCCGCGCCGTTTACCGCACTTGCCGACTGGCGATGCGACCCTATCGCGCATCCGCTCGACACGCCCTCGGGCAAGATAGAGATATTCAGCGAAAGCCTCGCCCATGCGGCGAAGTCGCTGCAAGGGACGTCTAACGAGGGATCCATCACGCCCATTCCCACATACGTTCCAGAATGGGGCCCGGAAGAATATGTCCGCGAGTCGAACGCCCCGCTTCGAGCTTTCGGATACCACAGCATCGCGCGCATTCATTCGTCATGGGGCAACGTTCCCTCGGTGTCGAAGCGTGTCGCGCAGGTCATCTCCGTGAACCCCGCCGACGCGCAGGCGCGCGACATCGGAACGGGAGACATCGTCGAGGCATCGAACCGATTCGGCACCATCCGCCTGCCGGCCCTCGTGACCGAAGACGTGATCGCAGGCACCATCATCATGCCGCAAGGGGCCTGGTGGAAAGCCGGAGAAGCAGGGACCGCTGGCGCGGGAGTTGCCGGCCCCGAACCCGCCGGCGCTGGGGTTGCCGACGCGGGGGCCACCGGCGCAGGGGTTGCCGGCCCCGAGCCCGCCGACGTTGGGGTTGCCGGCGCAGGGGCCACCGGCGCTGGGACCACCGACACGAGGTCCGCCGACGCAGGGGCCACCGACTCCGAAGCCGCCGGCGCGGAGCGAACCCGTGAGCCGTTCGCAATCGCGCCCGTCGACGTAGGCGGATGCATCAACACGCTCACCTCAAGCAGACCATCCCCGCTAGCATTCGGCAATCCGCAGCACACCTGCTGGTGTCATCTACGTAAACCGTAGCAAGGGAAGCCCTCGACACCGCGTGCGCTTCCCTTGCGAATTCGTGCGCTTCTGCGGCATTTCCCCTTTGGGGGATAAATCTTAAGGTATACTGTCGTGCTGTTCACAACGCACACGGACGAAACGACGACGAGGGGTAAAAGAGATGGACTGGGAAGGCTTGTACCACTTTCTTTTCGAGTCGTACGCCGGCATGGGAATCCTAATCGGCGTCGTTTTCGTACTCAGCTTCATCGCATGCATCATCATGGAGCGCAAGACGCGCAAGACGTTCGTCGACCGTCCGAAAGGGGAGGATGACTGGTCCTTCTTCGATGACGACGACGAGGAAGAATCGAAATAACCTTCGGTGGCCGCTCACTCACTTAACGCCACCGCAACAGCCGCCCGCTTCGCCAAAAGTCGGGCGGCTTTTCATTACCCAGCCGAAATTAACCGCCCGCTGCGACAGGCATGCATGCAGGCAGCCCGCACGCAGATATTGCCATATAATGTAAAAAGCAAAAGAAACTCCCCCAGAACCTAGGGAGATACTAGAATTTATTATCAGCAACATGACCGAACAACGGGCAACTGACCAGACGGGAGCAAGCCACATGACCGATCAAGCAACCTACCTGTACAAACGAGAGAACGACTACATCCCCCGCGTTGCCGCCGTGCATGACCTGTGCGGCTACGGCAAATGCTCGCTCGGCGTTGCCATCCCGGTGCTCTCCGCCGCCGGCTGCGACGTCTGCCCGGTGCCGACCGGCCTGTTCTCCAGCCACACGGCTTTCCCGGGCTTCTACATGCATGACACCACCGAGATCCTTGCCGACTACATCACCGCTTGGAAGAACATCGGCGTCCAGATCGACGCGATTTACAGCGGCTTCCTGGGCGCTCCCGAGCAGGTCAATCGCATTCGCGACCTCTATGAAATGTACCCGAACGCCCTGCGCGTGGTCGATCCGGTCATGGCCGACCACGGGAAGGTGTACCCCACCTACACTCCCGAGCTGTGCGACGCGATGGCAGAGCTGGCCGCAGGAGCCGACATCCTGACGCCGAATCTGACCGAAGCCGCAATCATCCTGGGCGAGCCGATCGGCGATGACTGGGGCGGCACCGACATCTCGGACGAGGAGGCGCATCGCATCGTCGCGGCGCTCGTCGCCAAGGGAGCGAAGCATGTGGTGCTGAAGGGCATCCAGCGCGAGGGTGAAACGGTGATCCGCAACTTCGTCGGCGGCGTCGACTGCGAAACGCACGAGCTTTCCAACGAGTACCTGCCCTACATGCTGCACGGAACCGGTGATGTGTACGCATCCTGCTTGCTGGCAGCCGTGATGGCCGGGAAAACGCTTGAGGAATCGGTCCGCTTCGCCGGCGACTTCACCCATGACGCCATGATCGTGTCAGCCAAGCAGCCCGGATTCGAGCAGCGCGGCGTTTCGTTCGAGCCGCTGCTCGGCCAGGTCACAGGCCTGCTGTAGAAACCAGCGAATCGACGAGCAGGAGACGAGCGCGGTCAAGAAACAACGGCGGCGTGCTTCGCCCTCTCCGATAAAGTGCGAATTTCGATCATGCCTTCGAAATTTCAATCGCAGGAAAAAACAAGGGGTCGAGCAATAGCTCGGCCCCTTGTTGCGAGCGCCCGAAGAGCACGGCGCCAACTCTAATCGCCCGCCGCAGCCCAACGACGAAACGTCCCTTGCACTTACTCTCGCTCGCGCACGGCGGCCTGCGCCAGCACCAGACGCACGGTGGTGCCCCGGCCGAGCTCGCTTTCAACCTCCATGCGCGAATCCGGGCCGTAATACCCGCGGATGCGATCGTGCACGTTGCCAACCGCGATCCCGATCCCTTCCGCGGAATCGGGATGCAGGATGTTCTGCCGCGCCTCCTCGGTCATGCCCGTGCCGTCATCGCTAACGGTCAGCACCACATCGTCGTCCCGGCGAATAGCGCTCACCCGAATGGTCAGCTTCCCCTCCGAGGGCATTGCATGCTGCACGGAATTCTCCACGAGGGGCTGGATCAAAAACGGGGGCGTCATCATGTCGGCAACCTCAGGATCGACATCGCAGACAAGCTCAAGGCGATCCTCACCGAAACGCGCCAACTCAAACATGAAATAGCGCTGCGTTTGCTCAACCTCTCGCTGGAAAACGATAAGGTCCGCCGAGTCCTCGAGCGTGCTGCGATAGAACTTCGCGAATTCGCGCAGCAACGTGCGCGCCTGGTCAGGGCTGGTGCGCGTCAACGAAGCGATCGTGTTGATGGTGTTGAACAGGAAATGCGGGTTGATCTGGCTTTGGAGCATCTTCAGCTCCATCTTCGTCGCAAGCGTCGTCTGCTCCTCAAGGGCCGAAGCAGCCATTTGCGTGGAGAGGATCTGCCCGAAACCCGACGCGATGGACTTCTGGGTCTCGCTGATATTGTTCCCATGGCGGTAATAGAACTTGAGCGTGCCGGCCACGTTCTTCCCGATGGTGAGCGGGACGATGATGGCAGCCTTGATTCCCGAAGGCCCGTTCGGGAATCCGATTTCCTCAGGCGTGAACAGCACGCGCGTTTTACCGTCAGCGATGGTTGCATACGTGGCGCGGGTCCGGATCGAGCTGCCCGCCGGGTTTTCCCGCTCAAGGTAGCCGGCGTAACCTAGAATGCTCTCCTTGTCGGTGATGGCCACGGCGATGGCCGCGGTTGAAGGCAGAAGCAGGTTGCAGATCCGCTGCGCCGACTTCTGGTCAAGCCCCTCGTCCATGGCCTCAAGCGTCTGGCTGGCAAGCTGCAAAACCGCATTCGACTGGCGGGCGCGCACGGAGTCAGGGTCCATCAGCAGACGGATGAGTATCACGATGGCCAGCGTGAACATGATTCCGGCGCAGAACAGCGCAAGAACGCTCGCTTCAGGAGAGACCACGTTCCAAATGAGGGTCAAGCCCGACACGGCAACCACGATGGACAGCAGCATCTCAAGCGAAAAATTCCGCGGCAAGCACGCGTGATTCTCTTCGATGGGGGTGCTCATGCGCCCTGCCTTTCTTCTTTTCGATGAACCGTAAGGCCGTTCAAGCAGCCTTTATCCCAACACGCCGAACTCGTTGAGCATCAGCATAACCGCAGCGATGAGCAGGAAGCAACCGAACAGGAAGCGCAGCTGGCGTTCGGGAATCACCTTGATCAGGCGCGCGCCGATGACGGCCCCGGGAATGGTGCCGACGACGACGGCGATGCCCGCCATGTAGCTGATGTTTCCCAGAATAGCCTGCTCGATCACGCCGGGAACCGCAAGGATCATGATCGCGATCAGCGAAGTCCCCGACGCAAGCGTCATGGGAACGCTCAGAAACGCGAGCATCATCGGCACCATGATGAAGCCGCCGCCGACCCCGACGTAACCCGACGCAAGGCCCGCGACAAGACCGATCGCCACTCCGATGAGGTATTCGCGACGGCCAAGGCGAGGGGGCTCCGCCGCCGGAGCCGCCGGAGCCGCCGCAGGCGTCGCAGGCGCGGGCGCAGCCGCCGGAACCCCTGCGCGCGAGGAGCGCTTCGGCGCCTTCAGGGCTTTGCGAAACATTTTGAAAGCACTGAAACCGATAACGAGGGCAGCCACCAGAATAACCGCCCAATCAGGTGAAATACTTGCCAACCAAACACCAACGGGAGACATGAGCGCACCGCCGAGCCCCAGCGCGATGCCAAGCTTCGGGATGCATGTCTTGCCGCGCATATGCGTGGCCACGCCGGAGATGGACGTCGGGATGATGGCGAACAAGCTTGTCGCCGTGCTCGCAATGGGGCTCATCCCGAAGGCTAGCCGGAAAATAGGAACCATGATGGTTCCGCCGCCGACGCCGAGCAGGCCGGACATGACACCAACGAATATACCGGCAAGCGCCGGCGCTACCAACTGAGCAAATATATCCATAATCCGAAAGTACTCGCTTCCGACTCGAAAGACCCGCTACTCCGCGATATTCAGGCGAATCTCGCACGTCACACCAGGGTCGACGCTCGGAGCGGGTTGCGAGGAAACCGGCACGGACTGCGCATGGGGGTCGACGATTTCCTGACGATGCGCGACGGATTGGATCAGCGCGGTACGCAGGACCGCGTCGTTTTCCAGGCGCGCCATAAGCTCGGGCCACACGAACTGAAACTCGAAGTACTTCGAGCAATTTCGCTGGGCATACAAAACAGCCTCGGAACGCGCAGCCTTGGCAGCCTGGCGATACGCCCGCTTGTCTTTGCGCGCGAAACTGCGCAGTATAGCCGTGATGCGGATACGCCTCGTGATGCCCGGTCGCAAAAACGGCCCCGGATACGGCTCAAGCGATTGCGGCTTAACCTGCATCAAATCGATTTGCGTACGGCTGTATTCCATCTTGCGATACTCATAGAGCCAGCGATAAATATCCTGGCGGAACCGCGTTCCCTCGCTGGTCGACTCGGGCGGCAAGTGCCTGAGGCTCCACTGATTATCGAACCAGATATCACTTCCGTACATGCGCAGGTTGAGCATGTAGTCCAAGTCCTCACCGCGCGCGATCCACGGATCGAACGACAAGCGCTTGAACGCTTCCTTGTGCAGAGCGAGACACCCGCCGCAAACATGATTGCTGCGCGAAAGACGACGACCTTGAACGGCCTTGCTGATCCATTGATTGAACGCCTTGCCCTGCTGCCAGAAGCGGTTGTACCACTTGTCCTGGCTTTTCGACAGATACGACCCGTTCGAGTTGAAATAGTAGCCGGTTTTCGCGATGATCGGCACGCCCTTGCGCGTGAGCTTGCCCAAGCCGTACACGGCGTTTTGCAAAAACTCGGCGTCGTCGACGACCTCATCATCATCCAGGAAGACCACCGAATCGAAGCCCATCACGTCAGCGACCACCAGGCCAAGGTTGCGGACGGCCCCATAACCGGAAAGGCCGATTTCCTTGGAAAGCCGACCGACGCCGAACTGCTCCATGCGCTGCTGAATCAGATCAAGCTCAGCGTACCCGATCACCGCGATGTTGAGGACGGGGTAACGCGAAGCGATGGATTGCACCTTTTCAGCAGCCTTGTCCGCAATGGATTTGTCGGAAACCACCAGCACCACGACCTGGCCAAGCCCTCGAACCTTCTGCAGCGACGTGAGCAGGCGCGGAAGTTCGCCCGGCTCGGACAAAGGCGTCGCGTGATCGTAAACGTCGAGGATGCCGTTGCCGCCGCGACGCTGACGCGACGAGGAGACGAATGTCGGGATGATGACTACCGGATTCATGCACGTCCTTTATTTTGGTTGCGTTTTGCGCCGCAGGGTGGCGCACGTGATTATGAACCCCTTTATTGTAGCCTTTTTACCACCAACATGCTCGCCCGCCGCGCAATCCGGATCACACCGCCAGGACGAACGGCCCGCCTTCCACATCGACCACGGGAAGACGCACGCCGTACACCTGCTCGAGCAGCTCAGAGCTAACGACAGTTTCCGGCGCGCCCTGGGCAACGATGCGCCCACCCGCCAGGGCCACAAGGTCATCGCTGTAGCGCAACGCTTGGTTCACATCGTGCAGCACCATGATCACCGTCATGCCGAATTCGCTGTTCAGGCGCTTGATCAGATGAAGGATGTCCAGCTGATAGCGAATGTCGAGGTACGTGGTGGGTTCGTCGAGCAGCAGCACGTCGGAGCCCTGCGCCAGCGCCACGGCTATCCAGACGCGCTGAGCCTGCCCGCCGGAAAGGGCCGACACCGGGCTGCGCGCGTACTCGGTCAAGCCCGTCACCTCGAGGGCCCAGGCCACCATGCGCTCGTCCTCCTCGGTGCTCGCGGCGCTGCCGACGCCGTGATATGGGAAGCGGCCGTAGCCCACCAGCTTCTCCACGGCGAGGTCCGCGGGCGCGGAATTCCGCTGATGCACGATGGCGACCAAGCGCGCGAAATCGCGCAGGCGCAGGGCGCTCACGTCGCCGCCGCGCAGATGGATGGACCCGCCGGAAGGCTTGAGGTTTTTCGTCAGCAAGTTGAACAGCGTCGACTTGCCCGAGCCGTTCGCCCCAATGAGCGTGGTGATGCGCCCCTCGGCAACAGTGAGGTCCAAGCCGTCGAAAATGGGCGTGCGCCCACGGTCGTACGCGAACTTCAACCCACTGACGGTGAACACGTTATTCGCCATAGGTACCACGCGCCTTTCGAAGCAGCAGGATGAACGCCGGACCGCCCACCACCGACATGATGACAGCCGCGCTGATCTCATACGGGGCAGCGACGGTACGCCCAACGGTATCGGCCAGAAGCAGGCAGAGGGCACCGAGCAGCATCGCGTAGGGCAGCAGCCAGCGATGCGACGTGCCCACCAGCAGGCGCGCAATATGCGGAACGATCAGGCCGAGAAAGCTGATAGGGCCGATGATAGCCGTAGAAACGGACGCCAAAAGCACGGCGACGGCGCTAATGAACAGACGGTTCTTGTTCACGTCCAACCCAAGGCTGCGTGCCGTCTTGTCCTCAAGCGACAGCAGGTCGCAGCGTTTGGCCACCAGCAACGCCGCAACCAGGCCCGGCGCGGCATAGCCGGCGAGCATTTCAAGGTCGCTCCACGTTTTCATGGTGATGTTCGCCTCCACGATGCTGGCCACGCCGGAAAGCGATCCGCCCGTACCCGACGAG
>CAVHXL010000014.1:0-20250 GCA_963639885.1 bacterium | reverse complement strand
TGGATTACTACGAGATGGACGACGTGAAGGCGGAGCTGCAGAGCCTGAACCTGCTCCCGTAAAACGCCTCCGAAGGCGCGGCGAGTGCGGGTCGCGAAGACACGATTCCTTGCCGCCCTTCGATGGAGCGCGATTCCGTCATCTCTTGCGAGAACGTGATTCCCCTTGCAGCTTTCGGCTTCGCGGAGCTGCCCTGAGGCGAAGCGAAACCTAAGTTGAAAAGCGGCCCCTCGACGCGCAGACGCCGAGGGGCCGCTTCGCGTATGCGGGGCAAGGAAGCCGACAGCGCGCTTCTCCTCCCAAGTGCCTTTCCTGTTCCGCAAGGTTTTCGCCAGCCCGCGGCAAGGTTCCATCCCCTTTTCGCCACCTGCGTGCAAGATCCTCGGCGTATGGTTCCCTTTCACACGCATGCATGAAAGGGGTCGAACATGGCAAGCACGCACAAAGCCCGAATGGCAAGAAGCTCGCAGGGCAATCCGTCCAACACGCAACCGGCAAAGCACGAAGGGGCCGGCAAAGCCGCCTTCAACGCTCTGTCGTTTTTCGCCGCAGTGGTGCTTCTGATCGTCGCAATGTCCACCACCCCCGCTCAAGCAGTCGACCGCTCGGTCACCCTCTCCGTTGGAGCAACGATACCGTACGCCGGTTACACAACAAACTGGATGTATGTCGACGGGCAGATCGCCTACTGCGCGACGCCCAGCAAGAAAACGCCCTCGGCCGGAACATACACCGCCTCCGATCTCGCGTCCCCAAGCAACCGCAACGACGAAGCTACAGCCGACCTGTGGTTCTCGTTCGGCTGCCCCGGATTCGACAAATCGCTTTGGCCCGATACCTGGTACGACGGAAGCGCGATGACCGACGAGCGCTACGTGGCCCTCGCCCACATCCTGATTTCCGACAGCTATGCCTCCGACGGCAATGCGGCGCTGTACGGATGCTCATCCGTCTTTCGCTCGTGGGCCAGAATGCACGTCATCGGCTTCGACGAGAACGCGAACGAGATCAACCCGAACGCAACCGGACGGCGCATCCTGGCACGCGCAGCCGAAGTGCCCGCATCGTTCAAGGCCTTCGAGATTCGCACCGGATCCGCAACGCAGGCCGTCATAGGCTTCACCTACGCGCCAGCAGGAAGCATCGAACTGAGCAAGGCTCTATCGATACCCCAGATTTCCGCAACCAACCCTCTGTATGCTCCCGAAGGCGCCGTCTACGGTGCTTTTCGCGACGAGCGCTGCACCGACCTCGCCTTCAAGCTGACCACGAACGCCGACGGCTATGCCCGAATGGACGACATCGCCTGCGGCTCCTACTGGATACGGGAGATCGCAGCCCCGGCGAACACGGCGATCGATGAGCGAATTTATCCGGTCGAGGTAACCGATCGACGCACCGCGCGCGTGAACGACGCCGAAGGCGGCATCGTTCACGATCAGCCTCAATACGGCTCGATCGACCTGCTCCTCACGAAGCGCGATGCGCAGACGGGCGTGAGCGCGCCCCAAGGTGCCGCAACGCTTGCGGATGCGGAATTCTCGATACGCTATTTCGCGAACCTTCAGTCAGACACCTCGGGAAGCCCGACATACACCTGGCACTTCAAATCCGACGATGGCGGGGCTATCCAGCTCGGAAACGCCGAGGATGCGAAGGCCGCCTATATAGGCGGCGACGCATTGATCACCAACGAGGACGGCACGCCGATTTTTCCCGTTGGGACGTATTCAGTGCAGGAAGAGAAGGCGCCAACGGGGTATTTGCCCTGCTCCGAGGCGAAGACATTCATCCTGGCAAGCTCTGAACCCGAGAATGCAAGCACGAATGTCGTCCATGTTGAGCATGGAGAGCTGACAAACGTCGGCCTCGTCTTCAACGAGCAGGTGATTCGCAACGATCTTGAACTCGCGAAGAAGGCCCAGGATACGAACGCCTCGCTGCGCGTCCCATTCCTCATCACGAGCAAGAGCACCGGGGAAGCCCACGTGATCGTCGCCGATCGGAACGGCAACGCCTCAACGGCGAGCTCTTGGAACCCGCATAGTCGCAACACCAATGGCAATGACGGGCTCGCTCATGCGGCGGTCATTTCCGCGGACGACATGGATGACATCGCAGGCATCTGGTTCGGTCTCGATTCTTCCGGAGAAATAGCCCCTGTCGACGACAGCCTCGCCGCGCTTCCCTATGGCGAATACCTCCTCGAAGAGCTACGCTGCAAAGAAAACGAAGGATTCGAGCTGATCAGCAAGTCGTTTTGGGTCGAGCGCGATGCTAGCTCGGCTCAAGCGATTTGGATGAGCCTCGCCGATCGCGCGACAGATATCGATGATCCGGGCAGGCCTGATGGACCTGATGAGCCGGCGAACCCAGAGCAGCCTAACGAGCCCGATGAGCCCACGGACCCAGACGAGCCGGACCAGCCCGAGCAGCCCGCGCAGCCGGCCGGCTCTGAAGAGACCGAAAAGGATTCCCCCAGCGAAGGCCAAACGAGCACCGAAGCCTCCGGTAAGAAACCGGACGATAAGCTCAATGGCGATAAGTCGAATGCCGAGGCCACCGAAGCGAAGCTCGCGAAAACGGGAGACCCCTGGCTTGCCCCGTCAATCGGATTCCTCGCCTTCGCCACCATAACCGCCATCGCCAGCGCGCTCTACGCGAAACACGCCTACGGTATCTGCCTCAGAAGAAGAAAACGGAGCTACCTCCGTTATCGCTCATAACAATAAGCGGAAGCCCGGTAATCCGACACGCGAATGCGATCCGCTACCGAGCTTCCGCAAGCAATACGCTAGGCAAGTTTTGCCAACAATGAGTGAATATGCAGATCATCATCGAGTTCGGGATGAAAAGCAACGCCGAGCTGGTTGCCCGACCGCACGGCGACGATCCTTCCGTCCACTTCCGCAAGAACCTCGGTTCCCTCGTGCGCCTTCTTGATATAAGGCGCACGGATGAAGGTCATGGGGATCTTGACCGCATCCTGCCCGACATCGGCAACGCTCATGTCCGCATTCGCCTCTGTCAGGCCCTTGCACGGAGCCACCGTGCGGAAGCTGCCGAGCTGCCGTCCGTAGGCATTGCGCTGCACCGTCACGCCAAGCGTCCCGATAACCCCCGGAGCAACCGCACCCGTCGCAATGGGTGCCGACGGGTCGCCCGGCGCGGGAACGCCCTCTTCAACCGTGCGAGCAAGAAGAATCAATCCCGCGCAGGTTCCCAGCACGGGCATGCCGGAGGCGATCCGATCTCGCATGCCATCAAGCATCGCGAGCTCGCGAATCATTTTCGCCTGAGCGGTGCTTTCCCCGCCCGGCAGAACCAATGCATCGAACGGCTGGTTTAGGTCGGACGCTTGCCTTAGCTCGATGCAGGCGCATCCAACCTTTGCCAGCGAGCGCTCATGCTCGACGAACGCACCTTGAACCGCCAATACCGCTACACGCTTCATACTTACTTCCCGCGCTCGGCCATGAGGAGGGCGATCTCATTCTCGTTGATGCCCACCATCGCCTCACCAAGATCCTCGGACAGGTCCGCGATCAGCTTAGCGTCGGTGAAATTCGCAACCGCCTTGACGATTGCCTGCGCGCGCTTCGCCGGATCGCCGGACTTGAAGATGCCCGAACCCACGAAGACACCCTCAGCACCAAGCTGCATCATAAGCGCCGCGTCCGCCGGCGTCGCCACGCCACCGGCGGCGAAGTTAACAACCGGAAGCTTTCCCTCGTCGTGCACGAACCGCACCAGGTCGTACGGAACCTGCAACTGCTTAGCGGCCTCGAACAGCTCATCCTCACGCAGGTTCTCGATGCGGCGAATCTCGGAGTTCATCATACGCATATGGCGAACAGCCTGCACCACGTCGCCCGTGCCAGGCTCGCCCTTCGTGCGAATCATGGTCGCGCCCTCGGCGATGCGGCGCAGCGCCTCCCCCAGGTCACGAGCACCGCACACGAACGGAACGCTGAACTGAGTCTTATCGATATGATAGGTATCATCGGCGGGACTCAAAACCTCGGACTCGTCGATGTAGTCGATGTCGATCGCCTGCAAAACCTGCGCCTCGACGAAGTGCCCGATACGGCACTTCGCCATGACGGGGATGCTCACCGCATCCTGGATTCCCTTGATCATCTTCGGGTCGCTCATGCGCGAGACACCGCCCGCTGCGCGAATATCGGCGGGGATTCGCTCAAGCGCCATAACCGCGCACGCACCTGCCTCTTCGGCGATATGCGCCTGCTCCGGCGTGGTGACGTCCATGATGACGCCCCCCTTCAGCATTTGCGCAAGCTGACGATTGAGGGCTACGCGCTCGCCCGCGCGCTGGGTTTTCTCTTCGGCCATTGATCGCTCCTTCATTTGGCTTTTGCTTGGTTCGCAAGCCTATCCGGAGACTGGTTATGCTGATATAGTCAGATTTATCATTTTTTATATGACCAGATGTTTTACGTGAAACATTTGATGGAAGGCAATACGTACATATGTTCTCCTATAATATGGAAAAACGAGGTTCTAGCAGCCTTTATGAATACTTATATCGCTGCATTCGACACGATATTGCCCATGGCAAAATATCCCCGAACAAGAAACTTCCCTCCAAACGCGCCGCCGCAAAGCACTTGGGGGTCAGCCTGATAACCGTTGAGGCGGCTTACCGGCAGCTTATCGCGGAAGGCTACGTGAGGACGCGCGAGCGTAGCGGCTACTACGTCTGCGAACTCGCACCAGCCGGCCCAGAAACCACGAATCGCTATTCCCTCGACGCGAACAAACCTGCATCGCGAAGAGAGGGTCTGAGGCAAGCCTGCATCGCAACGAGCCTGTTCCCTTACAGTGCTTGGGCGAAAACCATGCGCCGCACCCTGGCCGAGGAAACTTCGGCAACACTTGCACAGGCAGCCTCAGCAGCCGGCTCGCAACAACTTCGAGAAGCGATCGCCTCATATTTGCACGACTATCGAGGAATGGACGTTCATGCAGATCAGATTATCGTGGGAGCGGGATCCCAAACGCTTTACCAACTCATAATCCAGCTTCTCGGGCGCAACCGAACCTATGCCATCGAGAACCCGGGTTACCCCTTGCTCACCCGAATGTATGAGCTCAACAATGCACCCCTTGCTCAGATTCCCCTAGATGCCAATGGGATTCTCGTCGATGCGCTCCAATCAAGCGGGGCATCCGTTGCGCATATCATGCCCTCGCATCAATTCCCAACCGGCACGATAACCAGCGCGAGCCGAAGACGCGAACTTCTTAATTGGGCTCGAGCTGAAACCGAGCAGGAATCGTCGGATAAAGCTTCCTCGCCCTCTGCACGATACATCATCGAGGACGATTACGATTCCGAATTCCGCATGACGGGAAAGCCGATTTCGTCACTGTTCGGCATCGACGCCGCAAACCGCGTGCTGTACCTGAACTCATTCGCGAAAAGCCTTGGAGAGGCATTCCGAATCGCGTATCTTGTGCTACCGCCCCAGTTGGCGGAAGAATTTTCAACCAACCTCGGGTTCTATTCGAACACCGTCAGCCCAATAGACCAGCTCACGCTTGCGCATTTCATCTCTAACGGGCAGTATGAACGTCACGTCAATCGACTGAGGACGCAAGCAAAACAAACCCAGAACATCATCGTCGAAGCACTGAAAGCAAGCGCGATAAATGATCGCATATCGTTTCGGGGGCTCAATGGAGGCCTGCATTTCGTCCTGAACATCAATGGCACCCGCGATGAGAGCCAGATAGCCGAACGCATTGCCGAAGCCGACGCGCCGCTTTCCCACCTGAGTACTTTCCAAGATCAAGGGATGCGGAAAGATGAAACGAGCCTCGTGGTGCGAACGGATGCCATCGCCCCCGATGAAGCTGAGATATTCGTTCAGCAACTACTCGATGCTCTTATGTAAGCAGCAGGATGGAGGAGCACTAAAACGCCGCATCCACGGGACCACTTACCTCCACGTCCTCTTGCCCTCGCTCCAAGGCCGTTAACGCGTCGAGGAACGGCTGCTGCGTTCCATCGAGCATTCTGACTCGAAGGATCACCGCATCGGCAAAGTCGGTGTCAAGAACCTTCGCGCCATGCTCCGACACCAAGCGCATCAATTGGTCGTAGCGAGGGTACGCGATACGCACCCGTATATCGACGCACCGAGACACCACCACCAAAGATGCAGCTTCAATGCCCGCCTGCGTCGACTGCGTATAAGCGCGAACCAGCCCACCGGTGCCAAGCAAAACGCCACCGAAGTAGCGCGTCACAACGCATACGACATCGGTCAGTCCAGCATGCTGCAGCACCTCAAGCGTTGGAAGCCCAGCGGTTTTCTGCGGCTCCCCATCATCGGAATAGCGAATACGCCCCGCCGCGCCGGCACCGCCCTCGCGAAGGATGTACGCGTAAACGTTATGCCTGGCCATACGGTTAGCTGACCTTATTTCCTCAAGAAACGCCAGCGCCTCATCCTCGGTTTCGACATGTGCCATGCTGGCTATGAAGCGGCTTTTCTTCTCCTCGATCTCGGCAACGGCGCGCCCTTCGATGGTGGTATACGAACTCATAGGCGCCCCTTTGCCGGTCATTGCGGAGAACAAAAAACCCAGCCGAAGCTGGGTTTCAATTTCAAGTGGTGCGGGCGAGAGGACTTGAACCTCCATGGGGTTGCCCCCATACGGACCTGAACCGTACGCGTCTGCCAATTCCGCCACGCCCGCGAATTGGCGCCTGTCTCTCAAGGCGAGAAAATATATTACTCTTTTTGCTTTATTGTGACAATACCTTAAATTAAAAAATTTAAACCCCGCTCAACGACGCCCTCTCTTGCCAGGCGACCCCTCACTCGACGCCAAGAACCTTGCTGCCGGTTACTCCCCCCAGCAGGCAAAGCGTTCACACATCTCGCAAGCTAAGCGCCCCCGCAGGACAACCGCGCTCCCGCAAGCAAACGCTCTCTGCATGCAACCGCTCCCGCAAGCCAACTGCCCCGCAGCTTCTCCGTGCGCACAAGCAAAAGCGAGCGGCTCGTTGAAGAGCGCGAGGCGCGCATCGTTCTGGTCTCGTCAATCGCGAACCCTCCGGAGAATCCTCCCCTGGGCAATCGCCGCCGCCGCAAGCAAAACAACCGTTGCCGTAAGCAGAACGGTTTCACCCGCCGTTCCCGATGCGTACGTTGCAGGCAAGGCTCCCGAAGCGATCGTCTGCGGTCCCAAGTACAAAATATCGAACGCAGTATGCAGCCCCGCGCAAGGCCAAAACCGGCGCGTTCGCGCGTACAGGGCGCCCATCATCAATCCAAACAAGAAAGACTGCAGGAATTTCAAGACCATCTGAACGACCACAAGCGACCCTGCTCCCGCGGCGGGAGCGCCCACATGCAGCAACGCGAATAACAGTGCCGACAACATGACGGCGCGCTTCGTGGCAAAGCCTGAAATGCAGCTCCGCCCTGAATCGGAACGTTTGATGGTTAAACCCGCATTTTCCGCTTCCGCGGGGATAGGCGAATCAGCGCGATTGCCGACAAGATCTTCCCCCTGCCGCATCGCGCCCTCGAAGGTCTCCACACCCAGCACGCGCATGAACGCCTCCTCGTATATGCCAGTGAACATGCAGATTCCTAACAACGGCAGCAGGTTCCGCGCCAAGTCGCCAACCGAAAACCATGGTTCAAACAATGCGCCAACTGATCCGTCAATGCAAAGAAAATCCCAGTTGAGAAGCGAGATCACGCCACCGAGAACCCCTATCAACACTATTGCGCCCACCGTAAATCGCAACAAAACTTTATGTTGTACTGCTCTCGTACAACATTTGAAAACATCTGGCACCGCACTCCAAGCAGCAACAAGCGCCACTACCGCCAGCGCCGCTTCCTGCAAACATGCCTGAGGCAAATCGTCTGACGGCAGCAGGTTCATCACGCCAAACGACACCAGCAGCACCACAGCGAACGCTACCGGGGCCGCATACGGGCGAACCCGCCTCCTGCCAGCCTGGTTCCCGTCGCTCCTCATGCCTTTCTCCCTCGCACTCAACGCACCTCACCGTCGCATCGCCGGCCCCTGCTCATGCCAGCATTCGCCTCCTGCCGACACTCGCCCACCGGCTCTTGCGGCCCGCTATATCCCGACAGCGACCCCGCCTCCTGAGCAAAACGCACCGCCCCCGGCATCCTCGTCATCGACGCCAAGCGCAGCCCCGGTCTCTCGCCCCCGGCGCCAAGCGCACCGCCTTCCGGCGACCCCGCAGCCTGCGCCCCACCGCAGGGCAGTCCAATCCTCTCTGCACCAAAAAGGCCGGCACCTTTCGGCGCCGGCCCCTACTACCTGCGACAACCCTGCCTCAATGCTGCGCTTACAGGCCCAATGCCTTCTTCAACGTAGCCACGCGGCGGCGACTCACGGGAATCTTGTCCTCAACCCCGTTCACCGTGAGCAGCAGCGTGCCGCCGGCGACGGGCTCGATCTCCTCAACCATGGAAAGGTTAACCAGGTATCCGCGGTGCACGCGAAAGAACCCGTGTCCATCCAGGCGCTTTTCCAGTTGCGCCAAGCTGACGGTGCTGAAATAGCGATCGTTGTCCGTCTGCAGGTACGCGTAATCGTCGCGCGCCATGACGAAGCGGATCTTGTCGATGCTGATAAGAATCTTCTTTCCAGCCTTCTCGACGGGAATACGCTCGGACTTCTGCGCCTGAGCATGCAGCTGCACCTGCTCACGCACACGGGCGATGGCCTGCGACAAGCGATCGGTCTCGACCGGTTTGACCAGATAATCGATAGCGTTCACCTTGAATGCGTCGAGCGCGAACTCGCTGTACGCGGTAACGAACACGACCGCCGGCGGGAACTTGAGATGCTGCAAAGCCTCGGCCAGCTGCAAGCCGGTCGCCTCGGGCATGTTCACATCAAGGAACATGACGTCGCAGGGATACTCCTTGAGCTTCTCGATAGCTTCACGCACGCTGGCGGCTTCGGCCACCACTTCGGTCTGGCCCAATTCGTCAAGCAGGAACTTCAGTTCGGAGCGCGCAGGGGCCTCGTCGTCGACGATCATGGCTTTAAGCATGTGGCCTCCGCTTCTTCGTTGAGATAAATGCTGGTATTAGTCGCATTATACGGCAAGGTTCAAGGTGGCGAAACATCACAATTCCAGCTGCATCAATTTAGCGATGGTCAAAACATACACCCTGAACGCCTCTTTCAGGGAATCCTCGCTAGTCGCCTCATCAGGTCCGTGCATGCCGCCCGCCCATTCCGGCTTCTTGATCCAGGGCTTTTCAGGCCCGAAGCTTGCCGCGTTCGAGAACTCGCGCGCATACGTGCCTCCGCCCATGGTGAACGGCTTCGCGCCCTCGCCCGTAGCCTCGTTATACGCCGAAAGGAGTGCCTGCACGAACGGCCCCTGCTCATCCATGAGGAACGGCTCATCGTCACGCGTTTGCGCGCAATCTCCGCCTGCGGGAGCGACCAGCTCACCCAGACGCGCCGTCAGGTTCTCGGCCGTGGTCGTGGTCGGATAGCGAACATCGACGGTCTGCACGAAACGATCGCCCTCCATGTACATGCGCCCGCCGACCGCGGTCAGCGCCCCGAAATGCCCGTCGGAGCACGCAAGGCCCAGCCCACTGCCATCGGTTGCGGCCATCAACTTGCGCACCACCTCGAAATACGCACGCTCCATACTGGTAACCAAGTTGTTTGAAAGCAGGTACTCGACGATCATGCCGATCGCGTTCACGCCGTCGGCGGGCAAGCTCGCATGCGCGCTGCGCCCATGCGCCGTCAGGCGAGCGAGCGGCATACCCTCACCACGCACGATGGCGATATCCACATCGGCGCTCACCTGCTCCGTGTCGGCGATATCGACCAGGCAGCCTTCCGATTCGGCCCCGCCGCGCACGGGCTCGATGTCGATACCGGGCGCCGCCGGCAGCGTGGCCGCATCTACGCGAACCACCGCCGACGCCGTTCCCGCCACCGCGTTGATCGCGACGCCCCCGTCGAAGCTGACGACGCTACGCTGCTCGATCGGGATATCGGCGCTGGTGAGCAATGCGTTGTAGATGCCCTTTTCGCCATAGCAAACCGGGAACTCCGCATCCGGCGTGAACAAGAACGCCGGGTCCTCGTGATGGGCCCGATAATGCGCCACGTCGCGCATACCCGTTTCCTCGTTCGCCCCGAAGATAAAACGCATCGTATAGGGAAATTGATCGCATTTCCCCTGTTCTTGCAGTTTTTTCCAAAAACGCATCGCATGCAGCGCGACGACGAGCGGCCCCTTGTCATCCATAACACCGCGACCGACCAGATAGCCGTCCTTGCGGGTGACCCGATACGGCTCGAAGTGCCAACCCGGGCCCGCCGGGACCACGTCGGTATGGCAAATAAGTCCCAGCTGGGTGTCGCTTTTCCCGGGGAAGTCCGCATAACCGATATGCCCGCCTTCATTGTACGCGTCGAAGCCCATGCTTGCGGCCAGGTCGAGCGTCGCCTCCAGCGCCCGCGCGGGACCCGGCCCATACGGCCGACCCGCATCTATATCGGCGTGAGCGAGGTCCTCAACGCTGGGGATGCGAACCAGCGCATCCATATCCGCGACGACCGACTCCCAATTATCGCTCAGGTACTGGTCGATAAGCCATTCAAGCTCACGAGCGATCACAGCGTCGCAATCGCCCCTCACGCTTTCAGTGCCATCAAATGTTCGACTCATGTTTGCTCCCCGATTTCTGTTGTGCGCTCAATCAGCTTCCGGTATACTGCTAAAGCTACGTGCCCGAGTGGCGGAATGGCAGACGCGGCGGTCTCAAAAACCGTTGTCTCACGACGTGCGAGTTCGACTCTCGCCTCGGGCACCACTTCAACAGCAACGGCCCCGCACTTGCGGGGCCGTTTTCATCTGCAAGCTTCTTCGATTATAGCCTTACAGGCCTGCCACCGCTCTTTCCAAACGTGCACATGCGTCCTTGACCATGGAAGTGGGGCTCGCCAGGTTCATGCGCACGAAGCCCGACCCCTCCGGCCCGAACATCGTGCCCAGGTCGAGCCACAGCTTCGCATCCTGCTCGACCAGGCGCTTGATCCCCTCGTCGTCAAGTCCCAGACCACTCATGTCCAGCCACGGCAGATACGTGCTCTCAAGCGGAACCAGGCGCACGCCACCCATGCGCGCGACGGCCGCCTCAAGCACGCCCAGGTTCACGTCGAGCACCTCTTTCAGCTCGTCGAGCCACTCGGCGCCATGCTCGTAGCACGCCTGCGTGGCGGTCACGCCGAACACGCTCGGCTCGTCATAGCCAGTGCGCCCGAGCGTACGCTTGAACGCCGCGCGCAGATCGGGATTGGGGATGAAGATATTCGACAGCTGCAGGCCGGCCAGGTTGAACGTCTTGCTCGGCGCCGTGCAGATGATGGCGTTGTTGGCGAATTTCTCGCCCAGGCTGGCGAAAGGCACGTGGCAAAAGCCCTTCCGCGCGAAGTCGGCATGGATTTCGTCGGCTACCACCAGCACGTGATGACGCAGGCAGATCTCGCCGATGCGGCGCAGCTCTTCGGCGCTCCAGCAGCGCCCGACCGGGTTGTGCGGGTTGCACAGGATGAACAGCTTCGCGCCGCTTTCCTCGAGGGTGCGCTCGAAGCCCTCGTAGTCCATCGTGTAGCGCCCATCCTCATAGCGCAGCGGACTCGTGGTCATCTTGCGGCCGTTGTCCTGAATCATCAGGCGGAACGGGTAATACACCGGCGGTTGGATGACCACGGCGTCGCCCGGCTGCGTGAAAGCCGTCACCGCCATGGCCAAAGCGAACACCACGCCGGGCGTCATAACGAACCACTCGCGCTCGGGACGCCAGCCGTGGCGCGTCCCGAACCAGTTCTGCACCGCCTCGTAGTAGCCGTCGGTGGCCATGGTGTAGCCGTACACGCCGTGCTGCACGCGCTTGACCAGGGCATCCATCGCAGCGGGCACCGTTTTGAAATCCATGTCGGCGACCCACAACGGCAGATCGTCGGCCGCATGCCCGCGACGGCTCCACGCGTCCCACTTCAGGCAGCCCGTGCCACGCCTGTCGATGATGGTTTCGAAATCGTACTTCGTCATGAGGAAATCCTTGCCTTGAAAGTTCATTGCTCCTGTTTGGAACGACTCGGTTGCAAGACCCGTCCCGCAACCGGCTGCGGGACGGGCCGCAAACCCCGGGCTCCCGCGCGTTCGCGCTCAGTCGGGCCGCAAACCCCGGACTCCCGCGTATTCGTCCCCGGGCTCCCGCGCGTTCGTCCCCGCACGTTCGACCTTCGCTACGTCAACGCCTGCTCCAAGTCAGCCAAAAGGTCATCCACGTCCTCGATGCCTACCGACAGACGCAGCAGCCTGTCATCGATGCCAAGCGACTCGCGCATCTCCGGCGGAATGGAACCGTGCGTCTGCACCAACGGATACGTGACCAGGCTTTCCGTGCCGCCCAGGCTTTCCGCGAACAGAATAAGCTCCGTGCGCTCCAGCACCGCGAGCGCGCGCTCGTGCGTGTCGGTCTTGAACGAGATCATCGCGCCGAAGCCCGTTGTCTGACGCTTCGTCAGCTCATAGTCGGGATGATCGGGGTCTCCCACGTAAAACACATCTGTGACGTGCGGATTCGCCTTCAACGCCTCAGCGATGCGCAGCGCATTGCGCTCCTGCTGGCGCAAACGAACGCCGAGGGTCTTCAGGCTGCGCAGCATCAGCCAGCTATCGAAGGGGCCGAGCTGGTTGCCCTCGCTCATCGTGGCGTTGAACAAAGGCTCCAACAGCGTCTTTTCGCGCAGCACCAGGAAACCCGACAGCACGTCGTTGTGCCCGCACAGATACTTCGTGCCGCTATAAATGACCACATCAGCCCCATGTTCGAAGGGCTTCTGGAAGTACATGGTCAAAAAGGTATTGTCTACCGCCAAGTATGCGCCGTGACTATGCGCGGCCTCGGCCACGACCGAGATATCCGCAACCATCATCGTCGGGTTTGTCGGCGTTTCCAAGAACACCAGCTTCGTATTGGGCTTGAACGCCGCAGCAAGCACGTCCGCGTCAGTCAGATCAACGTAGTCGAATTCGATACCGTATTGCGAGTAAATCCCGCTGAACAAGCGATACGTTCCACCATACAAATCGTTGCTCACCAGCACATGATCACCTGAACGCAGCACCTTCAACAGCGTGGTGATAGCCGCCATGCCGCTCGAGAACGCGAGAGCCTTCAGGCCGCCCTCCAGAAGGGCGATGGTGTTCTCCAACTCCAAGCGCGTCGGGTTTCCGCAGCGCGAATAACAATAGCCGGTCGACTCGCCCCACGCCGGATGCGCGAACGTCGCCGACTGATACAGCGGATAGCTGATGGAACCGGTGCGTTCATCGATGCCCTCGTAACCGCGCACCGCAATCGAGTCGGGGGCCCAGCCCTCATGCTTCGACCGATCAATGCCCAGCAGACCCTCGATCTCGTCCGCCATCGCCTCAAAACTCGAGTCGTTCATGTGCGTCGTTCGCCTTTCTTAACCTGTGAGTTCTGATTTTTGCCGAAAGACAGTCTACGCGAAATTACACCGCGCAACCTACCAGGCATATAACCTAGATATTCGTTTTTCTGAATACTCGTTATCAGACGAAATCGAAGGCCGGCGCGGCGGGCCGGGTCGCAATTGCTCTACAATCGTGGAGAAACTCGCAACCAGAAGGAGCACCCATGGCAGTCATCGACGCGCATGCGCACATCTATTCGCACAAAATCGCCGCCCGCGCGGTGGAGGCCATCGGGAACTTCTACAACATCGAGATGTTCGGCGACGGGACGCCCGAAGGACTGCTCGCCGCGAAGGAGCGCTGTACCATCACGCACTTCATCGTGCACTCGGTGGCCACCACGCCGCATTCGGCGCCGACCATCAACAACTCCATCGCGCAGGAATGCGCCAAGCATCCCGAGTTCATCGGCTTCGGCACCATGCACCAAGATTTCGAGAATCCGGCCGACGAGATCGGACGCTTCGCCGAACTGGGACTTCACGGATTGAAGCTCCATCCGGACACGCAGCATGTGAATATGGATGACCCGCGGCTGATGGAAGTGTACGCCATCTGCGAGGAGCTGGGGCTTCCCGTGGTTATACATACCGGCGATTATCGCTACGACTACTCGCATCCGCGGCGGCTGGTGAACATCTTGCGCGCTTTCCCCGACCTGGTTGTGGACGCCGCGCATTTCGGCTGCTGGTCACGCTACGAGGTCGGCTACGACGTGCTGCACGAGGTGGCCATGAACGACCGCGTTTTCCTCGACGAATCAAGCTCGCAGTATTTCCTAGGCCAGCGTCGAACGGTCGAGCTGACGCGCTTATGGGGTACCAAGCGCATCATGTTCGGCAGCGACTTCCCCATGTGGGACCCCGCGCGCGAATACGAGCAGCTTGTCGGCGCCGGGTTCACCGAGGACGAGCTTGAGGACATCCTGTGGCACAATGCGGAGCGTTTCGCCGGCGTGAAAGTGGAGTAAACCCGCGGCGCGCGTTGCGGGCAGGCGCAGATCGCGAGCCTTGAGCAAGCCGACTCGCGAATCAGCCACGAGCGCCGGCGAGGTGCGCGGGCACCGCCGGCGACTCGCCGCCCAACGCCCTATTCCTCTTCGAGCGGCTTTCTCACCAAGGTCAGCTTAACCTTGTCGATGCGATGGCGGTCCATCTTCGTGACCAGCAGATTCGCCGTCACCTCGCGGCCTTCCAGCGAAAGGGAATCACCTTCCGAGGGAATACGGTCAAGCACGTCCATGATCAGCCCGCCCAATGTTTCGCAATCCTGCGCATCCTCGGGCTCGAATCCGATAAGATCCTCGAAATCGTCGATGGACATGCCGCCGTCAACCATCATGACGTCGTCGGCCAGCCTCTTCACGGAATCGTTGTCGGCATGATGGTACTCGTCGTCGACGTGACCGACGATCTGCTCCATGATGTCGGACATGGTCACGATGCCCGCCGTGCCCCCATGCTCATCCACAACGACAGCGATTTTCGTCGAACGCTCCTGCAGCGTTTGCAGCAAGCGCGCGACGGGGATGCTCTCGGGCACCGCCTCGATCGCGCGAATCGGCAGATCATCGACAGCGGCGTCCTTCGGCAGCAGATACAAATCCTTGATGTGCACGAAGCCGACGATGCGGTCCTTCGTCTCACGGCACACCGGATAGCGAGTGTACTTGTGCTGAAGCACCAGCGCCATGTTCTCCTCGAGCGAATCTTCCAGATCGATGCAGACAAGGTCGGTTCGAGGCGTCATGATGGCCTCGGCATCCTTGTCGCCGAGGTCGAAAATGTTATCCACGTACTCGTTTTGCTCGGGGTCGATGAGCCCGCTTTCGGTCGACTCGTCGATAAGCAGCTTGATCTCGTCATCGGTGTAGACCTCGCGCTCATTGGCCGGATCGTGGCCGGCAAGGCGCACCACCGCGTTCGTGATGCCGTTGAACAGCACCATGATGGGATACGTGACCTTGTAAAACGCCATCAACGGGCGGGCGGTCAGCAAGGCGTAGCGCTCGGTGGCGAAAATAGCGAACGACTTGGGGATGAGCTCGCCGGTTACCACATGCAGCGTGGTCATGATGAAATAACCGATGGCCACGGCAACCGCGCCGATAACTGCCTCGGGCAGGCCGAACAGCTCGAACAGCGGGCGGATGAGCGCGGAAAACGCCGGCTCGCCCAACCAACCCAAGGCAAGCGAAGCGAGCGTGATACCCAGCTGGCAGGCCGAGAGATACTTGTTGACGTTCTCGGCGATTTGCATGGCGCACTTCGCGCCGGCCTTGCCTTCCTCGACAGCAAGTTCAAGCTGGGATTTGCGCACGCGCACGAGCGCGAACTCGGCGATAACGAAGAACGCGTTCATGGCCAGGAAGAGAACGACCAGAACCAGGCTTATGCCTATGTTCATGAAGGAGCACTCCTTAGGTAATAGGGTTTCCCTCCATTGTGCCAGCTTGCAGGACATCGCTGCGCGATTCCGACGCGATATACAGAACTAGCAGGAACCCTTTACCGAACCGTTACGCAAGCGGGGCGCGAACGTGCCTCACTTGCGGGGCGCTCCCTCGCTTGCAGGGCGGCCCCACTTGCGCGGCGCGCCCTCTCTTGCCCGCATCGCCGGCTTTCGCGCAGCGGAGCCCGCACGCCGCGCCCGCCTACGAACGGAACTCGATCTCGCCGGTTTCGGGATTCATCGACTCGACAATGGCCAACGACTCAAGATGGTAGCCACGGGAGCGCAGATCATCGCCACCGGGCTGGAAGCCCTTCTCGATCGCGATCCCGATGCCCTCGACGGTAGCGCCCGCCTTCTCCACCAGATCGATCAACCCGTTGAGCGCGCAACCGTTCGCCAGGAAGTCGTCGATGAGCAGCACATGGTCATCGGGCCCGAGGAACTTCTTCGAAACGATGACATTGTAGATGCGCTGATGCGTGAACGATTGCACCGTGGTGTTGTACATCTCCCCGTCAAGGTTGATGGACTCGGCCTTCTTGGCGAACACGACCGGCACGCCGAAATGCTGAGCCGCCACGGCCGCGATGCCGATGCCCGAAGCTTCAATGGTAAGCACCTTCGTAATGGAAACGTCGGAGAACAGCCGCTTCCATTCCTTGCCCAGTTCGTTGAACAAATCTATGTCCATCTGGTGATTCAAGAAGCTATCCACCTTCAGGACGCCCTCGGATTTCACCACGCCATCGCGCTTGATGCGCTCTTCAAGCAGCTTCAACTTATGCTCCGTTCCACATCTGACCGAACACGGGCGCGCGCCCGCGAAAATAAGCCTATTATCCATCGGGATACAGATGTTGAACATGATAGCGCAGGTTACGAGGCGCATATCGAATGCGAAGAATATTTTCGCGCAGGTTAACGGCAGCAAGACAGCGGATGGAAGAGAGAGGCGCGGCGCCATCCCCCCCAGGAAACCGTCGCCAGCATCCGCAAGCCCACCTCAGCCTAATGCATCTTCTCGTAATGCTCCTGGCTTACCAGCACCTTCGCCAAAGCGGCCCTATCGATCTCGCAGCCCAAGCCGTGCTCGAAACGCGCGCGATTCAACGTCACGCTGCCCCGCTCCACCGTATAAGGTGGGTTGGTCACGTCGATATCGAAGTAACGCGAAACCGCCCCGATATCGCCGACATCATGGATGGAGGGAAGGGTCCCGAAGGCCGCGCTCAGCCGGCGCGCGACACCGGTGTCGTACATGCCGCCGATCCAAACACGCATCCCCCGCTGCTGCGCCATGTGCGCGAACTGCAACGACGGCTCCACCCCGCCGAACTTCCCTATCTTGAGCGCATAGCACCTTAAAACGGAATGCTTGAGCGCACGACTCAAATCGACGGCAGTGCGAACCGATTCGTCCAGGCAGATGGGCGTTTTGATACCGCGCTGCAGCTTGTCGAGCCTGGCGAAGATGTCATGCGGGGCGCCCGCGGGAATCCGCTTCGGATCAAGCGGCTCCTCGATCCATTCGACGTCGCACTCGCCGAGATCTCGCAGCTCGTCAATGTCGTTTTCGGTGAAGCTCTGGTTCGCGTCCAAGGTTATCGTCAGCTCGGGGAACGCCTCGCGGACCGCACGCACCGCAAGGTACGCTTGACCGGGCGTAACCTTCATCTTCACGCGGGAGTACCCCTCCTCGACGCACGCGCGAGCAGCCTCCACCGCCTTCGCGGCCGACATCACCGGGATAACCGCACCGCAAGGAACAGCTGCGCGCGACGCCCCTTCATCCAACTGCCCACCTATCACCTGCCACAGCGGTTGCTCGACCACCTTCGCATACAGATCCCACAGAGCCGGCTCGATCGCCCCGCGCGCCATCGGCGCTTTGGCGGCGCCGGGGCAAGATGCGAACAGGCCGTCGGCCTGCGAGGGATGCAGCAAAACGTTCGACAGCACCGCGGGAATCAGCTGATCGCGCAATATCGGCAAGTCGTGGTCGATGGTTTCGGGAAGGTACCAGTCGGTCGCAAACGCCGAGCACTCCCCCAAACCTGTACGCCCCGCATGATCGATGACCTCGACCAGCAACGACTCCCGAAACGTTAGCGTTCCCTTCGCTGTCGCGAAGGGCCTGCGAAACGGCAGGCGAATGCGGTACAGATTCACCTGCTCAACCTGAATGCGCTGCTCGTACAGCTCACGCAGGGCTGCACGGTTCACTTTTCCAATGCCCGAACGCGGAAAACGCTCGAGCGTGAACAGGGACTCCGGGCGATACACGCGCGAGAGCTGCGGGGAAACGCTGCGCTCGACATAACGCGAGAAGTCGAGCGCGCTCATACGCCCGATGTCGCCCGCGTCGCGCAGATCGCCCGCACCGGCGCTTGCACTCGCACCGGCGTTTGCCAAGGCGCTCGCGCCGACATTCGCGCTTGCACCGGCACCCGCGCCGCCGCGCTCAACGAAGCCCACGGGGCGCCTTCCCCACTTCGCATCGGGAACGCCGAACACGTAGGCGTCGGAAACGCCCGGCACGCGCATGAGCTTCTCGCAGATCTCAGCCGGATAAACGTTCTCGCCGCCGGATATGAACATGTCGCCCGTGCGTTCCTTTACGAACAGGGTACCCGCCTTGTCGATCGCCGCGGTATCGCCCGTCAGGAAAAAGCCGTCGGCGGTGTGCGCGGCCTGGGCGTTCAGATACCCGGAGAACAACCCCGGGCCGCGAACAGCCAAGCGGCCGAATCCGTTCGCGGCAGGCCCCATGATGCGAGCCTCGTAGCCGGGAAGCAGGCGCATCCCGCCTGAGAAGCTGCGATCCACCAGGCAATTAGCGATTTGGCTTGCCGTTTCGGTCATGCCATAGCTCGCAAACACGTGCGCATGGAGCGCAATCGCGCGATCGAGCGTTTTAGCGTTCAGGGGCCCGCCGCCAAGCAATATGCACTCATAACGCGCAAGCACCTGCGCCTTCGGCGAATCGAGCATGTCCTGCAGCATCTTGTCGACGACCGAGATATGCGTAACGCCCTTGCGCGCGGCATCGGCAAGCACCGAGTCCGCGTTAAAGCGGCGATACAGGACGAATTGGTTGGAGTTCAAGATGCTGCGCACCACCATCTGAAGACCGCCAACGTGGTACAGCGGCAAAGCGATCTGCCAGATGCCTGCGCCGCGCCTGTTGAGCACCTCATTCGATACGCGCGCTGATCCACATAGGTTATCCCAGGTCAGCGGCACCGCCTTAGCGCGACCGGTGGTTCCCGAGGTAAACATGATGACCGCGGTTTCGTCACCGACGAACACATGGGAGCCATGCTCGGCGAAATGGATGATGCCCTCGACGGCATCATGGCGGGCCATGTCCTCGCGACGCCGGGCAACCTGCTGCGTGGACGCGCGACCGAGCGCCCGGGTTGTGCGAGCCTGCGTGGAGGCAAGCGTCGAGCGCGTCGCGAAGGACGTGCGCGCATGCCCGCCTTTGCCCTTGGCATGCGAGCTCACGCCGGAAATCTCATCGGATACGACGGAGAGCATCGACGCCGCGCTCGCCTCGTCGATGGTCATGACCACGAACCCGGGACGCACGCGATGCAGGTCGGCCACACGCGCCCGCTTTTCGGCATCGGTTAGCCGATTATTGAGCGCCACCAGCGAGAACCCGCCGTATGCAGCCGCCAAAAGCAGTAACACGAACATCGGGGAATTCGGCAGGTCGACTGCCACGGCAGCCCCGCGTCGCACGCCACGACGGCGCAGCAGACGCGCGAGGCCCGCCGAGAACAAATAGGTCTCCCGAAACGACAGCGCGTCAACGGCGCCCGATTCATCGACATAGGTAAAGCAGGTGCGCTGGGGGTTGAGCCGCACCATGCTCTCGAACTCGCCGATCATACCTGCAACAGCCTACCTCACGATTAGCGTTCAACAACCTCGCATCGGAGCCGACACCTTGGCGCCCGCTCCGGTTCCTCAACCTTCCCCCATTTCATCTGACGCTGAAGCGGCCCCTTACGGGAACTTCGGATACTTGGTGAAATCGGGCTTGCGCTTTTCCTTGAATGCGTCGCGACCCTCCTTCGCCTCGTCGGTGGTGTAGTACAGAAGCGTCGCATCACCGGCGAACTGCTGAAGGCCGGCAAGGCCGTCGGTGGCGGCGTTGAACGATGCCTTCATGAAGCGCAGCGCCGTGGGGCTGAACTGCAGCATCTCGCGCGCCCACT
>CAVHXL010000013.1:1079-20540 GCA_963639885.1 bacterium | reverse complement strand
TTCCGTTCGGCGCGTTCGTCGAGCTGGGCCAGTCCATCGAGGGCCTGGTGCACATTTCCGAGATGGCCATGCGCCATATCGACACCCCGGCGCAGGTTGTCAAGGCTGGCGACGCCGTCAAGGTCAAGGTCATGGAGATCAACCCCGATCGCCGTCGCATCAGCCTGTCCATGAAGGCTGCTGCTGCTGAGCTGGGCATCGAGATCGCCGTGGATGAGTCCATCCAGGTTGAGGAAAAGCCCGCTAAGAAGCGCGAGAAGAAGTCCGACAAGCCCGCAAAGGTTGAGGCTTCCGAGCAGAAGGCTGAATAGTCTCACTGAGCGCAACTGATTTTGCGTAAGGTACGCCCCTGGGGAAACCCAGGGGCGTTTTTCGTTGCCGAACAGGGGCACTTCGTCAAACGCGTCAGCGTTAAGGAAGCGGAGCACGTGTATCATAGGGATATCGTTTCAGGTTAAAGGAGGCAGGCATGACCATGAAGAAGATCTTCGTTATCGGCGGCATGGGGGCCGGTAAATCAACGGCTCGAAAAGTTCTCGCCGACCAGGGAGTCCCCTATATCGATCTGGATAAAGTCGGTCATGACGTGCTGGAATGGGACACGGTGAAGGCCGATCTGGTTGAGGCGTTCGGCGCCGATATCCTGGGGTCGGACGGGTGCGTCGTGCGGAGCAAAGTTGCCGCGAAGGCGTTTGCCACGCCTGCCGAGACGCGCAAGCTCAACCGTATTAGCATGCCGCGTATCGAGGAGTCGTTGACGGATCAACTCGATGAGCTTTCGCGCGAGGGCCATAAGGCCGTCGTGGTCGAGTATTCGGTGTTCAAGAATCGACAGACCTCCATGGCAAACGGCGCCGATGTGGTGCTCGCCGTTCTTGCTCCCCTTGAAGAGCGCATCAAGCGCGCTGTTGCCGGCGGTTGGGATGAGGACGATGTGAGGCGTCGTATCGCACGCCAGATCAGCGACGCGGATCGCATCGATCAAGCAGATGTTGTGTTCAACAACGACGGTTCGCAGGCCGAGCTTGCCGAGCAAGTCGTCGCCTGGTGGAAAGAGTACGAGAAGACGCTGTAGCCGAGCGCAGGGGCCGTGTGCCAGGGGGGTTCAAGATCGAGGTGGGTGCCAGGTGAGTTCGCATCTCAAGAATATTGAACAGTCCTGTGGACTGTTCAACCCCGAGCACGGCGAAGCCGAGCGCAGGGGCCGCGTGCCAGGGGGTTCGAGATCGAGGTGGGTGCCAGGTGAGTTCACATCTCAAGAATATCGAGGGTATGGAGATGGTTGGAAAGCTGCCGGAGGTGCGGCTTGCCAACACGCCGCTTCGCGTGGTGAGCCCCTACGAGCCGGCGGGCGATCAGCCCCAGGCGATTGAGAAGTTGGCGGAGGGCATCCGCGCGGGCAAGCGCTACCAAACGCTGCTCGGCGTCACCGGTTCCGGCAAAACCTTCACCATGGCGAAAACCATTGAGGCGGTGCAGAAGCCTACGTTGGTGATGGCTCCGAACAAGACGCTCGCCGCCCAGCTTGCCAGCGAACTCAAGGAATTCTTCCCCGACAACGCAGTCGTCTATTTCGTTTCCTACTACGATTACTATCAGCCTGAGGCCTATGTGCCCAGCTCGGACACGTTCATCGAGAAAGACGCCTCAATCAACGAAGAGGTGGAGAAGCTGCGCCACGCGGCCACGAGCGCACTGCTTTCCCGACGTGACGTCATCGTGGTGGCGTCGGTGAGCTGCATCTACGGCATCGGCAGCCCGATGGATTACGCGGGCATGGCGGTGTTTCTGGACAAGCAGGTCGAGCAGGACCGTGACCAGGTGATTCACGACCTCATCGATATTCAGTATGATCGCAACGATTACGAGCTGAAGCGCGGGACGTTCCGCGTGCGCGGCGACAACCTGGATATTTTCCCGCCCTACGCCGACAACCCCATCCGCGTGGAGTTCTGGGGCGATGAGATCGAGGAGATCGCCGAAATCGACAACGTGACCGGCGAGGTGCTGCAGAGCTACGAGGCGCTGCCGGTGTGGCCGGCGTCGCATTACGTGACCGCGCGCCCGAAGATGGAGCGCGCCATCCAAACCATCCAAGACGAGCTGCGCGAACGCCTGCAGCAGTTCAAGGAGGAGGGGAAGCTGCTCGAGGCGCAGCGCCTGGAGATGCGCGTGAACTACGACCTCGAGATGCTCGAGACCATGGGGTTTTGCAGCGGCATCGAAAACTACTCGCGGCACTTGGACGGGCGCGAGCCGGGCGAGCCTCCCTATACGCTTATCGATTATTTCCCGGACGATTTCCTCTGCATCATTGATGAGAGCCATGTGACGGTGCCGCAAATTCGCGGCATGCACGAGGGCGACCGCAGCCGCAAGATCACCTTGGCCGAGCACGGGTTTCGCCTGCCGAGCTGTCTGGACAACCGTCCGTTGCGCTTCGACGAGTTCGAAGAGCGCATTCCGCAGTTCGTGTACGTTTCC
The DNA here is from genome assembly GCA_963639885.1 of bacterium. Lineage (GTDB taxonomy): Bacteria > Actinomycetota > Coriobacteriia > Coriobacteriales > Eggerthellaceae > Senegalimassilia. The sequence goes on along the minus strand of CAVHXL010000013.1, from coordinate 18,056 downwards.
GCCACGCCCGGCGACTACGAGCTGAAGGTGAGCGAGCAGCAGGTTGAGCAGATCATTCGCCCGACGGGCCTGTTGGACCCCGAAATCATCGTGCGCACTTCGGCGAGCCAGATCGACGACATCATCGACGAGGCGAAGGAGCGCGCCGAGAGAAGCGAGCGCGTGCTCATCACCACGCTGACGAAGAAGATGGCCGAGGATCTGACCGACCATCTGCTCGATCGGGGCGTCCGCGCGCGCTATATGCACAGCGACATCGGCACGCTCGAGCGTGTGGACATCCTGCGCGAGCTGCGCCTGGGAAAGTTCGACGTGCTCGTGGGCATCAACCTTTTGCGCGAGGGCCTCGACCTGCCCGAGGTGACGCTTGTCGCCATCCTCGATGCCGACAAGGAGGGCTTCCTGCGCAACCAGCGAAGCCTCATCCAGACGATCGGGCGCGCGGCGCGAAACGCGAACGGTCAGGTCATCATGTATGCCGACAAGACGACCGACTCCATGGACATCGCCATCACCGAGACGCGGCGTCGCCGCAAAATCCAGATGGCCTACAACGAGGAGTATGGCATCACGCCGAAGACCATCACGAAAGCCGTCGTTGACATCATGAGCTACGTGCATGATGAGATGGGCGAGGTGTCCTCCGAGGACGTGAACCGCCAGCTGGCCGAGCTTTCGCGTGAAGAGGTGCTGCGCGTGATTTCCAACATGGAGGACGACATGGCCGAGGCGAGCCGCAACATGGACTTCGAGGAAGCGGCGCGCCTGCGCGACGAGGTGGTTCGCCTGCGCTCAGCGGTCGAAGGCGAGAGCGAGGCCGACGTGCTGAAGGACCTGAAGAAGTCCGCGCGCAAGGGTAGCGCCTTCGGGAACAGGAAGAACGCGGCCTACGGAGGCGCGCGGCGTAGTTAGGGGGCGACGCGCAGTGGCGGATGAGCCGCAGCGCGCGGCGTCACGGTTGCGGTGCGGTGTGTCGCGCCCGGCGCCGGTACCGGGCGCGGGCGTGTCGCGAAAATCGATGCCGGGAGGCGCGGCGAGCCTACCGGCCGTTCATGCTCCCGGTGCGGTAACCGTCGGCGTCCGCCGTCACGAACGCGAAGCCTGCATCATGGATGCGTTTCGTCAGATTACCCTTGCAGAGCGCGTTCATGAGGCGTTCGCGCAGCTCAGGGGCGACTTCGATACGAGCAAGGTCGCCATGGGCGCGACAACGCACCTGGCCGAAGCCCGCATCGATCAGCGCATCCTCGGCCTTCTCCACGGCTGCGAGGTTTTCGGCCGTGATGGGGCTGTTGCAGGGAATGCGACTCGCAAGGCATGCATAGGAAGGTTTGTTCCAAGTTGGAAGGCCGAGCGCGCGCGAAAGCTCGCGCACATCCGCCTTCGTCAGGCCGCATTCCAGCAAGGGGCTTTTCACGGTGAGTTCCTTGAGGGCTTTAAGGCCCGGGCGGTAGTCGCCCAGATCGCTTACATTGGTTCCCTCGGCGATATAGGGGAAGCCGAGCTCTGCAGCTTTTTCCATAATGGTGGTGAACAGCGCCGTCTTGCAGATGTAGCAGCGCTCGGGCGGGTTTTTCGCGAAGCCGTCGATGGCCAGCGCATCGACATCGATGATGACGTGCCTTATCCCGTGTTCGCTGCAGAAGGCGGAGGCCTCCGCAACCTCGCGCGCTGGGATCATTTGGGCATTCGCGGTGATGGCGAGAACGCTATCACCAAGGGTTCGTGCCGCCGCGTGCAAAAGCAGCGTCGAGTCGACGCCGCCGGAGAAAGCTATGGCAACGCGCTTGAGCGAGCGAAGATTTTCCTGCAAGGCATTGTGCTTTGCGGTGAGGTCTGCGTTGATCGCGGGATGGGCTGTTTGGTTATGCACGGTTGCTCCTATCGTATCTTGCGTTACCGTAGCATATGGAGTTGACTCCAAGGCAAGCTAGTAGGTGGGGTTTGACGTGACCTTGGCCCAAGGATTCGTGCTCTGCGCGCCAGGTGGCCGACTTTCGTCGTTCCGGGTGCGGAGCGAGTCGTTTTGCTGTTCGTTTATCTGGACCTAAAGCGCATCGGTGAAGCGGAGATTCATGTCGACAGCGGCGTCTATGCCGTCGACGATTCCCTCGCTGTCGTATTGCCAGAGGCAAAAATCGAATTGCCCGCCTGGCTCGGCTGATCCATATTCCGCATACCAAATCAGACGGTCGCCGAGTTGATCAAGGTCGAAGCGGCTGATGTCGCTCGCGTTCCCGTAAATCATGCTTTTATATCCGGCGGCTTCTATGCGCTGGCAGAAGGCGAGGGCCGCCTGGGTCAGCGTTTCCGAATCAACGGCATTGCCGCGAGAAGCCGGATCGGGGTTTTGTTCGTGGTCGAAGGCGATGGGGAGATCGAGGGCTCGCCCATTGAGCAGCTCCAGGACCAAGTCCGCCTCCTCGATAGCTTCCGCGACGGTCGTCGCCTGGGAATAATAGTAGGCTCCAACTTGAAGGCCCGCGGCAGCTGCGCCATCAAGATTGTATTCGTAAAGCGAATCCGTCCTGAGCGCGCCCTCGGTGTAACCTCGGCTTCCCAGGCGGACCATGGCGAAGGAGATTCCGTTTTCGGCGACCGCATCCCAATCGATGTCTCCTTGATATTCGGACACGTCGACTCCTAGCTGGGATTTCAGCACGCCGTTCTCCGAGTAGGTTGGTCGTCCGTTGGCATCGAATATAAGGCCTGAGAAATCGTATGGGCTGGCGTAGGGGATCCTGGTCGAAGTCCTCGTCGTGGTTGTCTGCGCGGGTTGGTTGAGCAGGCATGAGGTAAGCTGCGCGGCGCCGAAACCCAGCAGCACGAGTACGGCAAGGGCGACGATGATGGGCAGGGGATTTTTGCGTGCTCTCGCCTGCGAGTGGCTGCGGTGCACCTTGGGAGCGAAAGCGTGCTGCGCAGTTGCGTTTGCGCGCCTGCGGGGTGCGCTGCTTGTTCGCGAGCGAGTGTTGCGGGAGTGATTTCGTCTCGTATTCATGCATCCATGGTAGCAAATCGATGCATCGAGGCATCCTGCGAGGTTGTTCAACGTGAGCTTTCCAAATACCGTTCTTTCTCAAGGGTATGTCCGTATATATAGGTAGACTTGTCGTATTTTAATGTTCCCGTATTGTTACGTTGTTCAAATAGATTGATGGAACTATAATCGATTAGCAATTCTCTAAAATAATGCAAAATGCCATTCGAAAGTCGCGTATCGAAGAGGACTCGTGCATTGTTGTTGAAGGGTCGGGGGGATCTTCGGCGACCACCGATGTGATAGGACGGAGCACTCAGATGATGGTATCGACGAGGGGGCGTTATGCGCTCCGCCTGATGATCGACATCGCAAAACAGGGTGAAGAGGGAACCTTGGTCACGATGCGGCAGGCAGCCGAGCGGCAGGGGCTTTCGGTGAAGTACCTCGAACAGCTGGGCGGCGCGCTGGTTCGCGCCGGAGTGCTCAAGAGTGTTCGCGGCGTCAATGGCGGCTATTATCTGGCGTACCCCCCGAATGAGATCATCATGGGTGATGTGCTCCGAGCGACCGAAGGCAGTTGTCGACTGGTCTCATGCCTCGATGATGAGAATGCTTGCGAACGCTATAGGGACTGCGAGGCTTCGGCGTTTTGGCGTGGCATGAGCGAAGCGCTTGAGAGATACATGGATAGCGTGACGCTTGCCGACGTGCTTGGGGGAAAGGTTGAGGTATAGGCCTGCTATTTGCGATTAGCGGCTTTTGCGGCAGTCTGCCGAGTTATGCTTCGGATCTCTTGCCCTCAACGGCGCTCTCTAATTAGGGTCGAGCTTTTGCTCGACCCTTCGTGTTGTTGCGGGTAATTCGCTGTGTCCGCATGGTTTCAAGCGGGCGCGTGCTTTAGCGCGCATCCGCTTGAAAAGCGCGGGCTGGTTTATCTGATCGGGTGCGACTGGGTATATTCGTTTCCGATGCCGTCATCGTGCATTCGTGGTTGGAACATGGAGGGCGCGAGCTCAATTGAGGCGATGTCGGCGGCACTGTCAGCCTGCGATCAGGTGCGCAAGGTTTTTGCAGCATCTTGGCAATGTGCATGCAAGATTTCGGATGGGCCTCTTGCTTCTCAAAAAACGATTCGATAAAAGCTGATATACTGTCGAAATAGAACAATTGTACGTTCTTCTCCCGTTCTCGCATAAGCTCGGGGGAAGACGCGGCGCGCATGGTCCCGGCTTTGGAGGCGAAACGATGATCGATGAGATTGAAGTCAGAAACCTGGCCCTTATCAGGCAGGCATCGCTGACACTGTCTGAAGGCCTGACCGTGCTGACCGGTGAAACAGGTGCCGGCAAAACCGCCTTGCTGTCGGCGCTGAAGCTTTTGATGGGCTCGCGCTCCGACAAGGCGGACGTAAGGGAGGGCGAACGCGCTCTCGAGGTTTCCGGCCGATTCTTCGGGGACGCATTGCGTCGATGCACTGACGGATTGGCGGAATCTGATGTTGAGGTTGATCAGGATGGCTCGGAGACCGTCAGTGGGCACGAGGGGATGCCCGGAGGCAATGGCGAAGGGAATGTGCTCGACGCGTTCGGCGAAAGCGACGAGTTGGTCGTCATGCGCCGTGTGGGTGCTGATGGTCGATCGCGGGCGCAGATCGATGGGCGGATGGCCAGCGTTCGGGAGCTTGCGAATCGCATCGCCCCTCTGATCGATCTTTGCGGTCAGCACGACCAGCAACAGCTTCTTCGCAGTTCCACGCATGTGGATATGCTTGACGTATGGGCCGCTGAAACGATTTCAGCTCCGCTTGCGAGGTATCAAGGAGCACTTTCGCAGGCGAGGAAGGCGGCAAGCGAGCTATCGCGCGTGCAAGAGGCTCAAGCATCCTCGTCGGCGAAATTGGACGATGCCCGATTCGTCTTGAAGCGCATCGACGAGGTTGCACCTGTTGAAGGGGAATACGAAGAGCTCTCAGCTACTCTTGCGCGCTCGGAGCATGCCGAGGCCCTTGCGGTTGCGGCCATGCGGGCTTACAGCGCGCTTGGTGAAGAGGACGGAGCGATCGATAAGCTGAACGAGGCGGCGTTGGCTCTCTCCGAGGGGGGTCGCTTCGATGAGGGGCTGGCTGCGCTTGCGGATTCGCTGCGCGAGGTTGGCTATGTGCTGGAGGATGTGTCCTGCTCGGCACGCGATTATCGCGATACGGTCGATTTCGATCCTGGCGAGCTTGAGGCTGCGCAGGAGCGAATGTCGTCCTTGCAGGGCCTTATGCGTTCATACGGCCCGCGTATGGAGGATGTATTCGCAGCGCGAACCGAGGCAGCTGAATTGGTATCGCTGGTAGATGATGCGGATCTTCGCGAGCGTGATGCTCGCCGGCATCTGGATGAGGCGGAGGAGGCATTGGCCGATGCGGCCGATTGCCTGCATACGGCTCGTGCCGCCGCCGCGCCTTTGTTCGCGGAGGCTGTTTGCGAGCAGATGGCGCGTCTGGAGATGTCGGGTGCGAAATTGCTGTGCTCCGTTGAGATGCTTCCGCGCTCATCATGGACGAATATGGGGTCATCGGACATCGAATTTCTCTTTTGCCCCGGTGAGGGTATGCAGCCCCGCCCGCTTGCGCGGATTGCATCAGGCGGCGAGATCAGTCGCGTGATGCTGGCCATGAAGGTCGTGCTCGGTCAGGCGGACAGGGTTGAAACGCTGGTGTTCGACGAGGTGGATGCGGGTGTCGGCGGGTCTACGGCGAACGCATTGGCGGACGTGCTTGAGGATCTCGCCAAAACCCATCAGGTCATCGTGGTGACGCATTTGGCGCAGGTGGCTGTTCGGGGTCGGGCGCACTATGTTGTTAGCAAGATGCTTGGCGAGGATGGGAAGCCCGAAACCTGTCTGAGGCTTCTTTCCGATGGGGAGCGCCCCGTGGAGATCGCGCGTATGCTTTCCGGTGACGCAACCGAGGCATCGCTTGCCCATGCGCGGGAGATGCTTGGGATGTAATCGATTCGGAATCAACCGCTTGCACTTGGGTGCGCCTTGCTGGTTAAACGGGCTTGGGCCAGAGACTGAGACTGAACTCGAGCTTGGGGGTCTGGGCCTGAGTTCGTTCGGGTTGTCATCGAGTGAAAGCTCGACCATTATCATGGAGCGATAGAGCGCCGTTGGGTATGGCGCTGATAACGAAAACGGGCTGGATAACTATATGCTATCCAGCCCGCATAGATTCTATGGTGGCCGGTACAGGATTTGAACCTGTGACCTTGTGCTTGTAAGGCACCTGCGCTCCCGCTGCGCCAACCGGCCGAATGCTCGAATCGAGCGAAGTAGATTTTCGCACAAGAATACCGAGTTCGCAAAAATTGCACACGTGCACCCAGCCTGCAAGGTTTTTGCAAGCTGGGTGCAATGCTTCGCGGGATGAATGGCAAGCGAGGTGCAAGACACGGCGGGCATACTCCTCATCGCAATGATTTCGAGGAGGCCACGTGAGAAGAAACAGATCAATGATCGTCGGCGTCATCTGCGGCATAGCCTGCGCGGCTTGCGTGTTCGCATATACGCAGGGAGTGCGCGGGGAGGCGGACCAGGCAAGGGCTGACGCGCTTGCTCGTTACGGTGGGGACCAAGTTGAGGTCTGCGTCGCAAAGCGAGATATCGCTGCAGGTGAAACAGTTGATGCGTCCGCGGTCGAGACGAAGTTGTGGCTTGCCGATTTGTTGCCGGCGGGTGCTGTTCGCTCGGCTAACGAAGTTGTCGGGTCAAAAGCGTCGGCGTTGGTGCTCGCCGGGGAGGTTCTGACCGACCGCAGGTTCGGCGCCGGTTCATCGAAGGTGGACGTCCCCAGCGGCATGTGCGCCATCAGTATTCCCGTGAAAGACGTTCAGGCCGTCGGTGGGGCGGTTTGCGCAGGTGATCTGGTGGACGTCTACGCAACGGGAGATTCGGGGACGAAGGTTCTTTCGCGTGACGTGCAGGTTCTCGCAACGTCTGCGGGTTCCTCGGAGGGAACTTCTGCGGCAAAGGTTTCCTGGGTGACGTTGGCGTCGAAGCCCGAGCAGGTGGAAGAGCTCGTGGCGGCGTCGCAGAAGACCGAGTTGTATTTGACGCTTCCAGGGACGCAGTCTTAATAAAGCAAGTTTGCTTATGGGAAAGGGGACGATCCATGACGATGCCGATGGTGGCGCTCATTGCGGATGAGGAGAGCGTGAGAAACCCGGAGATGCTGGGGCTTGCCGGGGAGAATCTTGCGGCCCAGAAATGGCTTGCATTGCTGACGACGGCGGAAGATGCGCGTTTGTACCTGAGTCGGGATTCGAGCATTCAGGAAGTTTGGGTTGCGGCATGCGGCCCTATAGCGCCCATCAATCTTGCGGCGACCTTGAAAAGCGACCGGGCGAGCCGGCGGATATGCATGCTAACCGCGCAGGATTCAGGATCGCTGCGGAGCCGTTCGTCTGCGGCTGGGATCGATGCGTCGCTGTCTCCGCAAGCGTTCGTGGAGCGTTATGCCCTCTGCAAGCAGATGGCGGTGAGCGGGGTCTTCGGCGCTGCTGCTGCACCAAGCTCGCTTTATGCTGGGGGCGGAAACGAGGTGAGCGCCGCGAATGCGGCCTCCTTTCCCGGTCGTGAGGCCCAGGGCGCTTCGAGGCGGCTCGCGACGCCGTCGCGGGAGATGGGATTCGCGACCGATGCGACCTCGCGAGAGACAGGCAGCACATGCGTGGCGAGCGAAGCGCCGGGCGCCTTTGGCGGCGCGGTCGCGGGAGCTGCAATGACAGCACGCCCAGCGATGACGTCGGGCGCAGCGGGAAACGCTGCGGCTCAATCTTTCCCCGGCAGCGCAGGGGCGTCGCGAGGAATCTCGACGTTTGGGGGGTTGGGCGCCTCGGGTTTGACGGCGCCTTCTGGTGCGGCAGGATTTTCAGGTTCGGCGGAGCGAAAGAAGCCCGGATTGCTTCTACCGGTCGTGAGCGCAAGCGGCGGATGCGGGAAAAGCGCGATCTCCCTTCTTGCGGCGTATCTGCTGCAGGCCTCTGGGCTCAATACGCTGCTGCTTGATTTCGACTTGCAGTTTGGCGATTTGGCGGAACTTGCGGGCATGGAGCGGCCTTTGCGCATCGATGAGCTGCTGGTGCAACCCTCGCGCCTGGACGCCCTGAAAAGCGAGGGCAGCGTGCCGGCATTGCTGGCTGCTCCCGCGCATGTTGACTCCGCCGAGGCGATCGCGGAGCAGGCGGGAGAGCTGCTCGATGCGTTGTGCGCCCGTTTCGACGTCGTCGTGGCGAATACTGGGGCTGCATGGGCGGAGCAGCATGCGGTGCTGCTCGAGTGCAGCTCGAAGGTGCTTTTCCTGATTGATCAGCGGCAAACATCCATCCGCGCGACCCGCCGCGCGCTTGACCTTTGCGCGCGTTGCGGGATTGCCGTTAACCCGTTCGTTTTCGCCTTGAACGGCTGCGGGAGGGGAGCGCCTTTGAGTTCGATCGACGTATCGTGCGCCTTGAAGGGGGTGGAGGTTCGCGAGTTGCGTGATGGAGGTCCCGATGTCGAGGATTTGCTTGCTGCTGCGGCCCCGCTCGAGCTTATCGATTCGCGCAATGAGCTTTCGGCGAGCCTGATCGAGGTGCTTGCCGACATGCTTCCTGAAGAGACAGCGCGGCGTTTGCGCGACGGAAGCCAGCAGGCGGGTGCATCCGGTTCCCTATTCCGCGGGAGGAAGCCGCGGCGTAGAAAGAGGGGTTGACATGTCTTTGGCGAAGCGGGTGCGAGCGCAGCAGATCGAAGATAAGCACCCTATGGCGGAGATAGCGACGGGGATGACGTTGGCGCGCTTGAAGGAAGATATCGCGCGTTTCGTGACAACCGATGAAATCGCGCGCTTGCTGGCGATTCGTCCTGGTCAAGCTCGTAGTGAGTTGCTTGGGGCGTGTCGGCAGGCGTTCCAGCTTGAGTCGTGGGAAGACGTCTCGGAGTCTCGCAAGCAGGAGCTTTCCCAATCCCTAATCGATGAGGTTCTGGGGTTTGGCCCAATCGAGGAGCTTCTGGAGGATCCAAGCGTCACCGAGATCATGATCAATGGACCGTCCGCTGTGTTTTTCGAGCGTGAGGGGAGGTTGATGAAGTTCGATCGCTCGTTCGCGAGCTCGGCGGACTTGCGCGCTTTGATCGATCGCGTGCTCGGCCCGCTTGGGCGGCGAGTTGATGAGTCGTCACCCACGGTCAATGCTCGTTTGCCGGAGGGGCATCGCGTGCACGTGATCATTCCCCCGCTCGCACCGGACGGCCCGGTGGTCACCATCCGAAAGTTCAGCGATCGCGTGATCACGCTTGAGGAAATGGTTTGCTCGGGATCGATGGATGAATCGATGAAGGCGTTTTTGACCTGGGCTGTTCGGGCGCGAAAGAACATCGTGGTGTCAGGAGGTACCGGGTCGGGCAAAACGACGCTGCTCAACGCAATGTCGTGCTGCATCCCCGAGGGTGAGCGGATAGTGACCATCGAGGATACGGTTGAGCTGCGCTTTTTGGAGCATCCGCACGTGGTAAGGCTGGAGGCTCGCACGCGAAACGCCGAAGGTGCCGGTGAGGTAACCATCCGCGATCTGGTGATCAACGCGCTTCGCATGCGACCGGATCGCATCGTTGTCGGCGAGTGCCGCGGGGCGGAGGCCATCGATATGCTGCAGGCGATGCTGACCGGTCATGATGGCTCGCTGACAACGCTTCATGCCAATTCTCCCGGAGATGTGATCTCTCGTCTGGTGACCATGGTTCGTTACGGGGTTGATCTGCCGGTTGATGTGATAGAGGCGAATGCCGCAAGCGCGTTCGACGTTGTGGTTCAGACGGCGCGTGCCCTTGACGGGCATCGTTTCGTGAGCGAGGTGGCACAGCTTTCCTTCGACGGTGCGCGGCGTGCATGCGAGGTGAAAACGCTGTTTTCTCGGGGTGTATCGCAGCCTGCGGGACGCTGGCTTGCGATTCCTGGATGGATAGACGACCTGCCGCATTCGTGCGGCATCGACGAGGGGGAGGTGAGGTCATGGCGCAAGAGCTTGAATGCGGAATAGCGCTGGCGCTGGCGTTTGTCTGCGGAGCGATGCTCGCATGGCGGATAAGCAGCGATATCGTGAACAGCGCCCGCCGTGCGGGTCGCAAGGACGATCGGGGGCGCGTGCTGCTTGGGAGGTTGGCGAAGCCGCTGCTTCCGCTCGCCATCTCATTGGCGCGCAACCGGCGTGTCGCAACCTTTGCGAATGGCTTGAGCGGCGTGTTCAGGGATCGGGGAATCATGATCTCGGCTGGCGAGGCGTTGTCCGCTCTGCTCGGGGCATGTGCGTTCTCGGCGCTATCCGCGGCAGTGATCGCCCGATCGCCGGTTGCGGCTTTCGCGGTTCCGGTGTTGCTCGTGGCGTCGGCTGCGTCTCGGGTGCGTTCGCGGGTTGAGAAAAATCGCGACGCGTTGCGCGATGCGGTACCGGATGCGCTTCATGCGATGAGCGCGTGCTTGCAGGCGGGGTTTTCGCTGCTTCAGACGTTTCGGCAGCTGGCGAATGAGACGAAAGGCCCTTTGGGAAAGCGCTTTCAGTCGGCGGCGAACAGGCTTGAGACGGGGCAATCGGCGACATCGGCGATCAACGAGATCCGCCGTGGCGACACCTCCTCCGAGCTTGCTTTCATAGCGGTGGCCCTCGATGTGCAGCATGAGGCCGGTGGCAGCATGCGGCAGGTATTGGATGCGGCACGCGATACGGTCGAGGGCGAATGCGAGTTGCGTCGATCGTTGAGGGTGCAGACGGCCCAGGCGCGATTGTCTGCCCGGGTGGTAACGGCGATGCCCTTTTTGTTGGTTGCATTGTTCTCGCTGATCAGCGATGGCTTTTTGGAACCGTTTTTCACGAGCGTAGCGGGAATGGGGCTTCTTTCGCTTGCAATCGCGATGGAGATCGCGGGCGTGCTCGCCGTTCGCCGGATGCTGGCCGTGGAGGTGGCGTGATGGGCGCAGCGGGGCTGCTGCCGGCGCTCGCGACGCTTCTCTCCGGCATAGCGGGAATGCTCGTCTCGTCATCAATGGCCAAGCGCGCCGGAAAACGCGGATCGCGCGCTCGCGCTCGCGCCCCCGATGTCTTCGCAGCCGATCATCTTGGATGGGATACGGCGCTGTGTTTGCGGAGCATGGTTGCGCTGACCAGTCGTCTCGCCTCCCGATCGGTGAAGCCGATCGCCTCAAAGGGGATGTTTCCCGGCGCTCGCAGGCATTTCGCGGTCGCGGTCGGAGCTGTCGGATCATCAGTCGAGGTGAGCGAGGATGCTTACGTTGAGGCGATGATTCGTTTCGCTTTCGCAGGCGCTGCGATATGCGGCCTTGTCGGTTGCATGATCTCGAACGAGCTTGCTCTTCTCGGTATCGTCGCCGGCGCGCTTTGGGGGGTTGTTTTGCCTCGTCGCGCGCTCGCGGCTCTGTCCTCGGCACGATTTTTGGCGCTGGAAAAGGGGATGTCGGAGATGCTGGAGGTTATCGCGCTCGGCGTTCGAAGCGGCTTGTCGTTCGACAGGAGCTTCGAGCTGTACACCGGGCATTTCGACTCCTTGTTGGCCCGCGAGTGCGCTGCGGCTCAAAGGTCGTGGTCTTTTGGGTTGACGACGCGAGAAGAAGCGCTGAAGGCCCTTGCGGCGTCGTACAACTCGCCGCTGTTCACTCGAACGATGGCGTCGGTCGTCAGATCCCTGCGTTTCGGTACCGCACTTGGAGAGTGTCTTGAGCAAGCTGCGGCGCAGGCTCGAGCCGAGCGTCGGGCGCGGGTGGAGGAGCGCGTGGCGAAAGCCCCGGTCAAGATGATGATACCGACCGGAACGTTGATTTTACCGGCCATGCTGATCATGGTGCTCGGGCCGGTTTTGCTGGAATTGATGGGAGGAATTTAAATGCTGGAATCGGTTATGGATTCGTATCGCTCCATGATTGCGAAGGCGGCGTGTCGATTCAGCGCGCTGCGCAGGCGCGAGGATGGCCAGGGCACAACCGAGTACGCCATCCTGGTCGGTGTGCTCGTGGTGATCGCCATTCTTGCGATCACGTTATTTCGTCCGAAGCTGCAGGGGCTTTGGGATGCGATCGTCGAGGGCTTTGACAGCTTGTAAGGGCTTGCGGAAACGGGGTCTGTGCGGGCGGAGGCGACCGTCGCGTTTTCGCTCGCGCTGGCCGAGGCTTCGCGGTTCGGGATGGGGCTTCAGGCGGGCGATGGCGTCTGAGGCGGGTCAGGCGACGGTTGAGTTCGCCATCGTGGCCGCTGCGTTTCTGGTGGTGTGTTTGGGATTCGGGGCGATGTGGCGGGGATTCTCTGGCGGCATGTTCGTCGAGCATGCCCTGTCCTCAGCATCCCATCACGTGCAGAGCATAAGCCCCCAGGCGGCGGCCGATGTGCTGCTGTATTGACGAAGTGCTTTCGAATTCGAGTCGAAGATGCAGATGGAAAGGAGGTTTCGACATGGCAGAGGCTTTGAAGCGGTGCGAGGAGGAAGGTCAGGCAACGGTCGAGGCGGCATTCCTCATCCCGGTTGTTTTCTGCGCGCTTCTCCTGCTCGTCCAGCCGGGAATCGTTCTGTATGACCGGATGGTCATGGAATCGGCCGCGACGGATGCTTGCCGCCTGCTGATGACGAAAACCGATGCATCGGGCGACATGTCGGAATCCGTTGATGCGTTCATTCGTCATCGGCTTGGATCCATTCCGCCCGTGGACTGCTTCCATATGCACGGGGAAGAGTGCTCCTGGGAGATAGAGGCCGAGGGCGATGAGTGCTCGGATCATGTCCGCGTCGCGATATCCGGTCGCGTCAAGCCTTTGCCGCTTCTTGACATCGGCACGGCGCTTACCGGGTCTTTAAACGATGACGGAACCCTAACCGTTCGCGTCGAGTCTTCCCGGCAAGCTCAGCCCGATTGGGCTTCAAGCGTGGTTTCGGGTTCGAGCCCGCAGGAATGGATTGGGACGTGGTCTCGATGAGATGCTTTTCGCAAAGAGCCGCCTTTCGGGATGAGGAGGGCATGACGACGCTCGGTATCGTGCTGTCGCTGCTGGTGACGCTCGCGCTGATTTTCTCAACAGCTCAGGTGTATCGCGTGAACTCGATTTCTTCGCGCGTGCAATCGGTGGCGGATGCGTCGGCATTGGCCGCGGAGAATGTGGTGGCGGAGTACATGATCGTGGTACGGCTTTGCGATGCCGTTGTGCTGTCGATGGGCTTGACGAGCGCTTCGGCATGCGGGTTGGGGATCGTCGCGATGTGCGTTCCTGGAGGCCAGTCGGTCGGCGAGAAGCTTCTTGAATCTTCATATCGCATCGCTGAATCCCGGGATAAGTTTTCTCGGCGTGCGGTTGATGGGCTGAACCGGGTGCAGAAGGCATTGCCGTTCTTGTGCTCGGTCCAGGCCGCTTCGGCTGCTGCGGCGAATGGGAAGGACTCTCACTATGTCGCTTTGGCTCTGTTGGTGCCCTCGGAGGTCTCGGACATATCGGTCCCGACCGATGATGGCGCGCTTGACGGGGCTCTTGGAGAGGCGAAGGACAATGCTTCGGAAATCCGCGAGCAGGCTCGCATCGCCGATGAGGCGGCGAAGGACGCGAATCGGGCGAAGCAGGAGGCGTTCGAGCACGATTGCGGTGCGTACCCGGCGTATTGCATGGCGGAGCGTGCGGAAAAGCTGGCGGGGCTTTCTGGATCGGACAATCCTCGGTATTCGAGCGTTGACACCTGGTCGTTCATGGCGGCGGTTAACCGTGCGAAAGCCTATTATCCGCGCCGTTTGGCTCAGGAAGCTCCGACGGCATCGTCGGTGGGAGAGCAAGCGGAATCGGCTTTGCGCAAGCGCTTCTATGCATATGCATGCGACATGATAGCGCAGGCCTATGTGCATGATCTCGGGGATAGCTTCGTTTGCTACTTCCCGACGGTGCCGAAGAATGCTGCCGAGGTTGAGGGAACCTCCCTGTTCACTGATCGGGTTTATCCTTGCGTCGTCGAAGATGGGAAGACGACCTTGCATGCATGGGATGGCTGCCCGAGCGCATCCGCCGCGCAGGACCGTGCGGCGATTGAGGATATCCCGGTTAGTGGTTACGAGCCCTGCTCGCAATGCGGGTTTTCCCGATCGAGCATGGGTAAGGTTGCAGCTGCGTCGACCGCGATCGAAAACGGCTTCGAATACCACTATGTCTGCGTTGCCCGCGCTGCAGAGGACTATCGGGATGCGCTTGATCGTGCTCGTCCGGCGAAGACTGAGGTGAAGCGTCGGGTAGGCGACGTCTTCAATGCGATAGGCGAGCTGCTCACGCATGCGGCGAAGATGCGCATCGACGCGAACCCTCCAGGGGCGACGGGCGTGGTGGTGCTCGTGGCGAATACGGGGGCAGATGCTCCTGCGAAGGGGTTCGAGTCCTCGTTCGTCAAGGCGACCGGCAATCTCGGGGCCCGGGTGTCCATCTCCGCCGCCACGCTCATCGCCGATCCGTCGGGCGAAGGGAGAAGCGTTATCGATTCGCTCACCGACGGGTTGAAGGACAGGGGATCAGCGCTTGGCGCTATGGGTGTGGTGCTTGATGTGTGGTCGGGAATGCTTGAGGTGTATGCGGGCGGCCAGGAAGCTCTCGAGGAGGCTATTCGTGACGGCTTGAGCTCCGTGCCGCTTGCCGGTCCGAGTGGCTTGGGGACTTGGGCTTCGTCTGCGCTGTCGTCCGTCGTCGAGGCTGCTGGTCTCGCTCCTGCTAATTTGGATGCATTGCGGCCGGTGGTTGTCAATACGGCTCATGTCGCCTCGCGTGATGATGGGGCGTTCTCGGCCCGCTTGCTCGAGCTAAAAAGAGTTGCGGTTGAGAATCCGCTCGCCTCGAACGATCCGTTTGCGGCGCTGGTAAGGGCTGTGGGAGCTCGCGTATCCGATGCTGTCGAGTCGTCCGATGGCACGCTCGAGGTCGCCTCCTTCGATTTCGGCGGCGGGGCCTCCATCCCGATCACCATAAGCCTTCCGGAGGCCGTAAAGGATGCGGCGCCAGGGTTCGTTGAGAGGCTTTCCGAAACGCTGATCGACGTGCATTCAAGCATAACGGGAGCTCGGCCATGGGATTGACGAAGGATATCGACGGTCAGATGTCAGTCGAGTTCGTGGTTGCGTTTCCTGTGATGATCGCGATAGCCGCGATAGCGGTCAACGCGATGGCCTTCTTCGGCATATGCGCCGCTTTCGATAACGATTTTCGCGATTTGGTGCGCGTGCATGCGACCTCTCCGGCGTATGGGCAGGATATCGCGCAAAGCTGTACCGCTATCGAACAGGGGCTTGCCGCAACGTTTGAGGGTAAGGACACCGTGGTTGCACATGTGTCGGCGCAGGCGGTATCGAGGGGTCACACGACTTTTACCGGCACTGTTGAATTCTCTCCGACGCTATTCGGGCTCAGCTTGAAGGATTCGATTTTCGGCGTCTCGCTACCGAAGTTGGTGCATAGGGAGGAGTTCACGGTGGATTGCTACAAGCCGGGGGTCATCGCATGAGGTTTCTGCATTGGGGGCGGGCATCCTGCGGTGCACGCAAGGGGTGCTTCGAGCGCGTGCGCTCTTCGTACGAGAGGATTGGCGCGTCAGGGCGAAGGAGCGTAGCTGCTTGTCTCGTCGTGTTTTGCCTGATCGGCGCAGTTTGCGCCAGCCGGTTCATAGAGCATGCCGCCGAGCCCGTCATTCGGCAGGCGAAAGCAGCGGGTTCTCAAAGCGTGGGATGCAGCGCGGTCATTGACGGGGCGAGCGACCCATACGAGTTGGTTGCGAGTAGCCGGCCCGACGCCTTTGCCGATGAGGTTGCTTCATTGGAGGGACGCAGCGATGGGCGCATCGATGAGCAGGCACGCACCATCGGTTGGTCATGTGAAGGAGAGGTATCCGAGGTGTTTTCCTCAACGGCGACCGAGCTTAAGCAAAAGGGCTGGAAGCAGATGGAGAGCGGCCATGCAGCTTGCGCCTCGTTCACGAAGGGGAGTGGTTGTTATCGCTGGGCGTTCGTCGCGTGCGCTCAGGTTGGAAGCTTGGTGAGCGTGGTGGTTCAGGTTTCATGAGGGAAAGGGGGATAAAGGTTGATGGAAAAAAATGCGTTCGCGGCGCCGTTGCTTCTTGCGGGCAGTTTCTCGGCGCGGATGAAGGGCTTCTTGCGCTCTCGTCCTGGGCTGGATGGCGAGGTTTTGCTGCTTATGCCGTGCAGGAGCGTGCATACGTTCGGCATGAAGTATCCGATCGATATCGCTTTTGTGGGAGCGGACGGGAAGGTTGTCGAGTCGTTTCGGGATGTCGCGGCGCGCAGGCGTTTGAAGTGCGGACAAGCGGTTGGAGTGTTGGAAAGGTTTTCGGCGTCTGATGGTTCGTGGTTCGAAAGAGGCGACCAGGTTCTCATCGTGCGCGGTGGAGGTGATGATTCGTGAAAGAATGTCCAGTTTGCAAGGCGGGGTCGTTCGACGATGCCGAGGTGTGCTATGGATGCCTGCATCGATTCGGGTCCGGTCAAAGCATGCAGGTTGCGTCTCGCAATCCGGTGCCGGAGCCGCCCTCGGGCGCTGCCGTCTCCTTTGATGACAGGCATATGGCGCCGGAGGTTATGGAGGTGCCGGCTTTGGCGGTGGCCCGTTCGGCAGCTTGCGAGGTAGACAAGCCCGATGTTGAAGAGGCGCCCGGTCCGCAGGCGGCCCCTGGGCAGCTGGTCTCAGTACCCTCGCAAGGTGGCGAGATCGTCCTGAGGATCGAGGTTTGCGATGCGCGTGGTTTGGCTGCGCGCACGGACCCGGCAGAGCGAGATGGTGGGGTTGGCAAGGCCCGGGCATGTGAGCGCTTCCGCCAAGGATCCTCCAGGGGGGCGCGAGTGGAGGTTCGTTGCTCGGGTGTCTCGAATGGCGCGGAAAGCGCGCATGGGCCGCGTTCTCGCGATCGGGGGAGCCGCTCGCGTCATGCCTCCTCTC
>CAVHXL010000013.1:0-1069 GCA_963639885.1 bacterium | reverse complement strand
GCGCAAGAGACTCAGCGCGATTTATGCGCGGTGGGCTCATGACGTCGTATTTCGCCGGCGTTGTTGCGATTTGGGCGGCGGCGGGCGCGATTGCGGGAGCCGTTTTGGTGCCGAAGTTTTCCGATGTCGCGCTTCGTCGTGCTTACAGGAGAAGTTTTACCTGGTGGATGGGTTCGTTTAAAGCGATGCAGGAGTATCGGCGGATGCATCCGGATAAGCTTCCAAAGCCCAACGATGTGGGTGAGGACGGCTCGATAGGCATATGGCTTGCCGATGCGCTTGCTGCAGCCCGTGAGGGGGTTCTTGTGCGTGAGCGGGCGCAATTGCTCGCCGATGCCGGTTTGGACGTCGATCCGTCGATCGCAAAACGTTCGGAGGGCGATCAGGCGGTGCGGTGCTCGTTTCATCCGGGTGCATCGCAGCGGGTGGCTTTGGGGATTGTTGGAGCAGCGTCGTTTGCCGTCTTGCCTTTTTCGGGCATGCCTTTGCAGCTGACCTTGCTGCTTGCCGCCTGCATTGCGGCGATGCTTAGCGGAGTTGCGTGCGATCTGCGTGCGCGAATGATCCCGCTCGAGTCTTGCGTGATGCTCGCAGCGTTCGGGCTTGCTTTTCAGTTTTCGCGAGGAGGGCTGCCGGCGCTCGGTAGCGGCATCGTCGCGGTGGTGGTCGTTCTGGCCATTTGCTGGATTGCTCGCCGTTTTTTCGGGCAAAACGTTCGCTCTATAGGTGGTGGGGACATGCGCTGCATGGTGGCGCTGTCTCTCGCGACGGGCCCGGGGGCTTTGACGGGGGCACTTGCCTGCTATATCGCGGCGTCGGCGTTTTCGATAGTTGGCTTGGTTTCGCGTAGGCTCGGCAGGCGCGACGGGATCGCCATGGCGCCGTTTCTGGCGTTGTGGCTGGTGTTTGGAGGGATGGTAACGCTATGAGGGGTTGCATGCGAGCGCGTGACAGACCGGCCGGATGTCTGCGCTCAAGCAAGCAGCATTGCGAGGGCCGCAGTGCTGGGATAACGGTAAAGGAAGAAAAACAGGAAAGGGAACAACATGGAGAAGGCGAACATGAAGGG
>CAVHXL010000012.1:18857-22368 GCA_963639885.1 bacterium | reverse complement strand
GGCAGAGCTCGGTCATGAAGGACTGGCAGAAATGCATGACCTCGTTGTTGGACTTGCCCTTCGGGTCGAAATCGGATCCGCCCTTACCGCCGCCCATCGGCAGCGTGGTTAGGGCGTTTTTGAAGATTTGCTCGAAGCCCAGGAACTTCAGCATGCCGAGCGTGACTGTCGGGTTGAAGCGCAAGCCGCCCTTGTAGGGGCCGATTGCTGAGTTGTATTCAACGCGAAAACCGCGGTTGACCTGCACCTTTCCAGCATCATCAACCCACGGGACGCGGAATTGGATGATGCGCTCGGGCTCGATGATGCGTTCGAGCAGGGCGTTGGCTTCAAACTCGGGGTGCGCGTCAAGCGCGGGGCCTAGCGTGTTGAGAACCTCCGTTGCAGCCTGGATAAACTCCGGCTGGTCGGCGTTCTTCGCCTTCACCTGCTCGATGATTCGCTCGGCATAGGTCATGTCTTGTCCTCCTTGTGATTTGACTCAACGCACCGAATTATAAAGACCGACATGCAGGGGAAACCAAGAGTTAACAATCACGAAACGTGACAACACTATATAGGTGAATTCCAACTGATATTTGCTAGCCGAGCTGCAAAGGTTTTGGGGCGATGCGCATGGCGGCATGTTTTCGATGCTAGAATCCGTTCCCCGTAGTGTCTTTCGGTGGCTATTTCTCTGCTGCCGATTATGGACACCGGGTTTTGCGCGCTGGGAGTCGAGGAGTAGGTTTGTCGAAGTTCGTTGACCAAAAGATGTCTCTTTCCGAATGGTTGCCGCTCGTGGGTCTTACCGTTTCCGCGTTCATTTTCAATACCTCGGAGTTCATGCCCGTCGGGCTCTTGACCGATATTGGCTCATCGTTTGGCACCTCCGAGGGGCAAACGGGTCTCATCGTGTCGGTGTATGCCTGGGCGGTAATGCTTCTGTCCTTGCCGCTGATGATCGCGGCTTCCCGCATGAGATTCCGGCCTTTGATCCTGCTTGTTCTCGCGGTTTTCTGCGCTGGTCAGTTTCTTTCGGCGCTGGCGGCGAGCTTTGGGATGCTCGTATGCGCGCGCTTGGTGGTCGCGTGCGCCCATTCGGTGTTCTGGGCCATCGCGGCACCGGTTTCGGTTCGCGTCGTCAAGCCTGTTCACGGTCCTATGGCCCTTGCCGCCGTCGAGGCGGGTACCGCGCTCGCGAATACGCTCGGTTTGCCGCTCGGCCGTGCCGTCGGGCTTTGGCTTGGATGGCGCATGACGTTCGCGTGCGTGGCGGTCGTCTCCGCTCTGGTGCTGCTGTACCTTGCTTTCGTTTTTCCGCGCCTTGAGAAAGAGGCCCCATTCACCCTTCGGGATGTGCCATCCCTTTTGTCGAACAAGGCTCTGATCGGTATCTTCGCCGTGACGGCGCTCTACGCAATGGGCTTCTATACGGGCTATAGTTACATTGAGCCGTTTTTGCTGCAGATCGGTGGCCTTTCCAGTGTTGATGTCACTTTGGTGCTTGTCGCATTCGGGCTATCCGGAATCGTCGGAAGCGCTTTGTGCCCTCGGTTCTTCCCGAAGCGTCCGATGCTGTTCCTTGGGGGGTCGGTTGCGGGCGTTATGGTGTCCCTGGTGTTTATGGGCGTAGGCTCGCTGTCCTTTTTCGCGGCGTTCGCCCTTTGCTTCGTTTGGGGAATTTGCGGTGCGATATACAGCATCGTGTATCAGTCCGAGATAATTCGCGTCTGCCCCTCTGGGTCTCAAACCGTCGCGATGGCTATCTTCTCCGGTATTTTCAACTTGGGGATCGGCACGGGCAGCTTCATCGGCGGAGGAGTGTGCACCTATGTTGGGATAGGTTTCGTCGGCATTGTCGGCGGGGTGATCTGCTTAGGCGCGTTTATGTACTGCGCTGTTATTTTAAGGAAGCGCTTATTTGTGAAAGTTTCCGAATAACTAGAACATACGTACGGTTCCTGATACACTGTATGGCATGGATCAGATTGAAACATATCATCGCATCGAACCTCGGGAAGCTCCCGTCGATCGCGGCGGCGCTAACCTCAATAGCGAGCAGCTGGAGTGCGTCAGGACCACCGAGGGGTTCGTGCGCGTCATCGCGGGAGCGGGCACGGGTAAAACGCGTGCTTTGACGGAGCGTTTCGCTTACCTGGTTAACGAAATCGGTATTTTGCCGGGAAACATACTATGCGCAACCTTCACCAACAAGGCTGCCAACGAGATGCGTCACCGCATTCGCAAGCTTACCGGGGATAACGATACCGGTTACATCAACACGTTTCATGGGTTCTGCGTCACCATCCTGCAGGAGGACTCCCATGCGGTCGGGTATCCGAAAAATTTCGTGGTTCTTGATGGTTCCGATATCGACTCGATGCTTAAAGTCGTTTACGAGGAAAGAAACCTCACGTTGCGCGATATGACGTTTTCCCACGCTCGGGATATGATCGAGATGATCAAGATCAAGGAACGTCCCTCGTATTACCTCGATATGCTTTCCATCCCTCTGGAAGAATTGCGGCGAAAGTACCTTGAGGCTCAAACTCCCAAGGACATTATTTTCTACGGATATCTATATCAGGAAAAGAAATGCTTCGCGCTAGACTACAACGACCTCGTTGCCTTTGTCCTGCATATCTTTCGCGAACGTCCCGAGATCTGTCGAAAATGGCAAGAGCGTCTCGAATACATCATGATCGACGAGTACCAGGACATGGATGCCGAGCTGTTCAGCTTGGTAAAGGTTCTTTGCGCATTTCACGGCAATTTGTTCGTCGTGGGTGATCCCGACCAAACCATCTATTCCTGGAGAGGTGCCGATAGCCGTTTCCTGCTTGATTTCGATAAGGTCTTCCCATCGGTGAAAACCATCATGCTTCTGAGGAATTATCGAAGCGTCCCTCTTGTCCTTTCCGTTGCGAATTCGCTGATCGACAAGAATAAGATTCGGATGAAGAAAAGCCTTGTTGCCGAGCGTGAGGCATGCGGACCAACAGTGTGGCACCACGCATCCTCTTCGGAAGATGAAGCTGCATGGATCGCGCAAGGCATCGTTGCTCTGCATGCTGAGGGCATCAGATACAAAGACATCGCTATTCTGTATCGGGCGCATTATGCGTCGCGAGTCGTTGAGGAGCGCCTGCTGAAGGGACAGATACCGCATGTTGTATTCAGCGGCGTGCCATTCTTTTCGCGTCGCGAGATTAAAGATGCCTTGTCCTATCTACGACTTATCGTCTTCCGAGATGATTTATCATTTTCGCGCATCGTGAATGTTCCGAAGCGAAATATCGGTACGCGTAGGCAGGCGTATTTACGAGATTATGCGGATGCTCATGGCTGCACGCTGCTTGCCGCTTTGGAGCGCACGGTGGATGACGATATCTTTCGCGGAACCAAAGCGAAAGCGTTTCTCGCCCTTGTTCGGAAGTTTTCAGATTCGATTGAAGGCCGCTCCATCTCCGAGTTGCTTTCAGCCCTTTTGAATGAAAGCGGCTACGAGCGCATGCTTCGCACCGAGGGA
>CAVHXL010000012.1:8930-18781 GCA_963639885.1 bacterium | reverse complement strand
CGCCTTGATAACATCGCGGAGCTTAAGCAGTCCGTCTACGAGTTCGAGACGGGCTGCGGCGAGGAAACTTCTCTCGAGGGTTATCTGAGGCATGTTGCTCTCTTCACGAATGCCGACGCGATTGATGGCGACGAGGATAAAGTACGGCTCATGACCATTCATGCCGCCAAGGGCCTGGAATTCAAGCACGTGTTCGTGTGCTCGCTTTCCGAGGGGGTTCTTCCTTCTCGAAAAACAAACACGCCGCAAGCGATGGAGGAGGAGCGTCGCCTATGCTTCGTTGCGATCACACGGGCTCGGGATGGGCTCTATTTGAGCGAGTCCGAGGGGTTCACTCATCAGGGCGGTTCGCGTTATCCATCGCGTTTTCTCCTTGATATCGACCCTGGCGCATTGCAGTTCTCGAATAAGCCTTCCGATGAATATCTCGATGAGGCGCAAGCGGCGTACGCCCTTGTTGACCTGCACATCGCGCAAGCTCAGTCGATCGGCTGCGCGTCACGCGGTGCCAGAATCGTTCACCCCGTCTTCGGCGAGGGCGTTGTCTGCGACCTCGATGACGTGAAACGCGCTTACATCGTCGATTTCGATTCGCTTGACACGCCGCGAGCCATTTCGTACCGGGCCAAGATCACCGTTCTTGAAGGGTAGGGCGTTCGTATGGGAAAGCCTGAACACTTCCAGCAGCTTGATTCGAGCATGTTGCGCTTGGGTAATGGAAGGAACTCACGAAACGATCCGGAGTCGGTTTGCGCGCTGGAGGATGGCGAGCTGCGCGAGAATGGCCCCTCGATTGGATCCGCGAACGACCACGGTAATGGGCTGCCGCGCGATATCGCCCGTGGTTCTCAGGAAGAAAAGATCGAGCGCATCAAGCGTGAGCTCGATGCGGTTCCTACTCTGCCGGGCGTTTACCTCTGGAAAGACGAAACTGGCCAGGTCATTTACGTAGGGAAGGCGAAGCAGCTGAGGGCGCGTATGCGTCAGTACGTTAATTTCCAGGACGATCGCGCGAAGATCCCCTTGCTGGTCGACCAGATTCATTCCTTCGAATATATCGTAGTATCCAATGAGCATGAAAGCCTTGTGCTTGAGAAGAACCTGATCAATCAGTATTCCCCCTGGTTTAACGCTGACTTCAAAGATGACAAATCGTATCCCTTTATAGCATTGACGAAAGGTGACGCTTTCCCCGCGATCAAGTACACGCGCGAAAAGCATCGGACGGGCACGCGCTACTTCGGCCCTTATACGGATAGTCGGGCGGCGCGCAAGATGGTTGATATCGCAAGGAAAGTAGTGCCTCTTTGCGCTGCAACTTGTGCCGACTGGCGTTCGCTGTCCAAGCGCTTGGAGAAAGATCCCCTTGCGTTGCTCGAAGGTAACTCGCGACCCTGCTTCGACTGCCATGTCGGGATTGGCCCCGGTGCCTGTTGCGGTCGCGTCACCAAGGCTCAGTACGCTGAGAACGTGAAGCGCATCGAGCGCTTTTTATCGGGCAATCATCGGGAATTCCTTGCAGAGCTGACCGAGGAGATGAGTGAGGCGGCCGCGGAACTGGATTTTGAGCGCGCCGGTCGCATCAAAGCGCGGATCGATATCATCAATGGGCTTGACGACAAGCAGCATGCCGTTTCCTCGAGAAGCCTTGATGCAGATGTCGTCGGCCTTTTTCGCGAGGAAACCATAGCGGGAGTTCACGTGTTCCAGGTTCGCGAGGGTCGCGTTATCAACGGTAACGAGTTCGTGCTTAATCGGGGTCTTGATGTTCCGGATGATGACCTGCTACACATGTTTTTGCTTCGGTACTACGACTCCACAACCTCTATCCCTCACGAGGTTATCGTGCGTGCCCTTCCCGAAGACCGTGAGGCGATGGAGGCATGGCTTACGGAGAAGCTGGCGAGCGCTCATAAGGCGAAAGTGCGCTTTACGGCACCTGAACGTGGCGAGAAGCAAGAGCTGCTCGATATGGCTGAGCGCAATGCGCAGCATACGCTCATGCGCTATAAAGTTCGAACGAGTTACGAGGACAAACGCATCAACGATGCCTTGCTCCAACTCGAGAGCGCTCTTGCGCTCCCTTCGCCCCCGATGCGCATCGAATGCTTTGACATCTCTACCAACCATGGAACCTACACCGTTGCCTCTATGGTCGTGTTCACGGCGGGGAAACCCGACAAGGGTCAGTATCGTCGGTTCAAGATAAAAGCGCAGCTTGATGAGGCGAACGATTTTCTTTCCATGCGGGAAGTCATGGAGCGACGATATTGCCCGCAGCGAATGGCGGACGAGCGTTTTGGGTCCAAGCCCGATCTCATCATCCTTGACGGCGGCTTGCCGCAGCTCGGAGCCGTCATGGAGCAGTTCGAACGCATGGGAATCGACGACATAGCCTTGTGTGGTTTGGCGAAACGCGATGAGGAGCTGTTCGTGCCGTGGCAGGATTCCGGACCGGTTGTGCTTCCAAGTGGCAGCGCTAGCCTATATCTGGTAAAGCAAGTGCGCGATGAAGCGCATCGATTCGCCATTACATTCCATCGGGAGCTTCGCGGCAAGGGTATGACGGCCAGCATCCTCGATGAGGTTTGCGGTCTGGGCCCTGTGCGGAAAAAGGCGCTCCTGAAGCACTTCAAAAGCTTTAAGCGGCTTCGAGAGGCCACCCTTGATGACATCATCGATGCCCATGTGGTACCCGAGGTCGTTGCTCGGGAGCTCTTCGAAGTGCTCAAGCAGTATAATGAAGATCGAAATGATGAAACCGTTGTCGGGTAGATAAGGGTTGGGAATGACTGACCAGGAAAACGTTTTAGCGGCTATGCCGGAGCTTGTGGTTGTGACCGGGATGTCGGGCGCGGGGCGCACCGAGGCTATGCATGCCTTCGAGGACCTTGGTTATTTTTGCGTGGATAACCTGCCGTCTTCGCTCATCGGGAGCCTTCTCTCCCTTACCTCGGTACCGGGACAGCCTGATGCATATCGTCGTCTTGCGGTTGTTTGCGATGCGCGCAGTGGCGCATTCTTCGACAGCTTGAGATCGGAGCTTTCAAGGATCAAGGACTCGGGTGTCGACATCAGGGTTTTGTTTCTTGATGCCGATGATTCGAAATTGATCGCTCGTTACAAATCAAGTCGCCGCCGTCATCCCTTATGCGCCGATGGGTCTTCCATCGCTGCCGGCATTGAACGCGAGCGAGCGATGATGTCCGATCTCCGGGATATTTCCGATCACGTAATCAACACTACCGAGATGCTTCCGCAGCAGCTGCGCAGCACGATCACGTCGTTGTTCTCCACGGGTCAGCAGCGCCAGGGGCTGCAGGTTACGGTGTACTCGTTCGGCTTCAAGCACGGCGCCCCGATCGATGCCGATCTTGTTATCGATGTTCGATTCCTCCCGAATCCCTATTACGATCTTGAGCTGCGTCCTCTTACCGGGCTCGATAAGGCTGTGCGCGATTACGTTATATGCCGCTCCGAGACCGAGGAGTTCTTGAAGGCATGGGAGGGCTTGCTCGATTGCGTCATGCCAGGTTATGTGGCTGAGGGCAAGCAGCAGCTTGCGATCGCGGTTGGTTGCACGGGTGGCCAGCATCGTAGCGTTGCCATCGCCGAGGCAACTGGCGAGCACCTTAAGCGCAATGGCTACCGAGTGAGTGTGGCCCATCGCGACCTCAAGCTTGCCGAGGGCGTAGACGGTTCGCTCGTGTCGTCGACGGAAGCTTATGCCTCCTTGGCCGCGAATGAAGCGGGGAGCCTTTCATGACGACCTCCCCGCAGGCGAACATGCTTGCATTTCCTCATGACCCGTCGCTTACCGACAAGTTCGCTCCTCTCATGGCGGCTGAACCTATCGTGAAACCTGTTGAGCATCTTCGTGCCGTCGTGATCGGTGGCGGCACGGGCGCTCCTGTGTCCATACGCACCTTGCTGTCACTTGGGCTCGAAACCTCTGCGGTCGTTGCGATGGCGGATGACGGCGGATCAACTGGCATTCTCAGGGATAAGGCGAACGTCACTCCTCCCGGTGACATCCGCAAGTGCATTTGCGCGATGGCCGCTGATCCAAACGACCCTTTGACGAAAGCGTTCAAGTATCGCTTTCCCTTTGCCGATAACCATACGCTCGGAAATTTAATGCTTTCGGCTCTTGAGGAGTCCACGGGGTCGTTTCCCGAGGCTGTTGCTCTGTGCGAGAAGCTGCTCAACGCGCGTGGGCATGTATATCCGTCCACGCTCGATCGCGTTTCCCTTGTTGCCAGGACAAGGGATGGGCATTATATCGAAGGGCAAGCCGTTGCTTGCCATTCACGTTGCGCGCTTGCGAATGTCCAGCTCAGAAGTGCGGGTTCCATCGTTGTGCACGAGCCCGCCGCCGAGGCTATACGCGCAGCGGACCTTATCGTGCTTGGCCCGGGTAGCCTGTTCACTTCCATCATTCCCAACCTGTTGGTCCCGGGAGTTATCGATGCGATCCGCCAATCGAAGGGCAAGGTGCTGTTCGTGTGCTCTCTTGCCGATATGCAAGGGGAGACTTGGGGAATGACCGCCCGCGAGCACGTTCGATCGCTTTTGGACCACGGGATGCGGGGACTGCTCGATTATGTTCTCGTCCACAGCTCTTCGGATGTCGTTTCCGCTTATCAAGATGAAGCGGATTTCGAGATTGGGGCTAGTGCGGGCGCATCAAGTCGATTCTCGGTTACCGTGGACGAAGGTTCACATGATGCGGACGGTCGCCCCATTCGGCCGGTTCGCATCACATCGGGGGATATCAGCGCCATCGAATCCGTCGGGCCGAGGGTCATCGTGAGGAATCTCGTAGATCCTACGCGTCCGACCTGGCATGATCCGATTGCACTTCGCGATGCGTTTATGGAGGTGCTCGGGCTATGTCGTTCACGTCGGAGGTAAAAGACGAGCTCTCGCGCGTCGAGGGAGTTTGCAGTCATTGCGATAAGGCGGTGCTTGCCGCTCTGGTTCGCATCGAGGGAACGTTGTTCGTCTCGGGAAGAAATCGCTATCGCGTCGAGATCGCGACCGATGTTCCTTCCGTTGCAAGGCTCGTCATCAAGCTTCTTCATGAGCTGTATCACCTGAAGACTGCCCTGACCGTCAGGCGCAGCGTCCTTCATAAGACGCCGAATTACCTGATCGAATGCCCTGTGCAGCCCCATTTGGCCGAAGCGCTTGCCGATATGGGTGTTTTGAATGCTGAAGGGAGCCTTGAACTCGGGGTATCTCAACAGCTTGTCGCCAAGGATTGTTGCGCAGCCTCATATCTTCGGGGAGCCTTCTTGGGCAGCGGATTCGTTTCCGATCCTCGCGGCGACTTCCATTTCGAGATCATCGTCGAAACGGAAGATCTTGCCGCGGACATCTGCGATCTCATGGAGCGGAAGGGGATTCATGCTCGGGTGATGCAGCGGCGTAATTCCTACATGGTCTACTTGAAAAGCGGTGCTTCCATCCTCGAGTTCCTCGCGGTTGCGGGCGCCCACTCGAGTGCTCTGCATATGGAGAACGCGCGCGTCATCAAAAGCGTTCGAAATGATGTGAATCGCCAGATCAATGCAGAGGTCGCTAATCAAGCAAAGGCCTCTCGGGCATCCATCGACCAGATCCAGGCTATTAGGGTGCTCCTTGAGTCGAAGGGCGGAATCGACAATCTACCTCCTGCTTTGCAGGACTTCATCCGTTTGCGTGTTGCAAACCCCGATGCTTCCCTGAAGGAACTCGGCCAGCTTGCGAACCCGCCCTTGTCGAAGTCCGCCGTATATCACCGCGTGCGTCGTATCGAGCAGTTGGCGAAGGAGGCCGAGCAGCAACGGGAATCATGATAAGGGGAGGTCGTAGCCGGTAGGGGTTGGTGCATATAAGGCAATGCCTCGACAGCCGGCTTGGTCTTTCAGGTCTATTCCGACCGCCCACCGGATTATTCGACTCGTTCACTTGCGGACGCGTTACAATTTTGCTGTTTGGCAAGAGTTGAGTATCTTTTTCGAAAGGGGATACGCAATGGCAATCAGAGTTGCTATCAATGGTTTCGGTCGCATCGGCCGCTTGGTGTTCCGCGCGATGGCGAATGATCCTGCGGTGGATGTCGTGGCGGTGAACGATCCCGGTAACCTCGAGGCACTTGCCCATCTGCTGAAATATGACTCCGTCCATGGTCGCTTCTTCGACAAGGTCGAGCTGACCGATGATGGCTTCATTGCTGACGGTCATGCTGTCAAGACCTTCTGCGATCGAGAGCCTCTGAATCTGCCTTGGGCTGATCTTGATATCGATGTCGTCGTCGAGTCGACCGGTTTCTTCAAGACCAAGGAAGGCGCCTCCAAGCATATCCAGGCTGGCGCTAAGAAAGTGGTCATCACTTGCCCGGCGAAGGACGAGGATATCACGGTCGTTATGGGCGTCAACGATGGCGACTACGACAAGGAGAAGCACAACATCATCTCGAATGCTTCCTGCACCACGAATTGCCTGGCTCCCGTTGCCAAGGTTCTCCTGCAGAACTTCGGCATCAAACGTGGCTATATGAACACGATTCACTCCTATACCAACGATCAGAAGATCCTCGATCTTCCGCATAAGGATCTGCGTCGTGCCCGTGCCGCGAACCTCTCCATGATCCCGACCACGACCGGTGCTGCCCGTGCGGTTGCCCTCGTGCTGCCCGAGCTTGCGGGTAAGCTCGACGGTTTCGCCACGCGCGTCCCCACGCCCGATGGCTCCATGGTCGACCTCACGGTTGAGCTTGAGCGCGAGGTCACGGCCGAGGAGATCAACGAGGCTCTGAAGAAAGCTTCCGAGGGCGAACTTGCCGGCATCCTCGAATACACTGCTGACCCCATCGTGTCGGTTGATATTGTCGGCAACGACCACTCCTCCATCTTTGACAGCGGTCTGACCATGGTTATGGGCGGTAAGTCCAATCTCGTTAAGGTCGTTTCCTGGTACGACAACGAGTGGGGTTACTCCAATCGCGTTAAGGATCTTGTCAAAATCCTGCTGTAAACGATTTGTTCGTGTTTGGCGGGCGGCTTTTGGCCGCCCGTTTTATTTGAAAGGAATTCCATGTCAGATATCAAATCCGTCGACGAGCTCGATGCTTGCGGCAAGCGTGTTCTGGTGCGTGTCGACTTCAATGTTCCCGTTGCTGATGGCCTGGTCGGCGATGATACCCGTATTCGAGCGGCTTTGCCTACGATCACGTCACTCGTAGACGCTGGCGCGCGCGTTGTGCTGGTGAGTCATCTCGGTCGCCCGTCTGGGGAAGGTTTTGAGGAGAAGTTCTCCTTGCGCCCTGCTGCCCAGCGTCTCTCCGAGCTTCTGGGCCGCCCGGTCGCATTCGCGAGCGATACCGTGGGGGATGACGCTCAGGCCAAGGTTGCGGCTTTGGGCAACGGTGATGTTGTGGTGCTTGAGAACCTTCGCTTCGATAAGCGCGAGAAGAAAAACGACCCCGAATTCTGCGCTGAGCTCGCTAAACTTGCTGATGCTTACGTCAACGACGCATTCGGAACAGCTCATCGCGCCCATGCGTCGACCGCTGGTGTCGCCGCCCTTTTGCCCGCTTATGCCGGTAAGCTGATGCAGCGCGAGGTTTCCACTCTTTCAGATATGCTCGATCAGCCGAAACGCCCCTTCGTCGCCATTTTGGGCGGTTCGAAGGTTTCCGACAAGATCAAGGTCATCGATGCGCTGATGGATAAGTGCGACACGCTCATCATCGGCGGCGGGATGTGCTTCACGTTTCTGCTGGCGCAGGGCAAGCAAGTGGGCACGTCGCTGAAGGAAGACGATTGGATTGAGCGTGCTGGTGCGATGATCGAGAAGGCTCGCGCCAAGGGCGTGCGGCTGCTGCTGCCCGTCGATGTTGTATGCGCCGACGCTTTCGCCGCTGATGCGAACACGAAGATCTGTTCGGTTGACGATATTCCCTCCGACATGATGGGCCTTGATATCGGGCCCGATACGGCAAAGCTCTACGCTGATGCGATTTTGGAGGGTGCGACGGTTTTCTGGAACGGCCCGATGGGCGTGTTCGAGATGGATGCGTTCGCCGCTGGAACCAAGGCGGTGGCGGATGCGTGCGCCGAAAACGTGGCTGCCGATACGATCATCGGCGGTGGCGATTCGGTGGCTGCGGTCAACAAGTTCTCGCTTGCCGACAAGATGACGTTTATCTCAACCGGCGGTGGCGCCAGTATGGAATTGGTGCAGGGTGAGGCTTTACCTGGTGTCGAGGCGCTGAGGAAGTAACATGTCAGGAGGGGGCGGATGCGTCCCCTCCTTGCGATTTTCGACGAATCCCGTCATGGAAGGACAACGATATGGCACGTAAACCGTTGATGGCCGGTAACTGGAAAATGAACAACACTTACGCCGAGGCCGTCGTTTTGGCTCAGAACATCTCGAATAACTACTACAAGGATTGGGAGAGCAAGGTCGATGTGCTCGTTTGCCCGCCTGCGGTCGATCTCAAGGGGGTATGCAACGTCTTCGAGTTCGATCATCAGCCGATTCAGACCGGTGCCCAGAACATGCACTGGGAGCAAAGCGGTGCTTTCACGGGCGAGATCTCAATTCCCATGCTGAGGGAGATCGGCTGCACGGCCTCGATTGTTGGTCATTCCGAGCGCCGTGGATATTTCGGCGAAACCAACGAGGATGTTAACCGCAAGGTTAAGGCGCTTGTGGCTTCCGGGATGTACGCCGTCGTGTGCGTTGGTGAATCCCTTGCGGTTCGCGATGAGGGAACGACTGAGGAATTCGTTTGCGCCCAGGTGAGGGCTGCGTTCGCTGGCGTAGATGCCGCGGAGGCAAAATGCTGCGTTGTCGCATATGAGCCTATCTGGGCTATCGGAACGGGGCGCACGGCCACGCCCGAGCAGGCTCAGGCGGTTTGCCGGGCGATTCGTCAGACACTTGCCGACATGTTCGGATCCGAGGTGGCCGAGCAGATGCGCGTGCTTTACGGCGGGTCCATGAATGCTGGCAATGTCGAGGCCCTCATTGCGCAGCCCGATATCGATGGCGGGCTTGTCGGCGGCGCTTCTCTGAAGGCTGATCAGTTCATCACGCTCGTGAAAGCGTGCCTGTAATGGCCGCGGTTGATCGTGGCTCATTGAGGCTGCCTGCTTGCCTTGTCATCATGGATGGTCTCGGTCTTGCTCGGCCGGGTGCGGGAAACGCTGTTTCCCTTGCGAACACCCCTTGCCTCGATCATCTTTTCGAGTCATGCAGTTGGACGAAACTGGAGGCTTCGGGCGAGGCGGTTGGCCTCCCTGCGGGGCAGATGGGCAATTCGGAGGTTGGGCATCTCAATATCGGCGCCGGCCGGGTGGTCCACCAGGAGCTCTCGCGCATCAATATGGCATGTCGATCGGGTTCCATCCGCGAGAACGAGGCCATCAACCGTGCCATTGATGTGGCAAGGGAGCCAGGATGCGCACTGCATTTGATGGGCTTGCTCTCCGACGGTGGCGTGCATTCCTCCAATGAGCACCTTTATGCGCTCGTGAAGCATGCGGTGGAAAGCGGGGTTGAGGACGTTCGCATCCACGCGTTCATGGATGGCAGGGATGTTCCGCCGTCGAGCGGGGAGGGCTATGTGCGAGAGCTCGAGGATTTCATCTCCTCCAATGGCTTCAGTGGAACGGTTCAGGTCGCTAGCATATCCGGACGCTATTACGCCATGGATCGCGATAAGCGTTGGGACCGGGTGAAGCAGGCTTTCGACGCGGTGGTTTGCGCGAGGCCGGTTCTCGAGGTAGCTGCGCCACATGAGGTCATGGCTCGCTCCTACGACAACGACGTGACGGATGAGTTCGTCGTTCCCGTTG
>CAVHXL010000012.1:0-8920 GCA_963639885.1 bacterium | reverse complement strand
CTTCAGGCCGGATCGCGCACGCGAGCTGACTCGCGCGATCGTTGACGAGGTGTTCGATGGATTCGAACGCTCCCGTCATCCCGAGGTTAATTTCGTCTGCCTGACCGAATACGATCCTTCCATCAAGGCTCCGGTTGCCTTCCCCAAAACCTTCCCCGACAACGTGCTTGCTGATGTTTTGTCTCAGGCGGGCCTTTCGCAATACCATATCGCCGAAACCGAGAAGTATGCGCATGTGACGTTCTTTCTCAACGGCGGCCGCGAAGAGGAGAAAGCGGGCGAGCAGCGCAGTCTTATCCCCAGCCCGAAGGTGGCTACCTATGATTTGCAGCCTGAGATGAGCGAACCTGAGGTGGCGAAGACGCTTGCAGCGGCCATCGATGCTGATGAGGCTGATGTCTATATCGTTAATTTCGCAAATCCCGACATGGTGGGGCATACGGGGGTCATCCCCGCTGCCGTCAAGGCGGTCGAGGCTGTCGACTCAGGCGTTCGCAAGGTTTTGGAAGCGCTGAAGCGAAAGGGGGGCATGGCGTTCGTGACGGCTGATCACGGCAATTGCGACAAGATGATCGCCGAGGATGGAGCCCCTCATACGGCGCACACGACAGCACCCGTGCCTTTCATCTTCGTTGATGAGGCAGGTTGCGATCGCTCGATAGAGGCATCGGACGGAGCCCTCTGTGATATCGCGCCGACCATGCTTGATGCGATGGGCCTCGAGATTCCCAAGGAAATGACGGGTCGAAGCCTTCTGGGTGCTGTGAAGGCGTAGCTTCATGAGGCAATAGGGGATATTGAATGGCGCTAGGCGCGTTTGCTTGCCGGAAGTGAAATTTGCTTGTGCAGTGCTGCCCTTGCGTTTATAATCATTGACTTGCGTATACGTTTATTCGAGTGAAAGTAGCATTATCTTGAGTCCGCTTCTGATTATCCTCATCGCCCTGCTGGTTATCTCCGGTTTGGGTTTGATCGTTTTCATCCTTTTGCATTCCGGTAAGGGCACGGGCATTTCGGACATGATTGCCTCGTCGGTCTATTCGACCCAGACCGGTACGAGCATCGTCGAGAAGAACCTTGATCGCATCACCATCGTGTTCGCGATTGTGTTCATGCTTTCCCTGATCGCCTTGATGGTGGTTTATCCTTCAGGCTCTATCGCTACGGCCTAAAAATTTTTGAAATTAGGTCTTGGCAGACGGTAGATGTTCCTGTATAGTAATCGTCGTTGCTTTTCAAGGAAGCACATTTGTCGGAGTGGTGGAACGGCAGACACGCAAGCTTGAGGTGCTTGTGCCCATTTCTCGGGTGTGCGGGTTCAAATCCCGCCTCCGACACCAGAATTTTAAAAAGCGATCTTCGGATCGCTTTTTTTATTGCTCAAACAAGTTCAATGATCTATTGGGCTGAGTCCGCTATTCTACATCGTGCGGTAAACGGCATGCGTACGCGCAGCGCATTGGATTTGCCGGGGGGCAATCGCCTACTCCTTTCCGGGTTGCCGGATCTTTGTAAGAATTCGCCCTGCGTTCCCGGTGCCGTTGTCGGGCATACAGGTCAAATAGGGTGTCTCGGGCTAGTTTGCGCCATAGGTCCATGGGCTGCTCGTATACAACTCGCTCCGTACCATCGCATCGCCCTCATCTCGCCACTGCTTCGCCCTCGTCTCGCCGCAGCCCCTCACTCGTCTCGCCATCGCCTTGTCCTTCGCATTGAGCTTGATGGTTGCCTCGTACAGGCCATCTATGTCGTCACCCATCGGCATCTCTTCGAGGATCTTGGTAGGCGACGGCAGACACTCCAGCCTGCTCGCGCGGTACCAAAAGGTTCAAACTTTCGTTCTACCTTGCCTCACACGGTGTTGGATAAAGGATCCTCTCTTGGGTTTGCCAGGGGGTTCATGTTCTTGTTTTCCCTGATAGATTGAGGGTATTGTGCTTAAGCTGCAGAGCTTGGTCGGTTCTCGCCACGAAGTCGAAAAATTTTTTAAAAAAAGGTTTGACAGAAATTTTGAGTCCTGTATACTAATGCCTTGCCGACGCGCCGAGGGCGCTGAAAGCAAAGCAAGTGGGCGTTTAGCTCAGGGGGAGAGCGCTTCCCTGACACGGAAGAGGTCACAAGTTCAAATCTTGTAACGCCCACCATTTGCGGACATGGCTCAGCTGGTAGAGCATCACCTTGCCAAGGTGAGGGTCGCGGGTTCGAATCCCGTTGTCCGCTCCATTGTCTGTCAAGAACTGGTCGGGAAACCGGCCAGTTCTTATCAAGACAAGAAGACGCCAGGATGGCGACGTGGCCAAGTGGTAAGGCAGAGGCCTGCAAAGCCTTCACCCCCGGTTCGAATCCGGGCGTCGCCTCCAATAAAGAGGCATTTGATAAGTTTATATGCGGACATGGCTCAGCTGGTAGAGCATCACCTTGCCAAGGTGAGGGTCGCGGGTTCGAATCCCGTTGTCCGCTCCATTTACATGTTACGACCGGGTTCGCCCGGTCGTTTTTTGTTTTACCGATCATTTTGTTACAGTTCCTCCTTTTACAAACTAATGTTCGTGTTAGCATGATCGGCATACGAACTGAGGATAGGAAGTCTCTACCATGGGTCAAGACGCAATCGTTATCAAAGGTGCGCGCGAGCATAACCTGAAAGATGTCGACATCACGATCCCGCGCGACAAGCTCGTCGTTATCACCGGCCTTTCGGGAAGCGGCAAATCAAGTCTCGCCTTCGACACCATTTACGCTGAGGGGCAGCGCCGCTATGTGGAGAGCCTGTCGAGCTACGCCCGCATGTTCCTGGGTCAAATGAGCAAGCCCGATGTCGACAGCATCGACGGCCTTTCGCCGGCTGTATCCATCGACCAGAAGACCACGTCGCGCAATCCTCGCTCCACGGTGGGCACGACGACGGAGATTTACGACTACCTTCGCTTGCTGTATGCGCGCGTGGGCGTTCCTCATTGCCCCGAGTGCGGTCGCGTGATCAAGAAGCAGACGACCGACCAGATTACCGATGAGATCCTAGCTCTCGAGGAGGGCGCGAAGGCGATCATCATGGCGCCGGTGGTTGCTGGGCGCAAGGGTGAGTTCACCAAACTGTTCGCTGATTTGACGCATGAGGGCTTCAGCAGAGTGCGCATCGATGGCGAGATCACGAAGCTCACGGGGGAGCCCGTGACGCTGAATAAGAAGATCAAGCACTTCATCGACGTGGTTGTCGATCGCGTGCAGCTGAAGGCGTCGTCGACTGCGCGCATCGCCGAAGCGGTTGAGCTTGCTACCAAGCTTGCTGACGGGCGCGTGCTCGTGCAGGTGCTTGGTTCTGATGGCAAGCCCCTTGGCGAGACGGGCGGATCGTCGAGCGGGGCGAAAGGTGGGCTTGGCGCGGGCGAGCATCTGTTCAACCTTGCGCTTGCCTGTCCCGAGCATGGTCACTCCATGGATGAACTGCAACCGCGCGACTTCAGTTTCAATGCCCCGTATGGCGCCTGTCCCGACTGCTCGGGTATCGGCAGTCGTGAAGAGGTCGATGAATCGCTCGTGGTGCCTGATCCGTCGTTGACGCTTGCCGAGGGCGCCATCGCGCCATTCAAGAACGGCAACTATTACCCGCAGGTGCTCGCTGCGGTTGCGCGCCATTTGGGCGGCGACGAGAACACGCCCTGGGAGGACATGCCGCGCAAGGTGCAGCAGGGGCTGCTCCATGGGCTTGGGGACGAGAAAGTCCAGGTTGACTACGTGACCGTCGATGGGCGCAACACGTATTGGTTCCTGGAATGGGAAGGTGCGCTTGCCGCCGTCATGCGGCGCTACCAGGAGGCGCAAACCGATTCCCAGCGCGAAAAGCTGCAGAGTTACTTCGCCGTGGTGCCGTGCCAGACGTGTTCGGGCAAGCGTTTGAAGCCTGAGATTCTCGCGGTCACCATTGAAGGCAAGTCTATTCACGACGTGTGCGAAATGAGCGCGTTGGATTCGCTGTCCTTCTTCTCGGGGCTGTCGTTTTCCGGGCAGGCTGGGCAGATTGCCAACCCAATCGTGAAGGAAATCGTCGCGCGCCTGAAGTTTTTGGTGGACGTCGGTCTGGATTACCTTACGCTCGAACGCGCGACCGCGACCCTTTCGGGCGGCGAGGCGCAACGAATCCGCCTCGCAACGCAGATTGGTGCGGGGCTCATGGGCGTGCTCTACATTCTGGACGAGCCGTCGATTGGACTGCATCAGCGGGACAACGAGCGCCTTATCGCGACGCTCGAGCATCTGCGTGATCTCGGCAACACCGTCATCGTCGTCGAGCATGACGAGGACACCATCCGCGCCGCCGATTTCGTCGTCGACATGGGACCGGGTGCCGGCGAACGTGGCGGCGTGGTTGTCGCGAGCGGAACGCCGCAAGAGATTGTCGAGGCGACCGGCTCGCTGACGGCGGATTACCTTTCCGGAAGAAGACAGATCGAGGTGCCGTCGCAAAGGCGGCATCCCCGTCGTGGGTCGTTGAAACTTACCGGCGCGCGCGAGAACAACTTGAAGAACGTCACGCTTTCGGTGCCGTTCGGCACCCTGACGGTGGTGACCGGCGTGTCGGGCAGCGGGAAGAGTTCGCTGATTACCGATACGCTCGCCCCGGCGCTGGCAAATCGCGTGAACCATGCGCATCGCCGGTGCGGGACCTATCGCAAAATTACCGGCGTCGAGAACATCGACAAGGTCATCAACATCGATCAAAGCCCGATTGGCCGAACGCCGCGCAGCAACCCGGCTACGTATATCGGCCTGTGGGACGACATCCGCGCGCTGTTCGCGAGCACGCAGGACAGCAAGGCGCATGGCTACGGCCCGGGGCGATTCAGCTTCAACGTGAGCGGCGGCAGGTGTGAAGCCTGCAAAGGCGATGGCCAAATCAAGATCGAGATGCACTTCCTGCCCGATATTTACGTCCCGTGCGAGGTCTGTGGAGGCGCCCGCTACAATCGCGAGACGCTGCTGGTCACCTATCGCGGGAAGAACATCTCCGAGGTGCTCGACATGACGGTCGAGGATGCGCTGGTTTTCTTCGAGAACATTCCGGGCATCAAGCGTAAGCTTCAGACGCTTTTCGATGTCGGCCTGGGCTACATCAGGCTTGGACAGCCGGCGACTACGCTTTCTGGTGGCGAAGCGCAGCGCGTCAAGCTCGCGAGCGAGCTGCATCGCAGGCAAACCGGTAAAACCTTCTATATCCTCGACGAGCCGACTACGGGTTTGCATTTCGAGGATGTGCGGCAGCTGCTCGCGGTGCTGCAGCGCTTGGTGGACGCGGGTAATACCGTGCTCGTGATCGAGCATAACCTCGACGTCATCAAGAGTGCCGACCATATTGTCGACCTCGGTCCCGAGGGCGGAGAGCGCGGCGGCACCGTTGTCGCGCAGGGCACGCCGGAAGACGTTGCTTTGGTAAAGGAAAGCCATACGGGTAGATTCCTTTCTCGGCTGCTGTAATATGCGGTGCAAGGAAACGCCCGTTGCTTGCGGGCGTTTTTTGCCGCACGCGTAGGCAGGGGAAAGGGGATAGCGCATGAGTGGGGAAGTCGCATCGAAGCCGCATGTGCTTCGCGGCGTTCTGTTCGCCTTGATCGGCAGCATCTGCTGGGGTTTCTCGGGAACGTGTGCCCAGCTGCTCATGAATACCTATGGCGCCCCTTCCGAGTGGATCACCTGCGTTCGCATGCTGGTGTGCGCGTTGTTCTTTCTCGGGGGTGCTCTTGTTGCG
The DNA here is from genome assembly GCA_963639885.1 of bacterium. Lineage (GTDB taxonomy): Bacteria > Actinomycetota > Coriobacteriia > Coriobacteriales > Eggerthellaceae > Senegalimassilia. The sequence continues at coordinate 3,177 of CAVHXL010000012.1, read as the reverse complement.
GACTGGCGTGCCCTGGTCGCGCTGTTTCGCGACCTGCGTTCGCTTGCGAGTATCGCGGCGTTTGCCCTCTTCGGCATCATCTTGTGTCAACTCAGCTATCTTAAGGTCATCCACTACACCTCGGCGGGCGTGGGGACGACCATCGAGCAGTTTGGGCTCGTGCTCATCATGTTCTGGACCTGCATCAAAGGACGTCGTCTTCCAAGGGCCCGCGAATTGGGCGGCTTGTTGTTTGCGCTCGGTGGTTTGATTCTTATCGCTACGCAGGGCGACGTGAGCCGTTTGGCGGTTCCGCTCGAGGGCCTTGTGTGGGGAATGCTCGCCGCGCTGGGACTTGCCCTGTATACGGTGATGCCGGTTCGCGTGCTTTCTAAATGGGGTTCCATGCTCGTGACGGGCATGGCGATGCTCGTCGGCGGGCTCGTGATGACGCCGATCACCCAACCGTGGAACATCCCGATCGAGCTGAGCGCCGGCGCGGTCGCCTCCTTCGCAGCTATCGTGCTCGTCGGCACGTGTGCAGCCTACATGCTATTCCTCCAGGGCGTGAAGGATGCCGGATCTATGAAAGCCGGCCTTCTGTGCGCGGTCGAACCGGTGTCCGCCATGCTGCTCGCCGTCGTTTGGCTGCATACGCCGGTATCGGGATGGGATATCGCGGGATGTGTCGCCATTCTGGTGATGATTGTTTTGGTCACTGAGTTTAAAAAGCCCGAGGGCGCATCGGAAGCCGAAGAGCCGCTGCAGGCATACGAAGCCGAAGCGCTTGCGGACGAGGCTCCCGTGTTCGCGGGTCGTGCCTCCGTCCTCGGTCTGTATCAGAGCCGACCGGCCACCATGGACGACTTCAAGCGCGTGCAGGGTTTGCTGGATCAGGCTCACGAGAATTATGCGGATATGGGCATCGACGAGGGACGTTACAAGAAATACCCCTCTGCGCGCAGGCTTACGCACAGCATCAAGAATGGAACAACCCATGTGGTCGAGAATACGGCGGGCAAGCTCATTGCCGTCTACGCGGTATCGTTCGATCCCGACAAGAATTACGCGAAGGGGATCAACGGCGCCTGGTTGACGCCGACCGACAATGACCCGCAGGCATATGCGGAGCTGCATTGGGTAGCGGTGGATGCGCCGTTCCGCCGCCGCGGCGTCGGTTCGTTTATTCTTGACCGCGCATGCCGCTTGGCACGCGAAGGCGGGCGGGCGAGTTTGCGTGCAGACATCTATCCCGATAATGAGCCGATGCGCTGGTTGCTCGAGAAGCGCCGGTTCACGTTCTGCGGTACATTGCAGGTGCGCAATACGTTCGGCCTCGAGAAGCGTCGTTCGGCCTACGAGATTCTCGTTCGGTAATCTGTAATCTTCGCAGGCGCGCGGTGGCGTAAGTTTGTAATTCGGGGCCTTTGTCTATACTGAGAAGCATGGCATCTAACACTCGCGAAAAATTAGCGCTTATCGTTTTCGCCCTCCTGATATTCCTGGGGTTGGCGGGCGTTTGTTGGTATCTGGTCGTAGGCCATTCCTGGAATGTCGCCGCTTCGAACATCGACGACTCGGTTGGCACGATGGACGGCTATACGTGCATTGTTTTTTCAGGCACTACAGAGCCGAAGGCTGCTAGCACGTCGCTTCGCGCCTCCGTGGAGTCCGTCATGGGCTCAGGCTCGGCTTCTTCCTCGAACAAGCAGAGTGGGGATAGCGAGCGAGCAGCTGGGAGTTCCTCCTCGCCAAAGACTACCGTGGACGCAAACAAGGAAGCTGCTCAAGGGTATACGGCTGACATCGGCTCGGTGGCTGCTCCGGTAGTGCCGACGCAGGACGACGCTTCCGCGACTGGAGGGCGGGTAGCGCCCGATTCCGTGACGGAAGTAGCAACGGACGGGGAATCTGCCGAAGCTGAACCCACGACGGTCGAGGAGCCTAACGGATCCGAGGCTTCCTTGGCGGCGGAGGCATCTGCGGCCGACGAATCCGTAAAGCAAGGAGCCGCTGAAAGCGAGTCCTCCTCATCTTCTTCGAGTTCGACTTCCGTAAAGGCCACCCCTGCTGTAAGCCTTGCTGATGTAGCCGAAAGCTATGCCGAAAAGAGCTCTTACGTCCTGACGCTTGATACGCTCACGCCCGGAGCCTATTCCGAGGGCAGCATCGTAAAGCGCGGAGAGAAACGCATCGGGATCCTGTCCGTCGAGGTGCCCCTTACTGTGGAGGCGGCGGAGCTTGCCATCGAGCCATTTGTCGCCGCAAAGGTGGACATGCTGATATGCGTCACACCGTCGAAGAGCTACGTCAAGAATGCGAGCGGTTTCGACATCGTGGTCACCACCCAAGACGACAGCGTGTCGACTATAGGGGAGACTTCGAACAAGACCTTTTACGTCGCGGCGCCGGACCTCGGCAAGGTCGGAGCGGTGGTCGTATCGCCTTCCAATACGGTATCCGCGAAGGTGATCGAATCCCTGTAATCGGTTCGGCTTATAAGGGGGGCGTCATGCCCCCTTCTTTGCATTCCGAATCCATCTCCATGCACTCGAATCGATTATTCACTCATAGGAATAGAATGCCATTCTTGGATTATTCAGTCATGAGTAGAATTGACTCGTGTGCAGTATTTCCAATGCTATTTGACCGAAAGTAGCAAACAAGTGTACGGGGGAACACTTCATTATTCCTGAGTAAGAATAAAGTCGAGTAATCCCTATATGGGTACAAACACCACCGATTTATGAAGCAAATTTGTAAAAGAATTGGGACAATACTACTAAACCTGTCCTAAACAATGACGCTAAAACGGGTTATTCGCGTCAATTGCGGTCGTATATGTACCATTTACCGCAATGTTGCAAAGCTAGTAACAAAAAGAATTTTACAATTTTTTGCAGTTATTCACTTGGTTTAATCCAAGGGGATGCGGGCGTTATTCTGCGGACGCCTGGCCAATACTTCTGTGTGGTTGGGGAGATGGATTCAGCTCCGCAGTTTGCGCATGCTCAGACGAGCAGACGAGTGCAAGACGAGTAAGAAAGGAGCTGAAAGGTATGAACCTTTCACGCAGGGGCTTTTTCAAGGCCACCGGCGCAGCCTTGGCGACCACCATGGCTTTCGAGCTCTCTTCTCAGACCCAGGCTTTCGCGGCCGAGTCTCAGAGTGAGTGGAAGTTGGTGAACACCGAGGAGT
>CAVHXL010000011.1:0-22473 GCA_963639885.1 bacterium | reverse complement strand
TTCCGACCTGCGGAAGAGCCCCGCGCCCTGCCCCGTCGTCGTCTGACCACCTGTATTGGCTTATGATTTAGCCACCTTGAAAACCCGCTCGCCATCCGCCGTGACCCCATGGCGTGACCCACGGCCGGCGAAAAGCCGTGACCCAGATTTGACCGCATGCCCGCGCGGATTTTTGTGAGACTCAGTGTCAATAGGACAAACTGGGGCAAACTGCGACAAACTGGAACAAACTGGGGATACTTTTTAACTATCGAGTGGGAATAGTAATACGAACAGTTGTTCTATATATAAAGATAACTCTCGTTAGTTTTGCAACGACCGCAAAAGGTCTCGTGCTTCTGGAAATCGTAGGTGAAGCGCTGCGGTCTTAACCCTGGGCCGCGCCTCCTACGGAATCTATGCGGTCGATGATGTCGGATATCAGCTCTTGCTTGCCCGAAACGCCCAGCTTGCCTTCGGCATTGCGGATGTACGACTTCACCGTATTAGGGGAAAGGAACAGCTTTTCGGCGATGTAGGCATTCGACCGCCCCTGGATGATCAGACAGATGATCTCGGATTCGCGCGCCGTCAGCCCAGCGCTCAGCACCGCTTCCTCAACCATTTGGTTGAAGCTCTTCGCGGTGGAATTCGATGCCGCAACCACCAGCGTCTCCTGGCTCTTGCGCAGCTTGTTGACCTGCTCGCCCTGAATCATGAACATGGCCACGGCGAACAGGATAGCCGTGACGAAGGCGATTTCGGGCACAACGTCCAACGCCGAGGGAACGGCCGCCACCAGCAGATAGCCTCCCGTATTCCAAATAATCTCGCTACCCGCCAGCAAACCCACGCCGCACGTGAACACCGCCGGCAGATGGTAACGGTACGAAAGCCCGCAGAAGAATACGATCCAATACACCTGCATGGCGAAGCACCCGCCCGAGAACAGCGCAACGCCCACGATGTTGGCATCGAAGAACGCGAAAATGGCGAAGCCAATGAACATGCACACAGCAAGTGGCGTCATAGTGGAAACGAAGGAGTGGCCGCGGTATTCGCAGAACCACAGGGCCACCACAACGAACAGCACCGCGCCCATAACCGCCTGAGCCTGGGCGCCCATGGCATTGACCGTAGCGGCATCATCCAGCAGATGCGCGATGCTGTACATGGCTAGGTTGACCACATACAGCACGAAGATAGCCGCGGTCTCGCGCCAGGGGATGTGCTCATTGTTATAGTCGCTGGCTTGGATCTTCTGCCACGGTTCAGGCTCGCGGCTGGCCTTGCTGTATACCAAACACAAGGCCGAAAGCAAGGGAAACGGCGAGCTGATCAGGCATATCACATCGGTCTCCAGGCTGCGGATGGGAACGATCAGCGCCGCAAGCACCGCCATCGCTGCAACGAACACCCGTATGGTGGTATGGGGTTTCTGCAACGAGAAATGCATGCACAGCTGCATCAGCAGCATGCCCAGCACCACGCCACTGATGGCGTTGATAATGAGCCGGGGGACGAAATCGCTCACGAACACCAGCATCACCTGCAGCACCACCACCATGATGCTTGCGGAAACGGTCACGTTCTTCGAAAGGGTCTTCTTCAGGAACCGTTCGGCCAAAATCAGCACCACGAAGGTGATGAGCCAGGTGACGTACCTGGTAGGGATATCGGTGTTCAGAAAATCGAGCCTTGGTGTCGAAAACGCTGGTAAGCAGCGCAGCCACAGCAGATAGAACAACACCGCACCGCATTGGATCATGAAGTTCCTATCAAACCACGAAGCGAACTCTCCCCGTTCCTCTTGCATTTTGCCCCCCAGCAATCCTTTTTGCTTTTCAAACCGTTGATCCAGCCATCCCCCTTGCTGGATTCAACGGTGACCCTTTTCTTGCGGTGTCAATTATAGAACGAAACGCCCCTTACCTACCATAGTATGCGTGTACGCCGTCAGCTAAGGGCGATCAGCTCGATTTCGTATTTGAGGTCGCACCCGGCGAAGGGGTGGTTAAAATCGAACACGACGGTCATCTCGCTTGCTGATTTGCACATGGCGGGCCTGTTCACGCCATCTTCCCAAGGCAGCGACATGAAATACCCCGGCGTGATCATCGAGTCGTCCTCAATGACGCTACGAGGCACCTCCTGCACCAAGGTCTCGTCATGCTTGCCGAAGCCCTTTTCAGGAGGAATCTCCACCGTGCGCTTCTCGCCCACCTGCATGTCCATCACGGCCTCCTCGAGGCCCTCGATGACCTCGCCTGCACCCAGGCAAAACGATGCCGAGCCCGACTCGTCCCAATCACTGCTATCGAACAGTTCCCAGCGTCCTCCGACGCTTTTGAAACTCCCTTGATACCGGATGGTGGCCACTTGTCCTCTGCGTGCCATGGATATTTCTCCTTCCAATAAGTTGCGCCCATCCCCCCACTGGGAGGGATGGGCGCAACACCGTTCACTTAGGCCTACGCTTGCCAGGTATGCCTACGCAGGATGTACAGCGAGCTAGGGCTGTTACCCACATCGGGCAGATGGTACACATCGGAATCGGACCACTCCTCCAGATACTCACCAGCAGTAACAAAGGTGGTATGCAGGGTGTCGTAATCCGTGGCGCCATTGGTGTAGTCGTACTCAGCTTGAGCCTTGAAGCTTTCCAAGCCCTCGTCCAAATCGCCATACCAACGAGCGCGACCACCACAATTGTAAACACACTGAGGAAGTTCGCCGTTAACAGCGCGGGACCGGCACAGAGTGCATTTCTCAACGACACCCTCGTCCTCATTAAGATAACGCACGCCATAAGGGCAGGCCATGACACAGAATTGGCAGCCAATGCACTTATCCTTGTCAATTTGGATGGTGCCGTCTTCCAGCTTGTGGGAGGCACTGGTGGGGCACACTTCCACGCAAGCGGGGTTCTTGCAATGCTGACAGCTAATAGGGAGAAAGTACGTATCAACATCCGGAGACTGCGCACCTTCATACAAAGGCGTTGGACCGATACGCAGCACCTTAATCCAGAAGTCGCCAATAGGAACCTCGTTAACCATCTTGCATGCCGAACTGCAGGCACCACAGCCGACGCAACGATTAAGGTCAGTCAAAATCGCCATTTGAGTCATTATGCATGCACCTCCTTGTCACCAATGCTTTCCCAGTCGCCGGTGGTTTGGATGGTCTTGATGTTGCTGTACCAATCCTTCAGGCGCTGGTCGTCGGAAGAGTAGATGACAGGTGTGCCGTCGTTACCGCAGGGAACAGGGTTGCCGAAGGGGCTGTTCTCCGGCGTAGCCTTATAGATCTTGACCTTGTAGCCACGTAGCTGCGAAGAACCGCACCAGGGATCTTGAGCATAGGGGTCAACCATGTTGTTGGGGTTGGACAAAGGAGTCCCTTTGTCAGCCTGGGTCAGCTCGGGATAAGTCCACTGATGGTTGCAGTTGCAGATGCCGGGCTTCACGCCATAGGTGAGGTCAGCAGTCTGCCGAATAGAACCGTAGGGAGACTCGATCCAGCACCAATCACCCTGCTCGATGCCCAGCTTGGCGGCATCGTCGGGGTTGATCTCGACGCGCGGGGTAGGCCAAGACTCGCGGCACCAAGGAAGGTTGCGATGCTCAGAATGGAAATATTGGGCAACGCGAGCGCCGGTAGTACAGGTGAAGGGATACTCCTCCAGCTCCTCAGCGGTGTCGGTCTCGTCAGAGTGATAGGGAGGCAGGTAGAACGGCAGCAGGTCATATTCCTTGTGCATCTTCTCGCTATACTCCTGTAGACGGGGGTCGGCATAGCACATGGAATCCTCGGTGGCGTAGTTGCCCACAACGGATTCGGTGATGGTGGTCCAGATCTCGAACTTCATCGTAGGAGTGGGCATGCCCTGCTTCCAGTCGTTGGTATTATCGGAGAAGTTACCGGAACCTTGGCGCATGTAACCCTGCTGGAAGCGACGGTAGGTACCCCAGGTCTTGGGCTGCAGCTCCTTGACCTTGAACCAGGAGTTCTTATCGAACTGGCTGCGGAAATCCTCCCAGTCCTCGAACAGGTAGTCATCGCCCGTGGAAGCGCCATCACGTCGCTTGTGGACGTTTGCGTCCCAAGCAGCGGTGATGGGCTGATCCCATTCGGAGGTGACGCCGTAGTGCTCGTTCTTCGTGGGATCGTAGAAGGGCTGGTTGAAGCGACGGCAGAACTCGACGTAGATGTACTGCTCGAACTTGGTTTCGCCCATGTTCTCGACGCACTGCTGTGCTGCGCCCATGTTGCCGTTAGCTCCCTGGCACATACGGGTCCAGACGGGCAGCTCCATCCAGTGGCAAGCGGGAAGCAGCAGGTCGGCGAAGCCACCGCCGCAGGTGTGCCACAGATTGACGTTGGTGAACCAATCAAGCTCCTTGACGCATTCAATCAGGAAGCTGGTGTTCACCTGCTGGCCCAGGTCGGCGCCGGGGCTGTGCAGCGTGGCGATGCGATAGGGATCGGAGGTGCGCATGGCATCGAAGGTGTAGTGGCAATCGGTCCAGCCGGTGTGCCAGGCGAGCATGGGGAACTGCGCAGCACCAGGCTGCATGATGCGGCCCAGGATGCCATTTGCGGCATCGTTGCCCAGGTTACCATGGGGCGAGTTCTTGACGGGGCGGACGTTGGACCAGGAAATGGGGCAACGGGCCATGCCGCGGTTGGAACCGGGGATATCGTAGTTGCCCGACAGGAAAAACAGAGCGTAGAGCGCACGGAAGTTCATGGTGGAGTTAGCACCCTGCTCGGGGGCCAGCTGGAAGTTGATGCCGCCGTTGCCGATTGCAGGATCGAAGCGGGTGATCCATGCGGTGAAGGCCTGGTCGATGAGGTCGGCATCCACGCCGGTGATCTCGGCCACGGTGTCCAGGTCGTATTTGGACAGGGATTCGTCCCACCACTTCTGCAGGACGGTCTTGCACTTCACGGTGCTGCCATCCTTCAAGGTGACCTCGTATTCGCCCCACAAAGCCGGGCTGATGTCAACGGGGAAGGGCATCATGTCGGGCACAAAACCGCCACGGTAGTAATTGTAGCCAGTGGTGGCTATGTCGGCCTCGGTCTGGCCCTGCCAGAAACCACCCTCATCGCTATTTTCGTCGGCGTTGAAGTAGATTAGACCATCGGAAACTTCATCCCACACCATAAACTTGTGGGGGTCGCCATCTTCCTTTAGGTCGCTTTCCTTAAGCAAACGGGTACGAACCTCGAAGTTCTTGGACTGGTTGTATTTGACGCCATCCCAACCGCTGGGTTCAATTTCCTCGCAATACAAGAAAGGCGCGTTAGACCAGCGCCTAGTATACAGATCGTCATACAGCTCGCGGTCAAACATCTCGTGTAGCCAACCTAGAGCCATGGCGCCATCGGTCTCGGGGCGTAGGGGCAAATGATAATCAGCCTCCTTGCCACAGTTGGACACACGAGGGTCGACAGAGATGAAGATATCAGCGCGCTGAGCTGTCTCGTTGGTTACACGACAGGCATCATCGTAGTTGGACTGTGTCTGATCGGTGCCCCACTGCACATACACCCGGGGACGGTCGATGGTTGCGAAGAAGTAAGCACCGTTTTCAAGGCATAAGTGACCGACGAAGCGGCGAGGGCCCTTGCAAATCTGACCAGCACCGGAGTTGGCGGCATTACCCCCCGTGTTGAAGCCCATGGAGCAGTTTGCTTGGAAACGAGAGGTGCCGTGCAGGATACCGTAGCTTTCGCTGCCGTATTTTTCGGTGGCTTGGCGGATGTTTTTCTCCCATAGGTCGTAAGCCTCTTCCCAGCTCAGGCGAACCCAGCCGGGGTCATCGTCACCCTTAGGATTGGTGCGCTTCATGGGGAAACGAAGCCTATCGGGATGATACATAGCATGAATAGACGACTGGGACTTGATACAACAATTACCTTCAGAACCGTACGAAGATTCATCGCCCTCGACCTTGATGGCAACACCGTCCTTAACGGTAACCCAAACGCCGCATTCCATCTTGCCGCAGCCGCGGCAGCAAGTGCGAATGTGCTTGATTTCACCAGTTCCCTGTTCGGCAGCGGTCTCACTTTTAGCGAGAGCTGTCATCTGGGTCTTGCTAGAGAGTATGAGCGCTGCACCCGTCGCAACAGCTGCTTTCGTAAAGGTACGACGAGTCATGTTAAGTAGCGCCATTGTCACTCCTTTCTTTCAAAGATTCGAACTTGCTGGAGGAACTTCCGAAGGGAAACTTTTCTTAAGGGCACCGCACCTGCGTGCGGGCCGGTGGGAAAAGGACCGCCGATCTTGCTCGAGAGGGGCGATCCCTCGTAAGAGCTCTTGGCCAGAGCCGTTCGCCGTTTGCAAGGGGGTTGGGGATATGCAAACGACTCTGGCCAAGAGCTCTTCGAGGAAGCCGCCTTGGATTTGGGAGGGGTGCCAAGGCGGCCCCAGCGAAGAAGGTGCCCTGCTCGGGGGGGAGGAAGGAATAGCCAAGCAAAGAGCCGGAAATGGTTGCCTTTAGAAGATCATGTAGGCGGTGCCGCCGGCTGCGTAGAACACCATGCGCAGGGCTACTGCACTGATGGCTGCGCAAATGGCTGCGGCCGTGCCCCAAACCTTCCAGTTGCCCTTTACCTTGCCCAAATAGGCACAGGCGAAGCCGGCAACGGAGGCCACGATTGCTACAATGGACATGGGCATGTTGTCGCTCGCGAACGCAGAGAATTGAGCGGCAGTAACCTTGGCAGCGGTCGGATCGGTCATGTCGATGTAGTACTCGGCACCGATCAGGCTGCTGGCAGAGGAAACCATGAACGCCAGGAAGGCGACAACCGCCAGGACGTTCACAATGTTACCCACCAAACTGATAGCACCATTGATCTTCGAAGCTTCCTCGGCCGTGATTGCGTCGATTGCGGCAAACGTGCCCGCACCCAACGCAAGAGCAGCACCGATGAGCGAGAAAACCTGAACGATAGAATTCCAAGTGGGACGAGCTGCCATCATGTAGGAATGACCCATGACGATGACCAGAACCGCGGCGATAACGATCGCCAAGATTCCAAGCCACTTGGGAGCGTTTCCGTCTTCGCTGCGCTTCATCATGATGAAGTAAATCACCATGATGACCGCCATGACCACGATTGCGATCAGCTCCTGGGTAATGCCGGAGGTGATGTGACCGAAGCCGTTGAAGATCCGCTCCCAATGCTGCAGGTGGAAAAATACCGCGATACCACCAACAACCATGAGCACTACTGAGCAAACGAGAGCAGGCAGCTGCGCCTTAACGCCTTCGCCACGAACCGCATAGATACCTTGGGTTGCGAATAGGCCCGCAGACCATGCGATGAAGGTGGTAAAGAGAATCAAAGGCCACTGAAGTTCCATACCTTGCACTCCTTTCTTTTTATAGGTTGCTGTATGTTTCCTCGAAGCTCCTCTGGCCCATAAGGTACGCGGGGTGTAGAGCGGCCCGCAAGCATCCAAATGTGTAGGATTTGGGGGTGAAAAGAAATCACACCCAATTGGGTGTGATTCAAAAAGAGCCTGTTCAGAATGGGTTATGGCGTTTAACGCTGGTAAACGTAGGGGTTTTTGAAGATCGAGGTCATAGCATTAAGGATCGAACTGGATCCGCCCCGGGGCTTCGCGGGCTTGGGCATGCTTATGGATTCAGCGCGACCTTCGTGGATCGCCCGGGCCCCAACCTGCGGGTCGAGCTTCAGGGCTCCGGTGCGGCATACGTCCTGGCAGCAGCCGCAAGCAACGCAATCGGCCAGCGCTTGCTCGACGCCGAAGAAGCCGTCGGGGCCATCGAGCTTCGAAAGCGCGCCCGTCGGGCAGAAGGCGGTGCACATGCGGCATCCCTCACAGACTGTTGAATCGATGCGCACCTGGTTCCACAGGCGCACCTTAAGGGTGGTGTCCTGAGGCTCGCCCATCCGGATGAGGGCAGCAAGCAAACGTTCGCGACGATCGGCCTCGAAGTGGGGCAGGGTGCCATCAGCCATCACCTTCATGAGGACGGGGGCCGCCTTCTGCTGCTGCACGGATTCGACCCGTTGGGCAGCGGCAGCCATGGCCATATCCTTGGCTCCCTCGCGCACGGCCCCGAAAAAGTTCCTGCGGGACTCATCGTATCCGCGCCCGCTTGAAAGAGCGACCGCGCGGGGCAGCCTCAGGCTGGCCGTCACGGTGCAGGGGCTGTTCCAGATTTCCAGCAATGCGCTGGCGGTTGAAGCCACTAGCTCGATGGTCTCCTGAAGACCAGACTGATCGCAATCCTTGCAGGCGCCGGTGAACAACGTCACCTTGCCCACGCCTGCCTGGGCCAGCCGAACCAGGGTACTCTCCTCGATACGGGCCACGCAGCTTACACACAGCACCTTCTGGCTATCCACCGCTTTCAGAGCCTGGTCCAAAAAGCGTTGACAGACCACCACAACCTGGCCTTCGGCCTTCGCCGCAACCTGCAGGCACTGGGCGAACAGTTCGGCATCGTTGGGCCGGCGCGCCTCAAGGGCGCAGGTGGGGCACACCGTCGAGCAGGCGCCGCAGCCCGTGCAGCGCTGACCGTCGATCGTCAGCTGGTTGTCTGCGATGCTTATCGCATCCACCGGACACACACCCAGACACTGGCGGCATTGCGCATTCCGGTTGCGGACCCGCACGCATCGCTGCTGATGCACATCGCGGGCTTGGCTCTCAAGCTTCTCGATGACCCCCAGAGCCTCGTTCATATCGGGCATACTGTCTTCGCCTCCTTCGTTTCAGGGCTACTGCACGAAGCAGCCCGTTTGGGTGTTGTACTCGCGGATGGTTCCATCTAGGTACTCAATGCCCCAGACGGTGTCGTCGGCGTCGAAGTTCACGTAACGGTTCTCCTTGGGCTCGGGCTCGGTTTCAGCCGCATCCTCCAGAAGATCTGCAACCTGGCCGTCATCCGCAGGCTGCGGATCTTGAACCTGGGCGGTGGCAACGGCCTCGTCGATAGTCTGCTGCGGGATCTCTTCGGCTGCCTCAAACTGCGTCGTGGGATCCTCCCCCACCGCTGCCTGCTCGGCCGCTGCGACCTTCTCCTTCAGTCGAGCCTCCTTGCGTTCCTTCTGGGAATCGATCGAACGCTCCCACAAGGCAACGTCATCGACCTGAATCAGCACCTCACCGGCGAATTCGGCCTGGGCCGCCTCTTGCAGCTGGGTTGGAACTTCGGCGCCTTCGGCCACAAGGGCATCCATCTTGGCCTGGGCCTGTTCCTTGGCAGCCATGCCCTCCAACAGCGCCTTCTTCTGCGCCTGATAGCTGGCCTGCGAGGGCACGCGCACGCAGGCGATGTCCTGGCCCAGCTGGCCCGTCACCATCAGATGGCGGATCTCCTCAATGGTAGCCACGCGCCTCGCATCAAGGGTGCAAATCTTGCCCGTCTTGAAGGCCATCCGAGCATTATCGGCAAACTTGAACTCCATCCAGGTGTAGCAGATGGGGTTGCGGCCGCGCTCGGCATAGGTTTCATTGGCGGCACGCACGGTGTTGTCGACCTTGATGATCATGTTGCGCAGGAACTTGGTTATGCCAGCCTCCCATACGGCCTGCTGCTGGGCATCGGTTTCATCCCAATAGGGCATGCGCAGCTTGATGTCATATTGCAGGATGTTTTCGAGGTCGTCGTCCTGAGGCTCATGGGTGCTCACCACCGACGGGGCCACGTACGAATAGGTCCTGCGAATCTCGTCCCTAAGGGAATCGGTGTGATCGCGCTCGTCGATACTCATGCGCAGGATAAGGGAGGGATGGGGGTTTGACATAGGGTTTCCTTTCGCTTCGATTACTTGGGTTCCAGGTGTTCAGACTTGATTTCCCGGGTTCGCCAGGGAGTTTTGCCAGGTGGGTTACGCTGCTTGCCGGATGACTTAAGGGGCGCTAGCGGGGCATGGATGCCAAGAACTGCTCGCCGGAGACCACCCCGGGGATCAGACTTCCGGCCTCGTCGATATACGGCGAGGGTGCCAGCACCGCCCAGGTTTGGCCCTTGGCGGTTTTCAGGCGCTGCACGTCCAAATGCAATTGGACGGCCTGATCGTGCTGGGCCATCTTGGACGACATCAGCACCAGCGATGCCGTGGGCTTGCCCGCGACGCCAATCAAAACCTGGCGAGTGCGGGCCATCTCGCGCTGGGCGCGCTTACGTCGATTGGGGTCGGCATCGGATTGGCGATCGGCGCTGCTGCATGCAGGCACGACGCCATCGACCATGCCCAGGGCAAGCACATAGGCCGGGTTCAGCCCCTGCAGCTGCTCATAGGGCCCGATCAGAACCTGATCGGTTGCCGGGCTGAAAGACGGGGCCATCACCGCAAGGCGCACCCGCTGGTACAGCTGGCGGGCATTCTCGGCGCCATCCATGGGCTCGCACAGCCGCTCGAAGGCGTCGTTGCCCAGGCCGGCAATCGCCCTCACAAGGCCGTGCCCATGACGCGCCGTCAGGCGCTGAATGGCCGCTTCACCCCGTGCATATGCCTGCACCAGCTGAGCCGACCCGGGGAATGCATCCCCGTTGGCGGGCAGCTGCGTCAAGGCCTCCAGCAGGCCCAGCCCCTCCTTTTGGGCGTAAAGCCCCAGCTGGACCCAGACATCGGCCGGAGCATCGGGGGCATCCACCGCACACCATAGGCGCCAAGCGGCAGGCGACCCAGGATTTGCAGCCAAGGACAGTCGGGCATAGGGCTCGAGGACTGCGTCATCACCGCCTGCACGGACTCGCCTCCCCAGCGGGCCAACGCAGCCGATACGGGTTGCGCGTATGCTGGCCGCCTCAAGCAGCCGGGCCAGCCGGTCGCCCCAGAAATCATTGGGAACGGCCAGGTAAATGGCGGATTTATCAATGGAATCATCGGCGGAAACGATGCGCTTGACCAGTTCGACGGCGCCAGCACACTCCTGTTCCAGCGTGTTCCATTGGATGCTGAGGATGGGGGCGCCCAAAATACTCGCGCACTTGCTGGAGGATGGGACGCCAAGGCCGTCCTCTAATGCGCACTGCCGTATGGGGCCGCACAGCTGGGCAAGGCGTGCGATCCCCTGCGACGTAGCAAAGGGGTCGAAGCAATCCAACATCTGCCGGGGATTGCCGGCGATGGCACGGTATCCGCTGGTCAGCTGCAACAGGAAGGCAAGGGTTACCACACTCAGGTTTTGTGCATCGTCGATGAGCAGGGCCTCGTAACTGCCGTGCAACGGGCTATCCTGGTTGTTCAACAGGTATTCTGCAGCAAGGGCGCTCGTCTCGGAGCGCAACACGCATCCGCTCAGCTTGAGCTCGTCGGTCAACAAATCGTGCAGGTGCTGTTGGTCCTCATCCACCTGTGCGGGCGCATCGACGCCCATCAGCGACCTGCAGGCAAGAACGCGCATGATGGCAGGGCCGGTCTTGGCACCAAGGCCGGTCTTATCCTGCATATCGCGGAACAGCAGCTGAGCCTCGGCATCGGTGAGGATATACGGTCTGCGCCCTGTTACCTTGCCAAACTCGGGATCCTCAAGAATCCGCAGGGCCTCTTCAAAAGGCGTGGTTATCCGCACGCTTTGGCCATCGACCCCAAAAGCATTCAGCCTGCCTGCCAGGGCGCGCCCCGCATCGGGGGTGCTCACCACGACACAAATGCGGGTCAGCCCCTGCTCCAAAAGAGCAGCGGTCTTGCGCACGACGAATTCGGTTTTTCCAGAAGCGACATTGCCCAGCACCGCAACCACTGGATCAGCGGCCGCAAGCGCCTCCCTGACGGAGGACAGGCAAAAGCCGGACGCAGCCTGCACCGCGCCCGGGATGACAGATTCAATATCCGTTTGCTTGCACATAGGGAATACCTCATCTTCTCGGAATTCAGATTTGGTATCCCCAACCCCGCAGGAAATATAGCACACCCCCAAATCGTTTAGGTAGCCCCTATTTTCGACAGTGCGAAAATTTTTCGGCAGGGAGAAAATTTTTCTAGAAACTTTCGATTATGGCTTTTACCTGGGATTTCTTGCCTTTTTGAATACGCGTATTTTTAGTAAAGGACCTCAAACTGCGCCACGTTGACATTGGCGAGCCGATTACCATAAAATGCGCTTAAGGGAAAGCCGTCCGAGTCATCCGACGGCATCGTTTGCAAAATCAAGATGCACCTCAGGGGTGGGGTTGCAGCAGGGCAGGCACTGCGCATGCCCGTGTTTACGTGCAACGATGCAAGGAGGCGGGGCTCGATGCCACAGAGCGACTTCTCTCAATTCCAATTCGATCTAAATTCACCCACATTCGAATACGATTCCCTCGATGATTTCCTCTCCTGCGGCGAAGATCCCGAGGACGAGGATACTGAGCGCGAGGTGGCCCCCCGCGCATCCCAGACCGAGGCATCCCAGATACCAAAGGACGCTCGCTCGGCCAGCGAGCGCATCGAGGACCTGTTCCTCCAGATGAAGCGCCGTCGAAGCGTGCTGCTGCACATCCTAGAATTCTTGGACGAGCCCAAATCCGATTCCGATTTGTCCGATGCCATCGACCGTTTCCAAGAGCACGACGTGTCCGTCTTCACCCCAGCCAACTATTGCATGCAGCTTGAGAAGGCCGGAGCCATCAAAAAGGTGAAGGCTGACGGAACCGACTATTCCGCCGACGATCGGCGCGAACCCGACATCGTGGTCATCGACGGCGAAGAGTACTACAAGCCCGCCGATGCGCCCGAGATCCACTGGGTCGCCACCGATGAAGGCAAGGCCTACCTAGCAGCTGACGATCCCTTCGGACGCCTTGCCGCCCTTCTTGCGGATAACGAGTACTACGCGCCCGTATACAAAGAGGTGCTGATGTTCTGCGACGGGGCGGGCCGCACCCACAGCGAGATTGGCAGCATCGTCAACTGCCACGAGCTAACCCAGGCCGGAAAAGGCCATCGCCAACTGTTCACCTCGCACTTCACCGATCAGCTTGAGCGAGCCGATGCCCTTGTCTGGACCGGTTCGTGGAACACCACCGATGTGGGCAGGCGCGCGTTGACAGAAATCCTCGCGGATGTCGAACTGGGCGCCAAGATGACACCAGCTCTGCAGCCCATCATCCAGGAAACGGAGGAGTAGACCATGACCTACGAGATTCTCAGCACCACCGCCGACGAGGCCATTGAGGCCGACGAGGAGCAGTGCACCACCGAGGAGCTGATCGCCCTGCTCGAGCAGCGCGCCCACACCTACGAGATGCTATCGCGCCTGTATTACCGCGAGATCGACCAGAGCCTTCTTGACGAGATGCACGGCATGCTGTTCCCCGTTTCCGCGGGAAACAAGGATGCCGACCTGGGCTATTGGCTGATTGCCAGCTATTTGAGCAACATCTGGACCGGTTCGCTGACCGAGTTGGCCATGGATTTCGCACGCTGCTTCCTGAGCAACGGCAGCGAGGCCTTCTCTTCGGCCTACCCCTACGAATCGGTATACACATCCGAAAGGCGTCTGCTGATGCAGGACGCCCGTATGGAGGTGCTGGCTCTTTACCGTGCCGAAGGCCTTGACAAGCGTGAGGAGTGGCGCGAGGGAGAGGACCACATCGCCCTTGAGCTGGAGTTCGAGAAGATCCTGTGCGAGCGCAGCATCAACGCCCTGGAAAGCGGCAATGAGGAGGGCGCGTACACGATTCTCACAACTCAGATGAATTTCCTGGAAAACCATCTGCTGAACTGGGTTCCCATGCTGACGGAGGACATCTGCGCACTAGCCCAAACCGAGCTGTACCAGGGCCTGGCCGTGCTAACCAACGGGTTCTTGGAAAACGATGCGCTGTTCCTGAAGGGTCTGCTTCAGGTTGAGAACTGATGCCTCAAAAGTGGGCAAATGATGGAAAACGATGCACAAGAACCTATATCTGCAGTTGCAGCTGCGGATAACACCGAAACGAAGAAGGGCGGAGCGGACTATTCTGCCATGACCCGACGATCCCTGTGCTTTGGGGCCGGTGCCATAGCGGCCACGCTGGTTTTGGGCGGAGCACGATACCTGCCTGGCACCAGCGTCCTCAGACCGCCAGGCGGTCAGGATGAGGCTGCGCTGTTCGCCGGGTGCATCCGCTGCGAGAAGTGCTACGAGGTATGCCCTCGCAGCGTTATCAGGCCCGCCCACATCGAGGACGGCATCCTGACCTTGCGCACCCCCAAGCTGGTGTTCACGGACAACTACTGCGATTTCTGCACCGAATCCAACGACGGCATGCCCCTGTGTGTGCAGGCCTGTCCCACCGAGGCCCTTTCGCTGACTGATAGGGTTAAAGCCAAAAGCGCGATCATCGGTAAGGCCGTCCTCGACACCGACCTGTGCCTTGCCTACAACCTGGAGGGCTGCCAGTTCTGCTCGAAAGCCTGCCCTTACGAGGCCATTACCTTGGATGCCTACAACCGCCCCAGCATCATCGACGACCGGTGCAACGGCTGCGGCGCCTGCGAATCCGTTTGCGTTTCGCTTACTGAAGGCTCCATCAGCATCGGCGCGACCTCCCGCGCCATCACAGTCAAGCCCGTACAGGCCTAAGGGGGATACCATGAAGACATCCAAACTGCAAACCATCATTCCCCTGCTGGCGCTTTTCATCATCGGCGTGGGCTTCGCCATCAAGGGCGGGCTGGGCACCACCAGCGCCATCGGATGGGGCGACATCTCGCTCATCTGCCCCCTGGGTGCCCTGGGCACCCTGCTGGCATCGAAGCTGCTCATGCCCCGAGCGCTGGTATCGCTGGCCATCGCCCTTATCCTGATCCTGCTGGTGGGCCGCGCCTTCTGCTCTTGGATCTGCCCAGTGCCCGTGGTGTCGAAGCTGCGAAGCATCCTGAATCGTAATAAGCCTCAGGTGACCGAGGCTTCGAAGGAATCGGTTGCAGCGTATAAGGCCCAGTTGCTTGAGGGCCGCATCGAGTCCGCCGAGGGGGCGCCGCTGCCAGACGAGCTGACCGACGAGGAGAAATCCCTGCTCAAGGGCGGATGCGCTTCCCATAGGGCGGCTTTCGACTCGCGCCACCTGGTGCTTGGCGGGTCTCTTCTTTCCGCCGCTATCTTCGGATTCCCCGTCTTCTGCCTGGTGTGCCCCATCGGCCTGTCCTTCGCCACGGTGCTGCTGCTTATCCGCCTGTTCGGATTCGGCGATGTTTCCTGGAGCGTCATCATCGTGCCCGCACTGCTGCTTGTTGAGGTGGTGTTCTTCCGCAAGTGGTGCTCGAAGATTTGCCCGCTTTCGGCCCTGATGAGCTTGGTCGCCCGCGGCAACCGGACCTTCAAGCCTGCCATCAACGATTGCGCGTGCCTTGAAACCTCCGAGGACAAGCACTGCGGACGCTGCGCCCAGGTGTGCCCCGAAGGCATCAATCCGCGACATCCCGAGCAGGGCACGCCCATGCGCGAATGCACCCGTTGCCGCGCCTGCATGGAGAACTGCCCGTCCCACGCGCTCACCCTTCCCTTCCTGGCCAAGGCCGAGCCATCTGAGAACGCATCACCGATCGGCAAGTAGGCAACGCAATCACGCCAAGTCCTTCGCAACGGAGGGCTTGGAGAGGAGCCGACGCGTGGGTTGCAGTGTCGGCTCCTCGCCAAGCTGGCATTCCAGCCAGTATTCGATTATGGGCAACTGGGTTCTCTCCGTGCCGGCTGCCCGCCAACTTCTGGTGCGCCCCTAAGCCAGCGCCCATCTGACCATTCAAGAAGAAAGCAGGTGCTCGACCGTGTCCGAGAAAGTAGCAGGCGCGCAATACATCGCCAATCCCGTGAAGCTGACCACCAGCATCCCATCGACACCGGAATGCCGTTTGATACGCGGATCCAGCGTCCGCATGAACACACGCAAGCTTGCAGCGCAGGTTTCACGAACGCTTTCGCAAGGGGCCCGGCCCGAAGACCTGCTGGTGATAAGCGCCACCCCCAACGGGGAGGATGCCCTGTTACGTGCCATAGCCGATGAGGCCGAGGCCCTGGGCGTACCCGAGGCTGCGGCAAGCCTGCACATCACCACCATGCGAGCCTTGGCTCTGGAGGTGCTTGCCACCGACGAGGCCCAGGCCATCACCGGGCGCGACGCCCGCCTGCTGGTCCCCTTCGAGGAATCCTTCCTCATGCAGGACATGCGTGGCTACGGCATGGACCCGAAGCGCCTGCGCGAGATGCTGCAGTTCTTCTACAAAACCCTTTCCGAGTTGGGGGACGATAACCCCAACTGGCTCATCAACGATCAGGAGACCACCACCTTCACCCAGCTGCGCGAATGCCTGGGCTTCATCCGGGGCATCCTCGAACCCGAGTTGGGCAACCTGCTGGTCAACTACCTCCGATCCTCGCAGGCGGCCCTGGATCGCTGGTCGCGCGCCCACGTGTTCGTCGACGGTTACCAAAGCCATTGCCGCGCCTCACAGTTTGCAGCCAACCTCCTGGCCCGAGAAAGCATCACCGCTGCAGCCTGCGAGCAGGTTTGCACCACCGTGTTCGAATCGTATCCCTATGCCCAAGGCGCTGACGAGCTTCTGCGCATCAACCCCCATACTGAATTCATCAAGGCGGATCCACAGGACAAGCCCCGGCAAAGCATCCATGCCTGCGCCACGCCGGCAGACGAACTGGCTCATCTGGCCGAAGCAGCCCAGTTGGGGGCAGAGGACCTTTACGTCGCCACACCCAATCGGGTGTGGGCCCGCAATGCCGCAGCCGCCTTGGCCCAGCAAGGCTTTGCCGTCGAGCTGGCCTTCGATAGGAACGCGTTGTCGGGCGATGTGCGCGACCTGGGCAAGTGCCAGACCGAGGCCATCCTCACCGTGCTTGCGCTTATCGCCAATCCCCATGATTGCGTTGCCTGGCGCAGCTGGTGCGGATTCGGCGATTGGCTGGGCAACTGCGGTGCCCTAGCGGTGCTGCGATCCAATGGCGCTAAGCAGCAGGCGGCCCTTGACGGAATGCTGGCGCAGGCGCGCGATTTGGCCCGCATAACCCAGGCTCCCGAATCCGTGAACGGGCTGGGCCGCGTTGCACAAGCCGTTGAAACTGCGGAGAGGCTTGTTGAGGGCGCCCAAGGACTGACGGGAAGGGCGCTTCTTGATTACGTGACCGCGAACCTGTACGGACCCGATGCCCGAACCCCCAACCTGGTTCTGCAGCTGTGCCTTGGCTCTGACGCCAGCGAGGCGCTTGGCGCCGACCAGATGGTGACGACGGCCTTCGATCGCATGCACTTGCCGCACTTCAGGCAAGACGGTGCTGTGCGCATTGGCAGCTTCATCGATGGAGCGGGGCTGCAGGTTGAGCGCGTCCTGTTCCTGGGCATGGTGAACGGACTTTCCCCCGAGTTGCGTTACTTCGACACGGCGCGAACGACGAAGGAGCAGCGGAGCAAGATCCTTGGACACGATAGGGCCATGATCTCGGTTGCCGAAGATATTGCAGCCTGCAGCGTTGAGTACTCGTGGTTCGGCGAGGCACCGCTTGAGCTTGCCCAAAAGGCCCGCATGAAAATTGAGCGCATCGGCCTGAAGTCAGGCAAGCGCATGGCTCGGCTGAGCCTCAGCGTTCTGGTTGAGGAGGAAGAGGACGCTCAGTAAACAGGCGTTTTCCTACAGCTATAAGGCGAAATCAAGCGACTCGGATTTTCCCGGGTCGCTTTTTATTGCGAGTAACGCCTTGATTGAATTAAATGCCTTTCTAAGCATGCTCTGATGCAAAATAACCAACATGAGCACAGATTCTGCGAGGGACCTCTCCTCAGCTATCTCGACAACGGGAAAATTCTCAGCTGGATGAAGAGGCTCGAGGAGCCCGATGCTGAATAAGCGGTCTAATGTGCCTGACAAAATGTCCTGAGTTTAAATTGAGTTTAAGCGCCGAGATACGTGAGATAATGCGTGATAACCCAGAGCAACAGGAGAGGGTTTGCAGCAACTATGAGCAACGATGTCATCATTGAGTGGGAATAACAAAACAGGGCTTTGACCTGGGGTGTGTTTGTCCCGCTGAGTACCGCCGAGTACCGTTTGGTACGAGGTCAGTACCAAGCCACCTGCATTTCAGGTGAGTAATCGAGCGAATCAAGCCCTCGATTCCGAAAGGAATCGAGGGCTTTCTTTATGCGGATGACCTGGGTCTATACTCCCTCTAGCCATACCGGGCGGCATAGGGCGGCACAGGGCGATACGCATGCCTTGCAACTACTCCCGAAGCATACGGTGCGCTTTTTGTCCCCGAGCACGAAAAGCGCCTATTTCGACCCCTGCAAACTCAAATTAAACCGCCAAAACCCAGCAATGGCTACACGTTGGATATTGCCACTTATTCCCGACATTGCCACCAGCCGAATAATTTGCTTTGCAGGTAAGCGTTGAGGTTTAGTTACTGACGATTTTTCCTCGCTGCTTTCAAACACCGAGGCCTAACTTCTGAGAATTACTAGCTATCCCTCTCTGAAAAGCTAGAAGCATCCGTTTGCTGCAGCCAACCAAAAGGAACCCCTCTGAGCATATTCTTCCATTCGATCGGCGATTGCCTCCTGAGCAGGTGAGCGGTCCTCAGCGATTACAGAAAAGGCGTTATGGATTCCATGACTTCCCGAACGGCATCGAGCGTTTCCTCGAAAGACAAGCTTGCGGCGTAAGAGTGCTTCGAGGCGTACGTCCGCCATTGCCGGCGAAGGCCCGCATCCGCCATCATGCCATCGATGATTTCCTCGCGACGCCCGACCGCCTCCCGGCTGTTGCGCTTCTCGCACGTCGCCGCAAGGGCCTGGGCGAGGGTATGAGCATGGACCGCATGGCCCCGAACGCGCCAGAGCTCGTAGATATCGTAGAAGTCGCGGATGCGCGTGGTCGCGACGTTCCTCGCCAGGACGGTCTCGATCTTCTCGGCCATCACGGTTTCCAGCGGGTAGGCCATGACCATCGCAGAGCCCTCGTCGAACACGAACGGGTACTCGTACGCGATGGCGCTGGGCGTGATCTTGTCCCCGGTCGTCACGTCGACCGTGAGCGGGACGGCCAACGGGTCGTAGCAAGCGCGCAGGAACACCCGGATGCCCGGGTACTCGTCCGCCTCGCGGATATCGTCCGTGCGCAGCAGCTCGAAGGAAAGGTCGTCTTCTGCGTCTATCGCGCAGATCTCGCCGAACACCTCGGCGGCCTTCGAATGGGTTAGGGTGAAGCCCCTCACGGTGGTGTCGAGGTCCTTCGTGGTGCGCCTGTCCACGCCGATGAGAGACCCGATGAGCATGCCGCCCTTCACGATGATGCAATCGCGCCAAGATGATCTGGAAATTCGGTCGATCAGGCGTTCGAGCATGTAGTTCTGCAGCATCAGCTGGGGCGACACGCCCGCCGCCTTCGCCCTGTTGTTGATGAGCGCCTTGAGCTGCATGGCGTTCCTGGTCTTCAAAGCAGCACCTCCATGTATTTTCTCACCTTCGCGGCCACGCCGAGCTTGTCGGCGAACGACTGCAGCTTCGGCAGGTTGCGCCCCTCGGACGAGAAGTACGATCGGAACGCCGGGGAGAGCAGCTGCAGGTCGGGCGACGACGTGCCGCGCAACATGTCGCACAGGGTCCGCTCGGCGCAGTAGGCCCGCACCGCGTTGCCGTACGGCGTCGCGAGCTCGGAGAGCCCGAGGTCGTGCAACCCCTCCGGCGATGACTTCGCCACGATGCCCTCCCTTTTCGCAGAGGACGGGTTGTAGCCCCTCGGGAAGCTCATCGTGAGCGACTCGGGCGCGGAGTCGCAAAGCCCGAGCAGGTAGAGCGCGGCGTCGTGCGAGAACACGCCGCGCGCGAAGCGGTGCTGCGCCACTACGTACTCGTCCTCCCAGGTGTCTGGCGTGCAGTACAGGCCTCGTTCGACCCTGACGAGGTCGCTGCGCTTCACCGCATCCGCGAGATCGCGACTTCGGATGCCGTTCTCCCCTGCCATCGACGCAGTCAGGAAGCCACCGTTCGCCGCAGCTGTTTCCTTGATTCCCTTCGTTTTGCCATCCCGTCCTTTCATGCTACATATTTTGCTGTATTGTAGCATGGTAAATTCACAAGGGGGAAACCATCGCGAACACAAGTGCCGCCCTGGCCACCGCGCCCCCCTGCGAGTGCGTACCCAGAAGCCCGAATCCATCGCAGCAACGACCAAAAGGGCCGCCAAGGCCGAGGGTGCCCGATATTGTTTCAAGACGCATTTAGGCGCGTCCCCGAATCACTCCCTTTTAAGCCACCCGTTACGAACCCCGGCGGAAACCTGGGAGTGACTAAAAAGCGAACTGCGGTTTCTCGAATCAATTGAGTCATTCCCGAAATCGCGAATCAAGGAGCCGATTCGCTCAAATTGCGCACGAATCAACCCCTTGGCGGCATGATGCGACATGTATCGGCAGCGCTCGGATTCAATTAGTCACTGAGTGGGAATAGATATTCCGACTGATATTCTCCATTATTAACAATATTACGTCCTTACTTTCTCCATTTTGTGCGAAAATAAGGACGTAATTGTTTTAGGAGGCGCAACATGGACAGAACGCTGATGAGGAAGCTCATCGAGTGGAAGGACAACCCCAGGCGCAAGCCGCTCATCCTCAACGGCGCAAGACAGGTCGGCAAGACGTGGCTCCTCAAAGAGTTCGGCAGGACCCAGTTTGCAAACGTCGTCTACATCAACCTCGACCAGAACGCAAGAATGCAGGAGCAGTTCGATCTGGGTTACGACATACCCCGACTCATCTCGGCGTTCCAGTTTGCCACAGGCGAACGTATAGTTGAGGGCGAGACGCTCATCATCCTCGACGAGATTCAGGAATGCCCCAAGGCGCTGACCTCCCTGAAGTACTTCTGCGAGGACGCGCCAGGATATGCCGTCGCGGCCGCTGGCTCGCTTCTGGGGATCACCATTCACAGCGGAACAGGCTACCCGGTGGGCAAGGTGGACACGCTCGACATGTACCCCATGGGTTTCGGGGAGTTCCTCGTCGCGACTGGAAACACCAACATGGCAGAGCTCATCGCCTACGACGACCCCTCCATGATCGATTCCTTTGCCGGCAAGCTCATCCCGTTGCTGCGCCAGTACTACTACGTGGGCGGGATGCCCGAAGCGGTTGAAGCATTCCTCAACCATGGCATGCTTGAGGACGCCCGCGCAGTGCAGGAGCAAATATTGCGCGGTTACGAGCTCGACATCTCAAAGCACCTCACGCGTGTCGAATCCGAGTACGCCATCGCAGCATGGAGGTCCATACCCCAGCACCTGAGTCTGGAGAACAAGAAGTTCGTCTTCGGCCACATCGCCAAGGGAGCCAGGGCGCGCAACTACCAATCAGGCATCACCTGGCTGGAGCAAGCGGGGCTCGTAACGCGCGTGCGCAGGATTTCGAAGCCGGGGCTGCCCTTGTGTCCGTATGCCGACGACACCGCGTTCAAGCTCTTCATGGTAGATGTCGGCCTTCTAGGCGCGATGGTTCACCTGGATAAGGACACCGTGATTGGCGGCAGCGGCATTTTCACAGAGTTCAAAGGGGCTTTGGCCGAGCAGTACGTCTGCCAGCAGCTGGTCTCCGAATGCGGGCTCGCCCCGTACTACTGGTCGGCGGAGAACTCGACAGGCGAGATCGACTTCCTGGTACAGCATAAAAACCGGGTGGTAGCCATCGAGGTCAAGGCTGAGGAGAACCTGCGGGCGAAGAGCCTGCGCGCCTTCAAGGAGAAGCATCCCGATGCCGTCGCGCTACGCTTCAGCATGTCAGGCTACCGCGAGCAGGACTGGATGCGCAACGTGCCCCTGTACGCCATGGCGAATCGGAAACTATGGGGCACCTCCGATACGGTCGGTGCGAATGCACTTTCTGCTAAGGCATGCCATGCGCAGCCGAACGCAGAGGGCGTTGCCGTGCCACCCGTAGGAAGTACTAGTTGATCGTCGAGGCGAACCAGCAAACCGCCCGCACAAAGCGTAATAACCCTACACTGTGAGTGCCAATTGGGTGTATATGTCAACTCAATAATGGGCCACGTGGGACTGCGGACGAAAAGTTGAACCAATCCCACGGCCCTGCCGTAGGACTATGACGAGGCCCTGGTCGCCGGTGGCGTAGGCGCTGCCATCGCGCAGCGCTACACCACCCCGCTCAAGACCGCGACGGGTGTCGACCTTATGCTGCTCGAGCCCAAAGACGAGGCAGAAAAGGCCTTCTGCGGTCACCTTGCCCAAGCCATGAGCAGGTCGCGGCGGCCGCAGGCATCTGCGAACGCGAGAGGCTTCGCTACTTCACCGAGATCGTGGGCATCAAAAGCCCGAGAGACTTTACCCAGCTCTTCCGCCGCGACCACCACTGCACCCCGCGCGAGTACCGCGCCCGCACGCAAGGACGAGGCTAAATCGTCTCGCCAGTGCCGAAGGGATAGAGAGCCGTGTTGGTGTCGATGGTTGAGGAGCCGTCTGCGCTGGTAGCTACCGCAAAGATGTCGACAGGCAGCTTGCCTG